>NZ_JAGMUF010000008.1:0-447113 GCF_019049125.1 Streptomyces sp. AC602_WCS936 | reverse complement strand
TGGTACTGCAGGGGGGACCCTGTGGGAGAGTAGGACGCCGCCGAACAATTATTGCGAGAAAGCCCCGCACCGGGAACGGTGCGGGGCTTTCTGCGTTTCAGGGTCGTTTAGTGTCTCCGTATGCGCTACGACCTGGTTATCTTCGACAACGACGGCGTCCTCGTCGACAGCGAGCCGATCTCGAACCGGCTCCTGGCCGGCTATCTGAGCGAACTGGGGCATCCGACGTCGTACGAGGACTCCCTGCGGGACTACATGGGTGCCGCGATGCACCGGGTGCATGACCTCGTCCTGGAGCGGACGGGGCGAAGGCTGCCCGAGGACTTCGACGACGTGTTTCACCGGCGAGTCTTCGCCGCGTTCGAGGAGAACCTGGAGGCCGTGCCCGGGGTTGTCGGCCTGCTGGAGAAGCTGACGGTGGACGGGGTGCCGTACTGCGTGGCGTCCTCCGGGAGCCACGAGCGGATTCGGGTGGGGCATCGGAAGACCGGGCTGGACCGGTGGTTCGGCGACGAGCACATCTTCAGCTCCCAGGACGTGGGGCGGGGGAAACCCGCCCCGGATCTGTTCCTGTACGCCGCGCAGCGGATGGGCTTCGCGCCGGAGCGGTGCGTCGTGGTGGAGGACAGTCCGCTGGGTGTGCGGGCGGCTGTCGCGGCCGGGATGGACGTGTACGGGTTCACAGCGATGACGCCGACCGGGAAGCTGGCCGGGGCCACCCGGCTCTTCCAGGACATGGGGGAGTTGGCGGGGTTGCTGACGACCTGACCGGAAAAGTTGAGCAGAATTCATCTCTGGCTGGATCTACCCACGGGTAAGCGGGAGCTCTACGCTCGCCGCCATGACGGATGTGCTGCGGCGCGGCAGGGTCTCGTTGGCGTTCGGGTTCTTCGCCCAGGGCGTCGCCTTCGCTCTGCTGGTGACGCGGATCCCGGCCGTCCAGGACCGGTACGGGGTCTCCGACGCGCTGCTGCCCGTCTTCCTGGCCGCCGTGCCCATTCTGGCGGGAGTCGGAAGTGTCGTGACCGGGCGCCTGGTGCGGCGGGTGCGGCCGAGCCGGCTGCTGCGGTGGTCCCAGCCGGTGGTGCTGCTGGCGCTGCTCGGCGTCGGGGCGGGGGACGGGGTGGCGGCGCTGGCCGTGGCGCTCGGCTTCTTCGGGCTCGCCGTGGGGGCGCTGGACGCCTCGATGAACATGCTCGGGGTGAGTCTTCAGCGGGCGTACGGGCGCAGCATCATGCTGGGTTTCCACGCGGCGTACAGTCTGGGCGGGATCCTGGGAGCGTCGCTGGCCTGGGCGGGGGCGCACTGGGACCTGGCGTTGTGGGTGTCGTATCTGCCGGTCGTGGTGGTGCTGTTGCCGCTCGCGCTGGTGGGGAGCCGGTGGTACCTCGACGGGGACGGTGGCGGTGCCGGCGAGGTCGGGGCGGGTGGGTCGCGCAAGGCGGCGGAGGGTGCGGGCGTCGGGTTCAAGGTGCTGTTGCCGTTGTGCCTGGTGATGACGTTCGCGTACATCGGGGACTCGACCGTCTCCAACTGGAGCGCCAAGTACCTCCAGGACGTGCTGGGGAGTTCGGAGCAGCTCGCCACCGTGCCGTACAACGTGTACATGGTGACCACGCTGGTGGGGCGGGCCGTGGGGGACTTCGGGGTGCGGCGGTTCGGGGCCGTGGCGGTGGTGCGGGGTGGGGCCGTGGTCGCGGCGGGTGGGTTCGCCGTGGTGGCGGGGGCGCCCGGGGCCTGGGTGGGGATGCTCGGGTTCACGCTGCTGGGGCTGGGGTTGTGCGTGCTGGTGCCGCAGACGTTCGCGGCGGCGGGGCGGCTGGCCGAGGAGAGGGACGGCGGTCCGGGGGCGTCCGACGCGGCGGTGGCGCGGCTCAACGTGTTCAACTACGTCGGTTTCCTGATCGGTTCGCCGTTGGTGGGTGCGCTCGGAGACGCCTGGAGCTATCGCGGGGCGATGCTCGTACCGATGGTGTTGGTGCTGGTGACGGTCGTGTACGCCAGGTCGTTCGAGGCTCAACCGGACCGATACGGTGGCGGGCATGAGCGGCCGCGCACAGCTGATGTGGGACGAGGCAGTAACGGGCTATGACTTCGGGCCGGAGCATCCGATGGATCCGGTCCGGCTCGCCCTGACACGGAGTCTGGTCGGCGCCCTCGGGCTCGACCGGGAGGTGGAGGTCGTCGCGGCGCGGGCGGCCGGGGAGTCGACGCTGCGGCTCGTGCACCGGCAGGACTACATCGACGCGGTGAAGGCGGCGTCGCTGGAGCCGGGCGCGGCGGACGCGTCGTACGGGCTCGGGACGGTCGACGACCCGGCCTTCGCGGGGATGCACGAGGCGTCCGCGCTGATCGCCGGGCAGTCGGTGGGGGCGGCGGAGGCGGTGTGGCGCGGGGACGCGCTGCACGCGGTGAACTTCGCGGGCGGGCTGCACCACGCGATGCCGGGCGCTGCGTCCGGGTTCTGCGTGTACAACGACGCGGCGCTGGCGATCGCGCGGCTGCTGGAGCTGGGGGCCGAGCGGGTCGCGTACGTGGATGTGGACGTGCACCACGGGGACGGGGTGCAGGCGGCGTTCTGGGAGGACCCGAGGGTTCTGACGGTCTCGCTGCACGAGCATCCGGCGACGCTGTTTCCGCAGACCGGCTGGCCGGAGGAGACGGGGGCGGAGTGCGCCGAGGGAGCAGCGGTGAACGTCGCACTGCCGGCCGGGACCGGTGACGCGGGGTGGTTGCGGGCGTTCCACGCGGTGGTGCCGGAGGTGCTGGCGGACTTCCGGCCGCAGGTGCTGGTGACGCAGCACGGTGCGGACACGCACTTCGAGGATCCGCTGGCGCACCTGGCGGTGTCGCTGGACGCGCAGCGGGCGGTGCAGGTGGTGTGTCACGAGCTGGCGCACGAGTACGCCGGGGGGCGGTGGGTGGCGCTGGGGGGCGGTGGTTACGCCGTGGTGGACGTGGTGCCGCGGTCGTGGACGCATCTGGTGGGGATCGCGGCGGGGCGGCCGGTGGAGCCGGAGACGGTGATTCCGGAGGGGTGGCGGCAGGAGGTGTTCGCGCGGACGCGGCAGCTTGGGCCGATGCGGATGACTGATGGGCGGTGGCCGGTGGGGTGGGCGCCGTGGGAGGCGGGGTACGACCCCGCGGATCGGTTGGATCAGGCGGTGGTGGCGGCTCGGCGGGCGGTGTTTCCGTTGCGGGGGTTGTTGGCGTAGCGGGCTCGCTTATCGGTTGCCCGGCGTCCGGGCTGGGCGGGGGTGGGACGCGTGGCTCGGCGCTGCCGAGGTGCCGCTGCGCCCACCCGTGCCGCCCTGGGGGCACCTCCCAGGCCGTTCAGGCACTGGGGGAGGCACGACTGCCCGCAGCTATGGCAGCTGGGGCAGCTGGGGAGAGCGGGAACGTTACGCCGACCGTGGGTAGGTTGTTGCGTTCCTCAGTCGGGAGGCGGGTGGAACCGGCAGCATCAGTCCCGTGCTGACCCGTCGAGCTCTTCGGGCTCATCTTCTCGACGTCCGGCTTGCCGGGGTGGTGGCGACTTCCCGGGAGGTGAGTCTGCGGAGCTACCGGTTGTTCGCGGCGCGGGATCCGCGGGTGCTGATCGGGATCGATCCGGAGCGGGACTGGGGGCACCGGGAGCTGCTCGGGCTGATGGCGGAGAGGTGCGGGGTTTCGGCCGATCCGCGGCAGACCGCGGGCCAGGACGTGATCGATCCGGACCGGACGCTGGCGGCCCTGGACGCGTTCGCCGGACGGCTCGCGGCCGTCGCTCAGCGTCGCGGGCCGGTGCTCCTCGGCACCGGGCACCCGCATCGGCTGCTCGGTTTCTACGCCGCCTTGGCCGAGGCGTTGTCGGCGGCGGGATGTGCCGTCCTCACCCCGGCGCAGGGTCGCCGTGTCGACATAACGACCCGGTTCGGTCTACGCACGTACAACCTCGACTACGTCCGGGGAGTCGCGTTGGTGCGGGAACCCGGCGCCGGGCGCGCCGGTGGTGAGCCCGGCGCGCACACGCATTCGCCGCTCCCGGTTCGTACCGCGCTGGCTGCCGCGGCCGAGGCCGGCGGGCCGCTTCCCGAGTTGGTGATCGGGGACCATGGTTGGGTCTGCGGTGCAGGTCAGCTGGGGTTCGAGGCGATCGGGCCGGCCGATACGGACGATCCCGCGCTCTTCGTCGGTCAGGCCGAGGGGTCCGTGTCCGTCGTCGTTCCACTTGATGACGCCGTGCGGTCTGAGTACTACCGGCCGCTTACCCGCTACGTACTCAATCGGGCGTGTCTGTCACGGTAGGGAAGCGATGGGTGCACCTCTTCCCCATTCGCATCACCCGCCCCTACATTGGGGAGTGAGCACGCAGCGACGAAGAGTCACCGGAAGGGGAAGCCGGTGGCCGTCGAGTGCGGAAGGTTCAGGTGTGTCATGGCTGCAGCTGGCGAAAGGCCTCTGAACGAGGTTCAGTTCCTTACCGTGGCGGAGGTCGCCTCGGTGATGCGCGTGTCCAAGATGACCGTGTACCGGTTGGTGCACAGCGGTCATCTGCCCGCGATCCGGGTGGGACGGTCGTTCCGCGTCCCGGAGCAAGCGGTTCACGAGTACCTCCGGGAGAGTTACGTGGGGGTGGAAACGGCCTGACGACCTCGATTACGAGCTCAGCGCTCGGGCGGGTAGGCTGGCCCCTCGTAGGTCGTGTGGGCCCATGGCGCTCACCAACCGAGTGATGAGAAGTGAGCGAGGGTAGTCGTGGGCTCTGTTATCAAGAAGCGGCGCAAGCGGATGGCCAAGAAGAAGCACCGCAAGCTGCTGAAGCGCACGCGCGTTCAGCGTCGCAACAAGAAGTAAGCGACGCTGCGCCGTCAGCGTGGTCTGTGGCCCCCCACCGCATCCGGTGGGGGGCCACAGTCGTACCGGGCCCGGGCCGGGCGCGAAATCTCGTCACTTGCCGCGTCCGTCGGTCGTCACAGCGCAACACCGACCGGCTAAGTTGGCCCGCAGGCGGGGAACGCGGCAGGGTACGCAGCAGGGCGGAAGGAAGGCGCTGATCTTGGGCAAGGTCGTGCTCGTGACCGGAGTGGCCCGTCAGCTGGGCGGCCGGTTCGTCCGGCGCATCCAGCGTGATCCCGACGTGGACCGGGTCGTCGGCGTCGACGCCGTCGCGCCGGAGCACCATCTGGGCGGAGCCGAATTCGTCCAGGCCGACATCCGCCAGTCGGCGATCGGGCGCATCCTGGCCGAGACGGGTGCCGACACGGTGGTCCACCTGGACGTCACGGGCACCCCGCTGGGCAGCGGCAGCCGTACGTCGGTCAAGGAGACCAACGTCATCGGCACGATGCAGCTGCTCGGTGCCTGCCAGAAGTCGCCGGCCGTGCAGCGGCTCGTGGTGAAGTCCAGTACGAACGTCTACGGGTCCGCGCCGCGCGACCCGGCCGTCTGCACGGAGACCACCGCGCCCAAGTCGCTGCCCAGCGGCGGCTTCGCCAAGGACGCCGTCGAGGTCGAGGGGTATGTGCGGGGCTTCGCCCGGCGCCGCCCGGACGTCGCGGTGGCCGTGCTGCGGTTCGCCAACATCCTCGGGCCGGCCGCGGACACGCCGCTCGCCTCGTACTTCGGGCTGCCGGTGCTGCCGACGGTGTTCGGCTACGACCCGCGGCTGCAGTTCGTGCACGAGGACGACGTGATCGAGGTGCTGCGGATCTCCTCGCACGAGCCGCGGCGGTCCACGCTGAACAGCGGCACCTTCAACATCGCGGGCGACGGTGTCCTGACGCTCTCGCAGTGCTCGCGCCGGCTGGGCCGCCCCACGGTGCCGTTGCTGCTGCCCGCGGTCACCTGGGCGGGCTCGCTCGTGCGTACGCTGGGGATGACGGACTTCTCCCCCGAGCAGATCCGGCTGCTCACCCACGGGCGGGTGGTGGACACCACGCAGATGCGCGAGACCCTGGGTTTCCGGCCGAAGTACTCGACGGCCGGGGCGTTCGCGGAGTTCGCGCGCGGCCGTGGCGCGGGTCTGCTGCCGCCCGAGGCCCTCGCGGGGGCCGTCGACCGGATCGCGGAGCTGTCCCTGCGGGGCAGCGGCCACCTCCCGACGCAGAGCGCCAACTGAGGAGCGCATCAACGATGGCGGACGCCAAGGTCATTCCGTTCGACGACGACCGGTCGCGGGGGAGCGGCGGCAGCAGTGGCAGCGGGGGGAACGCGGCCCAGCGCCCGGCCCGGCGCCGCGGCGCGGGGGGCCGGCGCAAGGGCTCGGCGGAGGCCGTGCCGGTCCGGGAGGTGCAGCCGCTGCCGATGCGGGGGGCCGCCGAGGACGGCGACGACGCCGTGACGCCCGAGCCGCGGTCGTCGGAGGACGTGGAAGCGGGCGCGGACGGAGGGCTGGAGCGGCGTGTCGCGGGCGGCCTGGCCTTCCTGCGCCGCCGCCTCACCGGTGACTACGAGGTCGACGACTTCGGTTACGACGCCGAGCTCACCGACCAGGTGCTGATGTCCATGCTCCGCCCGGTGTACGACAAGTACTTCCGGGTCGAGGTGAAGGGCGTGGAGAACATCCCGGCCGAGGGCGGGGCGCTGATCGTGGCGAACCACTCGGGGACGCTGCCGCTGGACGGCCTGATGATGCAGGTCGCCGTGCACGACCACCATCCGGCTGACCGGCATCTGCGGCTGCTGGCGGCGGACCTGGTGTTCGTGCTGCCGGTGGTCAACGAGCTGGCCCGCAAGCTGGGGCACACGCTGGCCTGCGCGGAGGACGCCGAGCGGCTGCTCGCCCAGGGTGAGCTGGTCGGGGTGATGCCGGAGGGCTTCAAGGGCATCGGCAAGCCGTTCAGCGAGCGCTACAAGCTCCAGCGTTTCGGGCGGGGCGGTTTCGTGTCGACGGCGCTGCGCCAGGGGGCGCCGATCATTCCGTGCTCGATCGTCGGCGCGGAGGAGATCTACCCGATGATCGGCAACGCGAAGACGCTGGCGCGGCTGCTGGGCTTCCCGTACTTCCCGCTGACGCCGACCTTCCCGTGGCTGGGGCCGCTGGGTGCGGTGCCGTTGCCGACGAAGTGGACGATCCAGTTCGGTGAGCCGATCCCGACGGACGGCTATCCGGCGGAGGCGGCGGAGGACCCGATGCTGATGTTCAACCTCACGGATCAGGTGCGGGAGCAGATCCAGCACACGCTCTACAAGCTGCTGGTGCAGCGGAGGTCCGTGTTCTTCTGAGACGACGATTGAGACGACGATGGGGGTGCCCCTCGCGCAGGGGCACCCCCATCATGCTCACTCCGCGTCGTCCGCCTCGATGCCCAGGCCGGGCAGGAGGTCCGGGAGGAGGGGCGGGAGGGTGACGTCCGGTTCCGCGGGCGGGGTGTTGTCGCCCGTGGACGGGGAGGCGGGGCCGCTGTCCTTGGGCGGGTCGAGCAGGCCGCCCGTGCCGCCGCCGAGCAGGCCGTCGTTCTCCTGGCCGGAGCCGGTGGACTCGCTGGGCCGGCCGCTGTCCGTGCGCCCGCGCTCGGAGGTGCCGTCGTCGCCGGTGCTGGGCGCCGACGAGTGCCCGCCGGAGCCGGGGGCGTCGCTGGTCGCCGATCCGGAGCTGCCCGGGCGGCCGTCGTCCGCGCCGCCGGTTTCCCGGTCCGGCGGCTGCGGCAGCATGGACTGCAGCGGCGCCACGTCGTCCTCTATGGCGTCGAACACCGACGACACCTGCTCACTGACGTCCCCGAGCTGCACGGGCAGCCGGTCGCGCAGGGCTCCCCAGGCCTCCCGGTGGGAGCGGGAGAAGGTGGAGAGGGCCTGCATGGGGGCCAGGGAGTCGGGGTCGCGGGCGTAGACCGCGCTGAGCAGCCGGTGGCCCTCGGAGGCGTCGTGCCGCATGCCGGACAGGGCGCGGCGGATTTCACCGAGGGACTCGTGGTCGAGGGAGCCGCTGCGGCCGCGCTCCATCAGCCTGCGTGCCTCGTTCAGCCGGGTGGACGCCAGGTCCAGGTAGGCCCGGCCGCGCTCGTCGTCCCCGTCGGCGAGGCCGAGGCGGAAGTCCTCTATGCCGCGCTTGAGGCCGTAGAGCGAGTCGCCGGGCAGGGCGTCCGAACTGGCTGCGGCGACTCCGCCGAAGGCTCCGGCGGCCACGCTCACGCTCAGCCCGCCCGCGGTGAGGCCCTTGGCCAGCCGCGAGCGCGGCCGGAACCTCTTCAGCGGGGCCGCCCGGTGGGTGCCGCGCGCCCGGCGCTGTTCGGGAACCGAAGGGTCCGTCGCCCCGCCCGCGGTGCCCTCCTGGAGCATGGCCTCGAACGCGGCCACCAGCTGGGCCCGCTGGACGACCTTGACCTCGGGATCAAGCTCGGGCCGGGGCAGTGTCTCCAGGCCGGTGGCGAGGGTCAACAGACGACCCTGCTCGGTCTGTTCCCCGGTGGACCCGGCGGCTGCCGGACCTCCGGACTGCTCGGCCGCCGCCCCGGGATCGGACTGCTCCTCCAGAGCCTGGGCGAAGGCGTTCGCCCGCCGGTGTGCCGATACGTTCGCGATCACTGGCGGCACCTCCTCTCGTCATGACGGTCGACTCCCCAGGGGGTCCTGAGGGTTGCACACCCTGATCGGAACCACCCGATCGTGTGATCGGAGTCGGCCAGGGTGTGACCACAGGGAGCCTGCATCCCGCACAACGAGTGGCGCGGCACTTGGGTTACGGACGGTGGATGATCGGACCGCTGTCTCAACGGACTTTCACCGGGGGTGACTTGGGGAACGCGGAAGGTGATTGTCGACAGTGCTCTCAGCGCGCGTCGTCCGGGAGGAGCCGGGCGAGGGTGCGTACGGCCCGGTACTGGAGCGTCTTGATGGCACCCTCGTTCTTGCCCATGACCCGGGCGGTCTCGGCGACCGAGAGGCCCTGGAGGAAGCGCAGGGTCACGCACTCCTGCTGCTGCGGGTTGAGTCGTCGTACGGCGTCCAGCAGGGCGGCGTTGGAGAGGGACTCGAGGACGGAGTCCTCGGGGGACCGCTCGACCTCGTTGGCGTCGAGCATCTCGCCGGTGGTGACCTCCAGCCGGAAGCGGCTGGACTTGAAGTGGTCGGCGACGAGGTTGCGGGCGATGGTCACCAGCCAGGCGCCGAAGTCGCGGCCCTGCCAGGTGAAGGTGCCGATGCGCCGCAGGGCCCGCAGGAAGGTCTCGCTGGTGAGGTCCTCGGCGGTCGCCTTGCCGCCCACCCGGTAGTAGATGTAGCGGTACACGGTGTCGCTGTACTGGTCGTAGAGCCGGCCGAAGGCGTCGGCCTCGCCGGCCTGGGCCCGTTCGACCAGGTCCATCATGCGGGCGCTGTCGCTGTCGGCGGCGGGGCGCCGGTGGGTGGCGGCGGCCCCGGACGAGGACGACCGCGCGCGTCTGCCGACGGCGGCGCCCGAGTCGGCCAGTGCGTAGCAAGGGCCGGCCGGGACGGTGGCCGTGGCGAGGGCGGGGACGGCGTACGCGGTGGGGACGAAGCCGCGCAACAGGTCTTGGGCTGATTTGACCGTTGCGCGCAGCGTAGCCAGGCCCGAGGCGTCAACCCCGACGTGTGGGTACACGGGACTCCCAGAGGCAGAGCTTCCATCACGTGCAGTACGGAACCATTCACCCGTCGTAGCGAAGGTGGGGTGCCGGAATGCGTCTGAGGAGAATAACGCTTCGTGCAGGCACTGCTACGCCCAGTTGCTCAAATCATCGATTACGTCGCTTCCGTGCCCGATTGACGCTCGATCGGATGCGACAGAGTGATCAGTGAATGACCGAAACGGTTCGAATTCGGTGTGACTACAGAGCGTGTTGTGGCCGATGTGAGGAAGCGGGACTGAGGAGGGCGTTCCGCGGGTACGTCACCTGACTTGGCTCAGCGGCGGCGGCGGTGCAGCGCGATGGCCGCCGCGGTGCCGCCGGCCACGGCGCCGACGCCCGCGGCCGCCGGGATGCCGACCTTGGCCGCCTTGCGGCCGGTGCGGTAGTCCCGCAGCCGCCACTCCAGTTCCCGGGCGTGCTTGCGCAGCTTGGAGTCCGGGTTGATCGCGTACGGGTGGCCGACCAGCGACAGCATCGGGATGTCGTTGTGGGAGTCGCTGTAGGCGGCGCAGCGGGACAGGTCCAGGCACTCCGCCGTCGCCAGCGCCCGTACCGCCTCCGCCTTCGCGGGGCCGTGCAGGGGTTCGCCGACGAGCTTGCCCGTGTAGACGCCGCCGATCGACTCGGCCACCGTGCCCAGCGCACCGGTCAGACCCAGGCGGCGGGCGATCACCTGGGCGATCTCCACCGGGGCCGCGGTGACCAGCCAGACCTTCTGCCCGGCGTCCAGGTGGGCCTGGGCGAGGGCGCGGGTGCCCGGCCAGATCCGTTCGGCCATGTACTCGTCGTAGATCTCCTCGCCGATCGACCTCAGCTCGGAGACGCGGTGGCCCTTGACGATGGACAGCGCGGAGTCGCGGGCGTCCTGCATGTGCTCGGGGTCCTCGAACCCGGCGAGCCGGAACCACGCCTGCTGCCAGGCGAACCGGGCGAGGTCGCGGGTCTCGAAGAACTTCCGCTTGTACAGGCCCCGGCCGAAGTGGAAGATCGCGGCGCCCTGCATCACGGTGTTGTCGAGGTCGAAGAAGGCGGCTGCCCGCTCGTCGCCGTGGACCGGGAACTCGGGCGGCTCCGCGCCCGTGTCGGGGGCGGTCGCCTCCGCGGACTGCGCGGATTTGCGTGCTGCCTCCGCCGAGGCCTCGCCTGCCAACACGCTCCGCGCCGTGGCGGAGCGCCTACGGGGGGTGAGCCATCGAAGAGCGGCCATGTCCGTGAGCATAGCCAGTTTGTTCGGGGGCTTCGGAGTCGAGAGGTTCGGAGGCTGTGAACTCTGGACGACCGCACCGTTACGAGGGCGGCCGGGCGCGGGAGAATGGCCGGCATGAGCCCCCTCTTCCGCCGAAAGCCCGCGGCCGGCCCGCAGGCCCCGCAGGACCCGCAGACGCACGGGGCCGCGCAGCCCGCTCAGCCCCCCGAGCACTCCGAGAACCATCTCGTCACCCTCATCCGCAAACCCGGCTGTCATCTGTGTGATGACGCACAGCTCGTCGTCGAGAAGGTCTGTGCCGACCTCGGTGTCCCCTGGGAGGGGAAGGACATCACCGAGGACCGCCAACTCCACGACGAGTACTGGGAACAGATCCCGGTCGTCCTGGTCGACGGCAGGCAGCACACCTTCTGGCGTGTGAACGAGGAACGCCTGCGCAAGGCACTGACCGACCAGTACAAGTAGTCCGGATGGTCGCTTAGGATCGATGGTGACTTGGTCTCGGGGGCGTTGATCGTGAGGAGCGTGTGCGGCTTTGCCCCCGATGGAAGAGGAACGCGTGCGCGTATGCGCCGGTTCCCGGTTCGTGCGCCGGGCGCGCGTGAGCCCGGTCACGTTGGCCGGGCAAATCGGACACCATCTTTGTGCACGCGTTCACAAAGACATAGCCTGCATTCGACGGGGCGGTCATGTAGGGACGTATGACCGCCTACAGCCCCGCTCTACCCGCAGGAGCACCGTGGCAACTGGCCGAACACACCGACCGGCGACCCGCAGCCGAGGGATTCCCGAGGCCACCGTCGCCAGGCTTCCGCTGTACCTCCGCGCGCTGACCGCGCTCTCCGAGCGCTCGGTGCCCACGGTCTCCTCCGAGGAGCTGGCGGCGGCGGCGGGAGTCAACTCCGCGAAGCTGCGCAAGGACTTCTCCTACCTCGGCTCCTACGGGACGAGGGGCGTCGGCTACGACGTCGAGTATCTCGTCTACCAGATCTCGCGCGAACTGGGGCTCACCCAGGACTGGCCGGTTGTGATCGTCGGTATCGGTAACCTCGGCGCCGCGCTCGCCAACTACGGCGGCTTCGCCTCCCGCGGATTCCGGGTCGCCGCGCTGATCGACGCCGATCCGGGAATGGCCGGAAAGCCCGTCGCCGGTATCCCGGTGCAGCACACCGACGAGCTGGAGAAGATCATCCAGGACGACGGTGTCTCCATCGGTGTCATCGCGACCCCCGCCGGCGCCGCCCAGCAGGTCTGCGACCGGCTCGTGGCCGCCGGTGTCACCTCCATCCTGAACTTCGCGCCGACCGTGCTGAACGTCCCCGAGGGCGTCGACGTGCGCAAGGTCGACCTCTCCATCGAGCTGCAGATCCTCGCCTTCCACGAGCAGCGCAAGGCCGGCGAGGAGGCCGCCGCCGACACCGGCGTCGTACCGCCCGTCGCCGCGCGCAAGCAGCAGCCCTCCACCGACCAGGGACCCGACGGGGACGTGCCCGCCGTGATGCCGGCATGAGCCTCCTCGTCGTCGGACTCAGCCACCGCAGCGCGCCGGTCAGCGTGCTGGAGCGGGCGTCGCTGAACGCGGACGCGCAGCTCAAGCTGCTCCAGGACACGGTCGCCGCCGAACCGGCCGCCGAGGCCGCGGTGCTGGCCACCTGCAACCGCATCGAGCTCTACGCCGACGTGGACAAGTTCCACGCCGGTGTCGCCGAGCTGTCCACGCTGCTCGCCCAGCACAGCGGGGTCGGCCTGGAGGAGCTCACTCCTTATCTTTATGTGCACTACGAGGACCGGGCCGTCCACCACCTCTTCTCGGTGGCCTGCGGGCTCGACTCGATGGTGGTCGGCGAGGGCCAGATCCTCGGCCAGATAAAGGACTCCCTGGCCCGCGCCCAGGACCTGCACACCGCCGGGCGGCTGCTGAACGACCTGTTCCAGCAGGCGCTGCGGGTCGGCAAGCGGGCCCACTCGGAGACCGGCATCGACCGCGCCGGGCAGTCCCTGGTCACCTTCGGCCTGGAGCAGCTCGCCGCGGGCGCCGACGTGCAGCAGTGGGCGCGGGGCAAGAAGGCCCTGGTGATCGGCGCCGGTTCGATGTCCTCGCTGGCCGCCGCGACGCTGGCGCGGTCCGGGGTCGCCGAGATCGTGGTCGCCAACCGAACCTTCGAGCGGGCCGAGCGGCTCGCGCAGATCCTTTCCGAGGGCGACGACACGGACGTGCTGGCCCGCGCGGTACCGATGGACGCGGTGCCGGCCGAGCTGACACGTGCCGACGTGGCCGTCTCCTGCACCGGTGCGACCGGGTTGGTCCTCACGGCGGACGCCGTAGCGGCGACGGTGGAGGGCCGTACGGGCGTGCTCGTGGCCGAGTCGGCCGCCGGGCGTCCGGCCGCCGACGCCGCCCCCACCGCCGTACGGGAGTCCGCCGAAACGCCACTGCCGGGTGCCGGCGCCGACGAGAACTGCCCGCTGGACCTGTCCGCCGTCCCGTCCGGCTTCTCCGTCATGGGCGAGGCCGCCGTGGCCGGCATGGACGCGGCGACGCTGGAGCAGCACGGGGCCTGGGCCGCGAGCGGTACGACGGTGGACCGGTCGCGCGAGACCGGGCGACCGGGCGCCGAGGCGGACGCCGAGCTGATCACCGCGCTCGCCGCGACGGCGACGCGCGTCGGCCGCATCCCCGAGCGCCGCCGCCCCGAGCCGGTCGCCGAGGTGCCGCGCCCGCAGCCGGTGCTCTTCCTCCTCGACCTCGCGATGCCGCGCGACATCGACGCCGCCGTGCACCGCCTGGCCGGGGTGCGGCTGGTGGACATCGAGTCGCTCGCCGACGCCTCCGCGGACGCACCCATGGCGGCCGACGTCGACATGGTCCGCCGGATCGTCGCCGACGAGGTCGCCGCGTTCGGCGCCGCCCAGCGGGCCGCGCACATCACGCCGACCGTCGTCGCGCTGCGCAGCATGGCCGCCGACGTCGTGACCGGCGAGATCGCCCGCCTGGAGGGGCGGCTGCCGGGGCTCGACGACAAGCACCGCGCCGAGATCACCCAGACCGTCAAGCGTGTGGTCGACAAGCTGCTGCACGCGCCGACGGTGCGGGTCAAGCAGCTCGCCGCCGAACCCGGCGGTGCCGGGTACGCGGACGCGCTGCGCACCCTGTTCGACCTCGACCCCGAGACGGTGGCCTCCGTCTCCCGCGCCGAGAACAGCACTGAGAAGAACCGAGGGCCGGCATGACTGAGAAGGCACTGAGGCTGGGGACCAGGCGCAGCAAGCTCGCCATGGCCCAGTCCGGGCAGGTGGCGGACGCCGTGAGCCAGGTGACCGGTCGGCCCGTTGAGCTGGTCGAGATCACCACGTACGGCGACGTGTCGCGCGAGCACCTGGCGCAGATCGGCGGCACGGGCGTGTTCGTGGCCGCGCTGCGCGAGGCGCTGCTGCGGGGGGAGGTGGACTTCGCGGTTCACTCGCTGAAGGACCTCCCCACCGCGCAGCACGAGGGCCTGGTGGTGGCCGCGATCCCCGAGCGCGAGGACCCGCGGGACGTGGTCGTCGCCCGGGACGCGCGCAAGCTGACCGACCTGCCGCGCGGCGCCCGCATAGGGACGGGCGCGCCGCGCCGCATGGCGCAGCTGAACGCGTACGCCCGCACCCACGGCATGGAGATCGAGACGGTCCCGATCCGGGGCAACGTCGACACCCGCATCGGATACGTCCGCAGCGGTGAACTGGACGCCGTCGTACTGGCCGCCGCCGGGCTGAACCGGGTGGGCCGCATCGACGAGGTGACCGACTTCCTGTCGGTCGACACGGTTCTGCCCGCCCCCGGCCAGGGGGCCCTGGCGATCGAGTGCGCCGCGGACAACGCGGACCTCGTCGCCGCGCTCGCCGAGCTCGACGACCCGTTCACGCGGGCCGCCGTAACGGCCGAGCGGTCACTGCTCGCCGCCCTGGAGGCCGGCTGCAGCGCACCCGTCGGGGCGCTGGCCGACCTTCTGGCCGACGGGCAGACTGTCAAGGAAATGCGCCTGCGCGGCGTCGTCGGCACGACCGACGGCTCGACGCTGGTGCAGCTGTCCACCACCGGTCCCGTGCCTGAAACGCACGAGGCGGCCATGGCACTCGGTCGCGAACTCGCCACCGAGATGCTCGCCCAGGGCGCGGCCGGTCTGATGGGGGAGCGAGCACATTGAGCCCCACCACCTTTCCCGCCGGTCCGGAACAAGGGCACGTCACCTTCCTCGGTGCCGGACCCGGAGATCCGGGACTGCTGACTCTGCGCGCCGTGGAGGCGCTGACGCACGCGGACGTCCTCGTCGCCGAGCACGAGGTGCTCGACGTCGTACGCACGCATGCGAAGCAGGGCGTGTCGGAAGTGCACACGGATGCCGATCCGTCGGATCCGGGCACAGGCGCGCCCCAGCTGAAGGTAGTTGACGGCACGTCAACGACCTCTGGTGTCCCCGCTGTGCGGGATGCCGCACATCTTGTCATGGAGGCCGCGCGGGGCGGCAGGCGGGTCGTGCGTGCGGTGACCGGGGACCCCGGCCTGGACGCGTACGCCGCCGAGGAGATGCTGGCGTGCGCCGCGGCCGGGGTGCCCTTCGAGGTCGTCCCCGGCATCGCGAACGCCGTCGGCGTGCCCGCGTACGCCGGTGTTCCGCTGCGCGACGCCCAGGGCGCCGACGTGCGGTTCGTGGACGCCCGTACGGCGTCGGCCCGGTGCTGGACGGAGGTGGGCGCCTCCGACGGGACGGTCGTGGTCTCGACGACGCTCGACTCGGTCGCCGCGGCCGCCGGTGAGCTGGTGTCGGCGGGCCGCAAGCCGGACACCCCGCTGACGGTGACCATCGCCGGTACGACCACCCGCCAGCGCACCTGGACCGCCACGCTCGGCACGGTCGCCCAGACCCTGAAGCAGGCCAAGGTGCTGCCGTCGCCGGACGGTGGCCGCCCGGTGATAGCCGTGGTCGGCGAGCGTTCCGCGTCCGCCCGGCGCGACCAGTTGTCGTGGTTCGAGTCCAAGCCGCTGTTCGGCTGGAAGGTGCTCGTGCCGCGTACGAAGGAGCAGGCGGCGTCGCTCTCCGACCAGCTGCGGTCCTACGGGGCCGTCCCCAGCGAGGTCCCGACCATCGCGGTGGAGCCGCCCCGCACCCCGCAGCAGATGGAGCGGGCGGTCAAGGGCCTGGTGACGGGCCGCTACGAGTGGATCGCGTTCACGTCGGTCAACGCGGTGAAGGCGGTCCGGGAGAAGTTCGAGGAGTACGGTCTCGACGCCCGTGCCTTCGCGGGCATCAAGGTCGCGGCGGTCGGCGAGCAGACCGCGAAGGCGCTCATCGCCTTCGGCGTGAAGCCGGACCTGGTGCCGAGCGGCGAGCAGTCGGCCGCCGGTCTGCTGGAGGACTGGCCGCCGTACGACCCGGTCTTCGACCCGATCGACCGGGTCTTCCTCCCGCGGGCGGACATCGCCACGGAGACCCTGGTCGCCGGTCTGATCGAGCTGGGCTGGGAGGTGGACGACGTCACCGCCTACCGCACGGTGCGCGCCTCGCCGCCCCCGGCCACCACCCGGGAGGCCATCAAGGGCGGCGGCTTCGACGCGGTGCTCTTCACCTCGTCGTCCACGGTCCGCAACCTGGTGGGCATCGCGGGCAAGCCGCACAACGTGACGGTGATCGCCTGCATCGGTCCGGCGACCGCCAAGACGGCCGAGGAGCACGGGCTGCGGGTCGACGTCATGTCCCCCGAGCCGTCCGTCACCAAGCTGGCGGAGGCCCTGGCCGACTTCGGCGCCCGCCGCCGCGCGGCGGCCGTGGAGGCCGGCGACCCGGTGACGCGGCCGAGCGAGCGGCGGCCGGGGGCGCGGAGGCGGCGGTCTTCGACCTGAGGTGAGAGGGGGCGCTCCTTGCGGGGCGCCCCGCTTCTCGGGCGTTGGCCGTCAGTGTCCGGAGGCGTACGGCAGGAAGGTCGCCCAGGCACCTGAGGTGAGATCGAGGCGGGGGCCTGCGGGGTTCTTGGAGTCGCGGACGAGGACGTGGCTCTCGTCCGGGGTGGCTACCTCGACGCAGTCGGGGCCCTCGTCCGTGCTGTAGCTGCTTTTTATCCACGCGAACGTGGGCTCGGCACTGAAGTAGGGCTTGAGGGTCATGTCTCTCCAAGCACATTCTTGATGAGGGCCGTTGACTCCCGTGTGCTGAGAGCCTGTGCCCGGATGTTCCCATAACGCATCTCGAGGAGCTGCACTTCCTTCGGGTCCGTGATGACCCGGCTGATGTGCTGCACTTCGACGTGCCCGACCGTCGTGCCGTCGTTCAGCCTGAGCAATCTGAACGACCCGGCGAGCCCGGGGTTCTCCTCGTGCCCCAGAGGAAGAACCTGAAGGTCGATGTTGGGGTACTTGGCGGCCTCCAGCAGTCGCTCCAACTGCCCCCGCATGACCGCTCGGCCTCCCATGGGGCGACGGAGTGTCGACTCGCACTGGACGAAGGTGAAGAGGGGGCGCGCCGCCCCTTCGCCGACGATCTCCTGACGGGCCACTCTGGCCGACAGCCGCTGTTCGAGTTCGTCTGCGGTGAAGGGCGGTCGACGTGCGCTGAATACCGCCCGTGCGTACTCCCGCGTCTGCAACAACCCGTGAACGACCGAGTTGTTGTACGCCCCCAGCTCAACCGCCTCGCCCTCCAGCCTCTTCAGATCTCGTACTTTCTTGGGGTACCGGACCTCCGCCACGTCCTGCTTGAGCGCCGCGATCTTGCCACCCGCACCCATGGCCTCGTCCGCCGCCTCCAGATACTCCGGCCGAGGAATCCGCCGCCCCCGCTCCACCGAGGAGACCAGCTCCTCCCCGTACCCGATGGCCACCCCGAACTCCGCCTGGGTGAGGCCGGCCGACTCCCGCCACAGCTTCAGTTGCCGTACGACGGTCCGCATCACCGCCCCGGCCTCTTCGTCGTCGAGCCCCGCTTCCCACTCGGTCATGCCGCCGCCCTCTCGCCGCGCGCCCTTCCCCGGGCCAACCTCCGGCCGTCGCGGCCGGTCACCCCGGGCAGCCCGGACGGAACCGGACGCGCCACGGACAGCCACCGACTGCACGGGCCACCTGCCTTCACAGCGTATGCGCGCACGAACACGCTGGGTGACATGAATCAGGGAATCTCCACCCACCGCGTTCCGCTCCGGCAGTTCTCGGTGCCGCTGTCAGCCACGCGTCGCGGCGCACGACTTGCCCGGCTGCCGGTCAGCCCCCGGACGACTGTCGCCGCGCACGCGGAGTCGGGGTACGGACTGCTCCTCGTCGAGGAACTGGCGGATCGCTGGGGCGTTCGGTGCGAGCCGGTGCCTTCCAAGACCGTATGGGCGGAGCTGGACCTCGGTGCTGAGCCCTCAGTCTCGGGCCACGAGACCTCGCACCGCATCGACCAGTGAAGCCGCACGCACATCGTCCGAGCCCGCCACCACGTGGTTCATCACGTAGCCGAAGGCGATGCCATGTTCCGGGTCGGCGAAGGCGAGTGAGCCGCCTCGGCCGGTGTGGCCGAAGGACCGCGGACCGAGCATCGGGTTGGCTTCGGTGGGCAGCATGTAGCCCGTGCTGAAGCGGCTCGGGATCAGCATCACCTGATCCCGGCCGCCGGCCTGCTCCTTGGTCGCCGATGCCAGAGTTTCGGGGGCGAGCAGGCGTACGCCGTCCACCTCTCCGATCAGCGCGGCGTACATGCGGGCGAGCGCGTGCGCGGTGCCGATGCCGTTGGAGGATGGGAGTTCCGCGGCCTGCACCTCTGGTGAGTCGAAGTCGATCCCGGGCGGCTCCGTGACCGCGTACGCCCTGTTGCTCAGCGAGTTCGGATCACGCCAGGCGCGGACCTGGTCGCGGAGGTCGTCGGGCAGCGACTCGTCGGGCACGGTGGTGAGATCGATGTCCGGGCGTCGGTAGACCATGCGGCTGACTCGGTCGCGCTCGCTCGGCGGGAGGCCGATGAAGAAGTCCAGTCCGAGGGGGGCTGCGATCTCTTCGGTAAAGAAGGTGCCTGGCGAGCGGCCGGACACCCGGCGGATCACTTCGCCGACCAGCCATCCCCACGTCCGGCCGTGGTAGCCGTGTGCCGTGCCAGGAGACCACTGGGGGTGTTGGGCTGCCAGAGCCGCCGCCATCGGGTGCCAGGCCAACGCTTCCCGCAGCGGCACCGGTTGGTCCAGCGCGACCAGGCCGGCCCGGTGGGACAGGAGCCAGCGCACTGGGATGTCCGCCTTGCCGTTCGTGGCGAACCCCGGCCAGTACTTCTCCACGGGTGCATCCAGGTCCAGCGCGCCGCGCTCGGCCAGCATGTGCGCCATGGTCGCGGTCGCTCCCTTGGTCGCCGAGTAGACCAGTTGGAGCGTGTTCCGTGTCCAGGAGCGGCCGGTCGCCGGGTCAGCGATGCCTCTCCACAGGTCCACCACCGGCCGACCGTGCTGGTACACGCACACCGCCGCGCCGATGTCCCCGTGCCGGGCGAAGTTCGCCTCGAACGCCTCGCGGACCGGTTCGAAACCGGCCGCCACCCCACCGCCGATCGTCGTCATGCCGTTCATCCTGGCAGGCGCGCCGATTGCTCCGCCGAGGGCCGGGCTTCCCCTCGGCGGCTTCCGAGGCGCTTGACGCCTTATGGCGGTGGCAGGGCTCGCAGACGTTCGCGGAACTCACGGACGGAAGGGATGGACTTGTGCGCTTCGAGCCGTCCGGAGAACTCTTTCAGCCGGTCCAGCGCCCGTACCGATCCCACGCTGTCCTCCAGAAGCGCCGCGCCGTAGTGCGCTGCGTCGAGTGCTCCGTCCAGGTCGCCACCGGCGAGACGCGCCTCGGCCAGGCGGCTGGAGCGTACGGCCCTGTCTCTGGGCGCGGCACTCGCGACGGACAACTCCAAGGAACCCGTCGCACGCTGCACATGTCCCGAGCGTAAGAGGACCTTGCCCTCGGTCGACTTCAACTGGGCTTCGTTGAACCAGTCGAGCCAGTCCGGATTCTCCTCCGTCGTATGGCGCTCCCACATGGATGCCGCCTGGTTGAGTGTCGTACCGGCTCTGCGGTGGTCGCCGTCGCGTGACAGCGCCTCCGCCTTGTGCAGGTGGAGGAAGGACTGGGTGCGCGGCGACAGGGAGTGGGGAGCGTTGTCGATGGCTGTTGAGATCAGGGCGACCCGCTCGACCGTGCGTCCGGCTTCGGAGACGTGTACGCCCATCTCCGCGAGGATGAAGGCGCCGAATGCGTCGTCTCCGGCGGTTCGGGCACTGCGCAGGGCTCCGACGTAGTAGCGCTGGCCGACGGATCGCAGACCGGCGTCGTACGCCATCCAGCCCGTCAGATGTGACACACGGGCCGCCAGCGCGTACAGGCGGACGCGAATTCGGTCCGAGTACCGGCCGGTGCTGAGGAGGCCGGTGACCAGGGCCAGATCACCGCGCGCCTGTTCCAGGAGCCGGGCGCCGCCGAGTTGGTCGTCGAGTGCCCGAAGGGTGCTGACGCGCTGCTCGATCGTCGAAACCATGGTGTCCGTGACGCGGTCGCCATTGAGTGCGGAGGCGAAGGCGGCGGGTGCGTCCGCCCAGCTCGCTGCCAGGCCGGTCAAGGCCGCGCCAGTGATGGTGAGGAAGGCGCGGCGATCCGTACGGCCGCTGCCCACCAGTTCGTTGAGGGCCTCGAAGGTGCCGGCCTCGGTCCACGGGGCCGTCAGACCGGTTACCTCCCATACCGGGAGCCACCGGGGCCACACTTCCGCACGGACCTGTTCATAGGGGACGTGCAGCAGATTCGCGAGAACCCGCTGGGCGTCCGCGTCAGGTTCCTGTCCCTGCTCCCACTTCCACACCGTCGTCCGGTTGGTCGCCAGCGGGATGCCGAGCGACTTCCCGTGCTCCTGCATGAGCCGGGCGAACTCGGCCTTCCCCCAGCCCCGCGTATGGAGGACGAAGCTCAGCGGGTGGACTGCCAACGGCTCACTGGGCACGTCATCACTCCCGTCCGTTCACACGGTGTAGTCGGGAGGCTACGTCGTTGCATTCGTGCCAGGGGAGGGCGGCGCCCGAGGAGAAACCCCCTCGAAACGTTCCGGCCTGCACGCGCGAGCCCTTCACTGAGTGGCAATCCCGTTCCTCGTGATGGGAGACCCGAAGAAGGAGGAGTACGAGGTGGAAGAGGGCACGACACCGCGCCATGCCCGGAGTGACCTTCTGGTGGCGGTCGTAGAACTGTCAGCAGTCCACGACCGGTACGACAACCTCCGGTCCGACAACTCCGGAAGCTCCGGCGACGCGCCCTGGCCGGGCGGCGACGGCAACCTGCACGACGGCGAGTAGGCGCCAGGCGGTGGGGCCGACGCAACTGGCCGGTCGGTCCCACCGTGTCCGCATCACGTGGTCGAAGCTACGGAGGACGTGCGATGGAACATCGTTTGATCAACGCGATCGAGACGGCGCTCGGCTGGAGCGGGGCGGAGGGGCTGGGCAAGGGTTTCGCGCGGGGAAGCGTGGACGACTATGAACTCGTCTCCCGTCTCATGACCCCGAACCGACTGCTCGACATCGCCATGCGCAGGAGTCTGAACCGCCCGCAGCTCCGGTGCTTCCAAAGCGGCGAGGAGGTGCACCCGGCCATCTACTACACCGACAGCGTCAGCCCTCGTGGGCAGAGCATCCCCATGGTGAACATGCGTAGCCTCGGGCGACTGCTGCGGGAAGGCGCGACGCTCATCCTCGACCAAGCCAACGTCTTCGATCCGACGATGGAAGTCGCGTGCCGGGCCCTGCAGTGGTGGTCGCATGAACGGGTCCAGGTCAACGCATACCTGACGACGAATGACGCGGCCGGATTCCCCCTGCACTGGGACGACCACGATGTCGTGATCGTGCAGCTCGCGGGCGAGAAGCAGTGGGAGGTGCGCACCACGTCCCGCGTGGCGCCCATGTACCGGGACGCCGATGTCAACGACACCCCGAGCGACGAGATCGTCTGGGCGGGCTTGTTGAAGACCGGCGACGTCATGCACATCCTGCGAGGTCACTGGCACCAGGCGACGCGGACCGGTAGCGGCTCGGGGAAGAGTCTTCACGTCACGTTCGGCATCACCAAACGCACCGGGGCGAGCTGGCTCGCCTGGCTGGCCGACTGGTGCCGCGAACGCGAGATCTTCCGGCACGACCTGGACCGTCGAAACGGCCCGGACAGCGAGGCTTTGGCCGAAGCCGTCACGACGTTGGCCGGCGAACGCTCTCCTGCCGACTTCCTGAGCGTGTACGAGCAGGAGACGACCCTGCCGCGCCACGTTCCGTACCTGGACATCCTCGGACCTCTCGACGGCGTCGTGTGCACCACGCACTTCCCTCCCCGGATCTTGGAGAACGGGGGAACGGTTGACGTTCTGGCCGCGGGAAAGAAGCTCACCTTCACGGCTAAGGCTCTGCCTGCGCTACGTGTACTGCTGAGTGGCAGGCCGGTGCTGCTGGAGCGAGCGGTCGCCATTGCCGGAGCGGAGTCCGCAGAGCTTGCCGAGATCCTGGTGGAGGAAGAACTGTGCGCGGTGCTTACCCCCGAATTGTCCTCGGGCTACACCGGTCTCGTCACGAGCGCCGCCTCCTGACGGGAGCCCTTGATCTCGGCGTGACCGCTGTCGATACGAGCAGCAATTACCTCGGCTTCGGCTCGCACAGGGCCTTGGCAGGGGCAGGCAGCGATCTGCTGTCGCGCTTCTCCGTCTCTACGAAGGTCGGCTACTTCCCGGGGCGGGATGGCGCACAGCATTCCTTGGATCCCGCACGGTTGTACGCCGCCGTGGAAAAGGCGGCCTCTGAACTCGGCCGAGAGCCGGACTTGGTGTTCCTTCACAACCCGGAACACTCGCTCCGTAACGGATCTCTGCGTCACCGCGATGTGCTGTCGCAGGCGTGCGCTGCTCTGGACAACGCTGCGGCGAGTGGGGTGTGCGCCGCTTGGGGCGTCGCTTCCTGGGATCCGTCCTCGCTTTTGGCTCTGGTCGACCCGGCCACGCCCAGGCCCTCGGTCCTCATGGTCCGCGCCGGCCTGCTGGTCGGAGTGGAGACGCTCGATGCCGCTGACGCTCTCGTCGAGGCGTGGGGCGTGGATGCCGGATCGGTGTGGGGGATGAGCCCCTTCGGTGGGAGTGCCGACGCATCGGTCTGGTCCAGGGCCGATCCGCGCGTCTTCCTGCGGGACCGAGGTCGGCTCACGCGCGTGCAGGCGGCCTTCCGGGCCGCTTATTACCTTCCTCGGGTGGGCTCCGTGGCCGTGGGGACCAACGAGCCCACTCATCTGGGAGAACTCGTCGATGCCCTGGCAGGCGAGATTGATGAGGGAGCCGTCCGCGAGTACCGGAGACTCCTGCGTGACCATTCGTGCGGTCAGCCTGCCTGAAGTTGCTCGACGACTCGCTCCGCCATACGTCGCGCGGGTTCCAACCGCGGATCCTGCGGGTGTGCATGCGGGCCGAGGATCTTTGAGCAGGCGAACAAGGTCATCACCTTGCCGTCCCGGCTCTCGAAGTCGTGCCGACGCTCCTGTCGTACGCGTTCGGCGAGGGTGGGGACGGCCAGCGAACTGGCCCACAAGGAGGCGGCGTCCAGGCCTCGTGGTGCGTTTCCCCAGTCTTCCCAGTCGAAGAGGCTGAAGACAGGAGCGGTCATGTTGGCCCAGTTCAGGTCGGCGTGGGCCGGAGCCCAGCGCTGGACAGTCGTGTCCACGACCTCGGGGGCGAGTGCCTGGACGGTCTCGGTGACCAGTGCCTGGGTGATGGTTTCGGTGTCCGGTGTCGCCACCCGCGCCGTCGTCTGTGCCGCCAGTGCGTCCAGTGAGGCGTTCAACGCCTTCCACCACCCGTCCGGCAGTTCGGGAGCGTCACTCAGGACAGCACGCCCTACGGGGGCAGCCGGGAGGAGGCTGGTTTCGTCGGCGCGCCACATCACCGGATCTGCCGCGTCCCGCCAGACCACGCAGCCGTGCCAGGCGGGCTGCACGACACCTTCGAGGCGGGCGGCGGACTCGGCTCCGTTCCACCCCTGGTCAGGGATCTTGCCGAGGAGGCGGCGCTCGATGCGGACCCAGGTGTTGCGGTGTGTCCGTGCGCCGACGGACCGGCGCTTGCGGACCACTGTTTCCGGGAGCAGGCGCACCTGGAGAGAGCGGGCGACGTGGTCGAGAACATCGTCGACCGGATGCGCACGCAGGTCAGCGGCCTGGTCCGTGGAGGTCGGGAGCGTCATGTCACGGGACCGTAGCAGTGGGTGGCTGCCTTGGGAGTGGAGGCCGGGGAGGCGGGACCCGGTGGGTGGGCCGTCGGGGCAGCGGGCGGTAAAAGACCAAAGAACCCTTGGTAAATACCTACCCAACCGACCAAACCCGGTTTTGATCACACGGGCGGGTGAAAAGCGGCCGAATGGGTGGCGTGAGGGGTGCTGCGGCGTGCAGGCTCTGCGGCGAGGCGAGTTGATGCCTCTGGAATATCCCAGACGACATGAGTCGGCCCCCACCCGGGACTTGCACTCCCAACGCAGGGGCCTGACCAACGAGGAAGCAAAGGACCTTCCCCATGGCTGAGCAGAAGACTAACGCTGCCGCGCGCCCGAGTCAGGGCGTTCGCCGGTCCACCACCCACTCCGGTGTCATCCACGTACGCACGCACCAGTCGGGGCAGTACGTCGTCATCGGCAATCACCTCGCGCAGCACCGTCAGCTGTCGCTGACCGCGATCGGGTTGGCCACGCACATCCTGTCGTTGCCGGAGAGTGCCCTCGTCGACATCCGTACCCTCGCCGAGCGCTTCCCGGAGGGGCGGGAGCGGATCGCCTCCGGCTTGCGGGAGTTGGAGGAGCACGGCTATCTGGAGCGGGTACGTGAGCGCTCGGAGACCGGGCGGCTGGTGACGCGGACGTATGCCCATCACACGCCCGAGCGAGCGGTCGCGCCCGTCGTACGCCGACGTGCGGTGGCGGTGGTGCGGGAGGGCGGGGCGTCGGCTTCTCGGTCGTCGGGAGGAGCGCAGGAAGCCTCGCCGAAGGAGGGGGACCCAGTGCCGGGGGTGTCAGCGGTGGTGCCTCGGCGCAGTGAGCCCGTCGTCGAACTGAGGCCGCCGGAAGTCGCCCAGGTGGCTGTTCCGCCTGTGCCTGTGCCTGTGCCTGTGTCGAGGGGTAGCCGCCTCCACGACCGAGCCGTCGATCTCCTTGCAGGGCTGCGTCGTACCGACGAACGTCTCACCCTCTCCTCCCGAGACGTTGCAACCTTGGTCCCGAATGTCATCCGGTGGTTCGAGAGGGGTGCCACGGCCAACGTCGTCCATCACGTGCTGACCTCGGACCTGCCCACGGAGATGCGCCGCGCGGCCGGCGTGCTCGCCTATCGGCTCGTTGAACTGCTGCCTCCGCCGCTTCCGTCGGCTCCGGCACCGGCACCGGCACCGGTCTCGGTGCGCGTGGTCGATCGGCCGGAGCCCTTCCAGACCTGTGACGGCTGCGAGCGGGCCTTCCGCGCCCCGCATCCCGGTCGCTGCCGTGACTGTCGTACGGACAGCGGGACGCACGGCGAAGCAGCTCGCGCGGCCTGAAGACGGGCCTCCGGGGGGAGCGGAAGCAGGCTCTCCCGAGGCCGAGGCCGAGCCCGAGCCCGACCGCGGTCGCCTCGCTGCCGCGGCTGCTCAGCGGCACAGTGCCTCGACGTCCCCCGCGAAGGCCGGGAAGGCGGTACGGGCCTGCGCGACGATGTCCGCGGCCGGGCGGCGTGGGGTGGTGGCGTGGCGCTCGGCGAGCGCGGTGAGTGTCGGGTCGGGGCGGGACCGGGGGCCGAAGAGGACCGCCTCCGCCGGGCCGGTGCCGTCGGCCAGGAGCCACAGGAAGTCGGAGAGGCTGTCGGCGACCACGCCGCACTCGCCCTCCGAGCCCATGTACACCACGGGTTGCTCGGCGAGGGGGCGCCCCGGGCGCCCGTACCAGAGGGCCGCGAGGCCACCGCTGCCGTCCTGGCCGAACACGCGGTAGGCGGCGCCGTCGAGTGCGGAGTTCCCGGTCCACTGGCGCAGCCAGTGTGTGGTCTCGTCGGCCGGTTCGAAGGCGTCGTAGGGCTCGAAGTCGATTCCGTCGCCGTCGGCGTAATCGATCTCGACGCGGGCCATGTCGGCCAGGGCAGGGGGAAGCCGGCGGTTGTCACCGGGCGTCTCGCTCATGACCGCACCGTAGCCGTCCGCTCTGACACCGGCCGTCGTCGGCGTCCGGGACTCGCGTTGACAGCCCGGTGGGCCGGTGCGTGTAATGAGGGTGGTGCCGCGTGGCGTCGGTCAAAGAGCAGTGGGCCGGCCGGCGATCGGGCGAGCGCCCTTCATGCAAGGGGTACGTGATGCGTTCACACTCCGCGCCCTGACTTCGAGTTGCCCGATGCAGCGCTCGCGCGCGCGTCGGTCTCGTGCTTGCCCTTCATTCTTCCTTCGCACGCCGCGGCACGTGACGTTGCCGTTGCCGTGGCCTGCCGTCCTGGAGACACAGAACCGTATGCCCACGTCGTTCCATCAGTCCGTCATCGACGAGTTCCGCGCCAACGAGGGGAAGGTCGGCGGTCCCTTCGAAGGCGGGGATCTGCTTCTGCTTACCACTACCGGTGCCCGGTCGGGGGCCTCGCGGACCACGCCGCTCGGTTACGTCCGCCACGGGGACTCCCTGCTCGTGGTCGGGTCCGACCTCGGTGGGCCGCGGCATCCCGGCTGGTACTACAACCTGCTCGCCCATCCCCTGGTCCGGGTGGAGATGGGCGCCTCGAGTTTCGAGGCGCTCGCCGTGCCCGCCGAGGGGGAGCGGCGCGAGGAGCTGTTCGCGCACGTCGTACGGGAGGCGCCCGGGTACGGCGACTACCAGGCCGGCACCAGCAGGCCGCTGCCGGTGGTGGTGCTGGAGCGGGCCGAGCCCGAGGGGTGGGAGGGGCCGGGGGAGGTGCGGACCCTGGCCGACAAGCTGCTGGAGGTGCACACCTGGCTGAGGGGGCAGTTGCGGCAGGTGCGGGGGGAGGCCGAGGCGTACTTCGCGGCGCCGGGACCGGCCGGTGCGCCGCCGGGGCTCGGGCTGCAAATCCGGCAGCGGTGCCTGGCGTTCTGTCAGGCGCTGGAGTTCCACCACGTGAGCGAGGACGGGCATCTGTTCCCGGGGATCGCCCGGCACCACCCCCACCTCGCCGACGTCTTCGAGCGGCTCGCCGGCGAACACCGCACCGTCGCTCGCATTCAGGGTGAGCTGGCGGCGCTGCTGGCCGATGTCCACATCTCCGACCCGGAGCGCTTTCGTACGGAACTGGCGGCGATGTCGGCCGAGCTGAACGCCCACCTCGACTATGAGGAGGAGACGCTGCTCCCGCTGCTGGCCGACGTGCCGTGGCCGCCGGTTCCCCCGGGTGCCACCACCTCGTCGTAGGCCAGGTCGGGCAGCGCGAAGAAGTCCGTGATGGCCTGTGCTGTCCTGAGCGTGTTGCCGGTGCTGTCGAGGTCGGCTGCCGGTCCGGTCAGGCGCGCGGCCATGAGCGCGGGCGACAGCAGGTCGGGTTGCTCTCCCCACGGCTGGGAGAGGGCCTCGAAGCTGAAGGCGGTGATCAGGTGCCCGTCCCGGTGGTACTCGAAGGACGGGCGGTGGCCCTTGACGCTGCAGGGTTCGGTCACGAACACCACCAGCTCGCCTCCGCCGGCGCTCAGCGGGCCGTAGCCGACGACGTCGTAGTCGTTCTCCTCCCAGCTGAGCATGTCGTGCATCAGCAGGCCCCAGTCGGTGCCCTTGCCGTAGGCGAGCGGCATGCGGTGCTGGGCGAGGAGACCACGTGTCAGTGCGTCCAGGGTCATCCCCCGGAAGAAGACGACGTTGGTCTCCTCGTGATGCGGAAGGGCGCGGTGTATCCAGTCGGTCATGTCGGCAACGTAGACCAGCCCACTGACAGAGCCGCTGCCACCGCTCAGTGGAGTTGCGGGTGCCGTTCCGGGCCGACTCGCCGTCGGCAAAGGCACGGGTGGGGCGGGCGTAGCGTAGGTGGTATGTCGACGTACGGATCCTTTCCCGGTACGCGGCCCAGGCGGCTGCGGAGCACTCCTGTCATGCGTCGGATGGTCGCCGAGACCCGGCTGCACCCCGCCGACTTCATCCTCCCCGCCTTCGTCCGCGAGGGCGTGAGCGAGCCGGTGCCGATCGCGGCGATGCCCGGGGTCGTGCAGCACACCCGGGACACGCTGAAGAAGGCCGCCGCCGAGGCGGTCGAGGCGGGGATCTCCGGGATCATGCTCTTCGGGGTGCCGGAGGAGGCGAAGAAGGACGCCGCCGGGACGGCGGGCACCGACCCCGACGGGATCCTCCAGGTCGCGCTGCGGGACGTGCGGGCCGAGGTCGGGGACGAGCTGCTCGTCATGTCCGATCTGTGTCTCGACGAGTTCACGGATCACGGGCACTGCGGGGTGCTCGACGCCGAGGGGCGGGTCGACAACGACGCCACCCTGGAGCGGTACGCCGAGATGGCGCAGGTCCAGGCCGACGCGGGCGCCCACGTGGTCGGGCCCAGCGGGATGATGGACGGGCAGATCGGGGTCATACGCGACGCCCTCGACCAGATCGGGCGGGAGGACGTCGCGGTCCTCGCGTACACCGCCAAGTACGCCTCCGCCTTCTACGGGCCCTTCCGGGAGGCCGTCGGGTCCTCGCTGAAGGGCGACCGGAAGACCTACCAGCAGGACGCCGCCAACGTGCGCGAGTCCCTGCGGGAGCTGGCGCTGGACCTGGAGGAGGGGGCCGACATGGTGATGGTCAAGCCGGCCGGGCCCTACCTCGACATCCTCGCCAAGGTCGCCGAGGCCTCCGACGTGCCCGTCGCCGCCTACCAGATCTCCGGCGAGTACTCGATGATCGAGGCCGCCGCCGAGAAGGGCTGGATCGACCGCGACCGCGCCATCCTGGAGGCCCTCACCGGCATCAAGCGGGCCGGTGCGCGCAACATCCTGACCTACTGGGCCACCGAGGTCGCGCGCACCCTCCGCTGAGCGGCGACCTCGCCCGGTGCTTCGCGCAGGGGGTGCGGGCACCTCTTCAGTACCCGAGGGCGGCGTCCATGTCGGTCTGCCAGTAGGTGACCGTCAGCGCGGTGTCGACGTACACGCCGCCGGCGGGCAGGGCGACGGTGGCGATGGAGCCGTCCTCGAAGGGGATCGTGAGGGTGTCCGTCTCGTAGCCGTTCTCGCCGCTGCCGTCGCCGGAGGACAGCACCACACCCGCGTAGCCGGACTCGCCGGGCTCGACCCCGGTCAGCGACTGCGGCTTGGTCGCCTCCGCGACCGGCGGCACCGACTGGGCCTCGCCGAAGCGGGCCGCCGGGTACGGCGGCAGCATGCACGTCTTCGAGCCGGTGTTGGTGGCGGTCAGCAGGAGGTGGTTGAGGGGGCGGGTCACCTTCGTCGCGGTGATCTTCACGTCGGTGGCGGAGCACTTGTCGGGGATCTCGGAGTCGTCGTCGCCGGTGTCGCCCGCCGGCTTGTCGGAGGAGCCCGAGGAGTCGGAAGAGGCGGCGGAGCCGTTCGTGCCCTTCGAGCCGTTGGCCTCCGTGCCGTCGCCCGACTCGTTCCCGGCGGGGGGCTGCTCGCTGTTCCCGCCGGCCGGGGCGGAGGTGGACGGAGCGGGGGCGCCCGTGTCGGAGCCGTCGCCGCTCTCGCAGGCCGTCAGGGCGAGTGCGGCCAGGGCGACCGTGGTGGCGGCGAACAGGCGGGTGCGGCGGGCGGTACGGGCGGTGCGTGTGGACATGAGTGGACCCCTTTGGGTGGAGTTGAGGTGAGCCGCTCGACCGTTCGCCGGGAGCGGCTGCTTGGATGACCACAGCTTGGGGCGGGGGCCGTCCCGGTCGCCAGCGATGCCGGGGCATGCGGGACGCTGGGATGCCGAGAACGGCTCTGACCTGCGGGAACGGCATCCCGCTGGGATGCGGTACGGGGATGCGGGAGAGGGAGAAACGGTGGCGGGGGACGACTTCGCGGGGCTGCTGAGGGAACTCAAGGAGCGGTCCGGGCTGAGCTACGGGGCGCTGGGCAAGCGGCTGCACATGAGTGCGTCGACCCTCCACCGGTACGTCAGCGGGGAGGTCGTCCCCGTCGAGTTCGCCCCCGTCGAACGCCTCGCCCGCGTGTGCCGGGCCACCCCCGAGGAACTGCTCGAACTCCACCGCCGCTGGATCCGCGCGGACGCCCTGCGTGGCGTGAAGAAGGGCGAGAGCGGAAGCGAGGGCGAGAGTGGAAGTGAGGGCGAGAGTGGAAGTGAGGGCGAGGGCGAGGGCGAGGAGCAGACCGGCGGCTCCGAGGAGCCGGGCCTCCCGCCCGCCGTCGAGGAGCCCGCGCCGCCCGCCGTCGAGGAGCCCGCGCCGCCCGCCGTCGAGGAGCCCGCGCCGCCCGCCTCCCGTCGCCGTGTCCCCCGCGCCGCCCTCTACGCCGCCTCCGGTGTCGTCGCCGTCAGTGTCGCCGTCGCGCTCGTGGCGAACCTCGTGTCGGGCTCGGGCGACGACGGGCGGCGCGGTCCCGCCGGGGCCGCCGGGGCGGTGCCGCCTTCCCTGTCGGCGTCCGGGAGCGCCACCCCGCCGGCGACCCCGAGCGGCAGCGCCTCCGCGTCGGCGTCCCCTTCCACGTCCGGGCCCGCGACCCCCTCGGTGTCCGCGACGGGCGCCGGTCCCGCCGCGTCCGCGAGCCGCCGCCCGCCCGCCGACGGCCCGCTGCTCACCGTCTCGACCACCCCGTACTTCTGGGACTCCCCCTGCGACCACGCCTTCCTCGTCGACCGCAGCCCGAAGAACGTGCTGAAGCCGCCCGCCCAGCAGGACGCGGTCGGCTGGGCCACCGCCTACGGCGCGGTCTCCGCGAACCGGCAGACCGTCGTCCTCACCGTGCAGGGCACCGGCCCGGAGACCGTCGTCCTGAAGGACCTGCACGTGCGCGTGGTGAGCAGCGAGCAGCCGCTGGACTGGGACCAGTACGTGATGGGCAACGGCTGCGGCGGCAAGGTGGACGTCGAGGCCTTCGACGTCGCCCTCGACCTGGGCGACCCCCTGGCGATGCCGATCGGCGGCCAGCAGGACTTCCCGTACTCGGTCACCGAGTCCGACCTGGAGGTGTTCCACGTCAACGCGCACACCAGCGAGCACGACGTGAGCTGGTACCTGGAGCTGGAGTGGTCGAGCGGCGGCCGGGAGGGCACCCTGCGGGTCGACGACCACGGCCGGCCGTTCCGCACCAGCGCCTCCAAGGACGACTCCTACTACGCGTACCCGCTGGGCAGCGACCACTGGGAGCTGGTCGAGGAGGGCTGAGAGAAGGCGGGAGGGGGCGTCGGGCACCTGCAACTCGGCCGGGGCGTTAGGTTGTTGACCACACAACGGTTCCCCGTCAGGAGACGCCCATGCCCGGTGACGCCCTCAGCCAGGACCCCGCGGAGCTGAGAAGGAGGATCGACAGCAGCAAGGCGCACCCGGCCCGCGTCTACGACGTTTTCCTCGGTGGCAAGGACCACTACCCCGCCGACCGCGACGCGGCCGCCGCCGGGCTCGCCGCCAACCCGCGCGGCTACCTCGACGTACGGCACAACCGGGACTTCCTGCGCCGCGCCGTCACCGCGCTGGCCGAGGAGGACGGCATCCGCCAGTTCCTCGACATCGGCACCGGTCTGCCGACCGCGGAGAACGTGCATCAGATCGCCCAGCGCATCGCCCCCGAGTCCCGGGTGGTCTACGTCGACAACGACCCGGTCGTCCTCGCCCACGCCCGCGCCCTGCTCACCAGCGGTCCCGAGGGACGCACGGACTACATCGACGCCGACCTGAAGAGCCCGGCACGGATCCTCGAACAGGCCGCCGAGACCCTCGACTTCAGCCGTCCCGTCGCGCTCTGCCTGGTCGCCATCCTGCACTTCGTCGAGGACGAGGAGGCGTACCCGATCGTCCGCGAGCTGGTGGACGCGCTGCCCGCCGGCAGCCGGCTGGTCCTCAGCCACCTCACCGAGGACCTCAACCCGGAGAACATCCGCGCGGTCCAGCGGACGTACACGGAGCGGGGCTTCACCTTCGTGCTGCGCTCCCGCGACGACGTCGAGCGCTTCTTCGCCGAGGCCGGGCTGAAGCTCGCCGAGCCGGGCGGCGTCGTCCCGGTGCACCACTGGCGCCCGGACCACGCCGCACCCGTGCCCGAGCAGCCCGAGGAGTCCTACCTGGCCGGCCTCGACGACATCGAGAAGGTCCGGTACAAGGACATCAACGACGTCACGGACGCCGACATCAACGTGTACGGAGGGCTGGGCGTCAAGGGCTGACCGCGGGGCGGCCGTCCGGATCGCGGAAAGGCGCTTGTAGACGCCACGCACTTCTCTAGGGTGCGGGCATGACCGTGACCGAGACAGTGCCCGAGAACGCGCCCGACCCCGCCGCACCCCTCCCGCCGCTCGCCGCGCGGGCCCGGTCGACCGGCGGTTCGCCGGTACGGGACATCCTCGCCGTCACCGCCCGCCCCGAGGTGATCAACTTCGCGGGCGGGCTCCCGGCTCCGACGCTGTTCGACGCGGAGGGCATCGCCGCCGCCTACCAGGCCGTCCTCACCGAGACGCCCGCGCGGGCGCTCCAGTACTCCACCACCGAGGGCGAGCCCGCCCTGCGCGCCGCACTCGCCGCCCGCACCACCGCGCGCGGACTCGACACCGGCGCCGACGACCTCCTCGTCACCACCGGCTCGCAGCAGGGCCTGTCCCTGCTCGCCACCGCCCTGATCGAACCCGGCGACACCGTCCTCGTCGAGGACCCCTGCTACCTGGCCGCCCTCCAGGCCTTCGGCTTCGCGGGCGCCCGGGTCGTCGCCGTGCCGGGCGACGAGCACGGGATGGACCCGCAGGCGCTGGACGAACTGGTGGTGCGCGAGCGGCCCAAGCTGCTCTACACCGTGCCCACCTTCTCCAACCCGACCGGCCGCACCCTGCCCGCCGGCCGCCGGGCCGCCGTCGCGGAGATCGCCGGGCGGCGCGGGGTGTGGATCGTCGAGGACGACCCCTACGGGGAACTGCGCTTCGAGGGCGAACGGGTGCCGTGGATCGCCTCCTACGACGGCGCCCGCGACCGCACCGTGCTGCTGGGCTCCTTGTCCAAGGTCATGGCGCCCGGCCTGCGCCTCGGCTGGCTGCGGGCGCCCGCCGGACTGCGCCGGGCCTGCGCGGTCGCCAAGCAGGCCGCCGACCTGCACACCCCGACCGTCAACCAGCTCGCCGCCGCCCGGTACCTGGCCGACCGTGACCTGGACGCCCACGTCGCGCGCGTCGCCGCCGCCTACGGCGCACGCCGGGACGCCATGCTCGCCGGCCTCGCGGACGCGCTCCCGGCGGGGTCGGCCTGGACCCGTCCCGAGGGCGGCATGTTCGTGTGGGCGCGGCTGCCGGAGCGGTACGACACCACGGCCCTGCTCCCCGAGGTGGTCCGGCACGACGTGGCGTACGTCCCCGGCGCCCCCTTCCACGCCGGCGAGCCCAACTGCGCCACCCTGCGGCTGTGCTTCGTCACACAGACGCCGGACGAGATCGCGGAGGGGCTGCGGAGGCTGAGGGAGGGGCTGGCGGGTGCTTGTCCGGTGCTCCACCCTTCAGGGTGAAGGTGTAGGGCATCCTCATTCCGGAGACCCGTAGGCCCACGCGCGCCTCGACACACTCCCGTTCGCCGTCGGCGGCCGCCGCGGGCCGGAAGCAGGCCCGCAGGACGGCACCGGGACGGGCCGCGGTCATGGCGGTGTAGACGTACGACTCCGCGTCGACCTCGCCCGCGATCCGCGCCCGGTGGGTCGGGCCGCCCGCCGTCACCTCCAGCCGGTCGCCGACGCGTGTCCCCCACATGCGGGCCCAGCCGGCGCCGCACTTCTCGCTGTAGCGCAGCTCCAACCGGGCCCCGGTGGTGGTGCGATGGGTGGACAGGGTGTCGGGGCCCCCGCCGCAGAGCATGTGCATCGGGTCCTGGCCCTCGCACGCGGTGCCGTGGCAACGGGGACCGGGGGCCGGGGACGCGGACGTACGGGGGGCTCCCTCCCGGTTCGGGAGCAGGAGGAGCGCCGAGATGACACCGCCCACGGTCACGGCGCAGACGGAAACGAGCACGGTCAGGAGCCTGCCCCTGGCACCGGGTTGCCTTGTCGGTGTCGGTGTCGGTGTCGGTGTCGGTGTCGGTGTCGGTGGCTGTGGCTGTGGGGCTGGGCCGGCCGGTGCGGGGGCGGGTCGCGCCGCGCGCCCGCTCCACTCCGACTCCGCGATCTCCCACAGTGCCAGCGCCCGTCCCTCCGGTTCGCGGGCGAGCCGGCACAGATCCCGCACCGCCTGGCGCGGCGGCAGCGTCTTGCCGTTGAGGTAGCGCTCCCACGACGACTTGCTGTACGCCGTGCGCTCCGCCAGCGCCGCCAGGCTCAGCCCCGTACGTGTCCGCAACTCCCGCAGCGCAGTGGTCATCCGGGTGTGCGTCGGGGTCATGGCGGGGTCACGCCCCGCAGGGCCTTCCAGGTGTGCGGACCGACGATGCCGTCCACGACCAGTCCGTCGCGCTGCTGGACGCGCTTGACCGCGCGCTGCGTCTTGGGGCCGTAGATCCCGTCGACCTCTCCCGGCGAGATGCCGGCTCGTGCCAGCAGGCACTGCGCCTCGGCCACCTCCGGTCCGGCGTGTCCGTACGCCAGGATGGCGTCCTGCGTACGGCTGTTGCCCGCGTACCAGCGGCCGCCGCTCCGCTCCACCCGGCAGGTGTACGTCTGCGGTGACCGGGACGCCGACGCGGCGGGTGTGGTCACTGTGGCCGCCGCCGCGCCGCTGCCGTGGCCGCCGCCGCCGTCGGAGCCGCCGGTGAACCGTGCCGCCACCAGGACGGCCCCGGACACGGCCAGCACCAGGACCACCACCGCCGCCACGACCGCGACGCGCGGCGACCGTCCCGGGCGCGGTTCCTCTTCCGCGGCCTCCGGCCCGACGGGCGCGGTCCCGCGCGTCTTCCCCCAGTGCTCCGACGCCACCTCGTGCAGCGCCAGCAGTCGGGCCGGATCGTCGCCGGTGATCCGGGCCATCGCCTCGACGGCCTCCCGGGGCGGCAGGGACCTGCCGTTCAGGTACCGCTCCCAGGACTTCGCGCTGTACCCGGTCTTCGCGGCCAGTTGCCGCATGCTCAGTCCGCCGTGGTCCTTGAGCCTGCGTAATCGCACCGCCAACTGGTGCACGTGCGGATGCAGTTCCGCGGGCAGCTCTTTCCAACGCGACATGTTCCCCCACTCGCGTTCGGGCTCGCCGGTCCGGGTCCCCGTTCCCCGGTCTCATTCTGCATCAGCGACCACGCGGCCCACCGGGATGTGGTTCCCGCACCATTCGGAATCGGCCACCCCGTTTCGCCGTCCCGCCGCACCGACTCCAACGACGACGTCCCCGCAGGTCAGCGCGTGGGACGTCCCGTAAGTACGTCAGTTCCGGGGCAACTGTGGCAGCCCGGCTCGACGGGCCGCAGTCTCGTGGTCGACAGCACAGTGAACGCATCGGAGGGGAAAGCATGCGAACTTTGACGAAGACACTCGTCACCGTCACCACCGCCGTCGGGATCGCCGCCGGCAGCCTGGCGACCGCGGGTACGGCCATGGCGGCCCCCACAGAGGCTCCGCAGCGGGTGGTGAGCGCGGAGGCGGCTGCCCCGCTCGCGGTGAACAACCTCGGGCTGACCCGTACGGAGGCCAGGAAGATCCAGCGCGTCGCAGCCGCGCGCTGGGGCTACAAGGGTGAGATCGACGGGCTGCTCGGCACCGAGAGCTGGAAGGCGCTCCAGCGCTGGCTCACGCACTGGGGCTACCCCGACGACGAGATCGACGGAATCGTCGGCCCCAACACGGTGAGGGCGCTGCAGCGCTACCTCGCGAAGTACTACGACTACGACGGCGGGATCGACGGGATCGCCGGCTCGGGAACTCGGGCGGCGTTCAAGCGGATGGCCAACGACTGCCCCGACTGCTGACCCGACTGGTCGGCGAACGCACGCGGCCCGTCCTCCCACCGGGGGAGAGGACGGGCCGCACGCGTCTGTCCGGGTGTTCAGAGCCGCTCGGGCGTCCGGATGCCCAGCAGGGCCATGCCCCGGTGCAGGGTGCGGGCCGTGAGGTCGCACAGGAAGAGGCGGTTCTCCACCTGCTCCGGCGTCTGAGCCTTCAGCACCGGGCACTTGTCGTAGAACGACGTGTACAGCGACGCCAGCTGGTACAGGTAGGCGGTCAGCTTGTGCGGGGCGTACTCCGCGGCCGCCTCGAAGACCGTGTTCCCGAACGCGTCCAGGTGCAGGCCCAGCGCCCGCTCCGCCTCGTGCAGCTCCAGCTCCGGGTGGGCGGCGGGGCGGACCTCGCCGGCCTTGCGGAGGATCGACTGGATACGGGCGTAGGCGTACTGGAGGTACACGCTGGTGTCGCCGTTGAGCGAGACCATCTGGTCCAGGTCGAACTTGTAGTCGCGGTTCGGCGACGTCGACAGGTCCGCGTACTTCACGGCCCCGATGCCGACCTGCGCGGCCCGCTCCTGGATCTCGGCCTCGGTGAGGTCCCGCGCCTTCTCCCGCACGACCTCGGCGGCCCGCTGCACCGCCTCGTCCAGCAGGTCCTCCAGCCGCACGGTCTCGCCCGCACGCGTCTTGAAGGGCTTGCCGTCCGCGCCGAGCACCGTGCCGTAGCCCATGTTGTGCGCGGTGACGTCGTCGTTCAGCCAGCCCGCCCGGCGGGCCGTCTCGAAGACCATCTTGAAGTGCAGCGACTGGCGCACGTCGACGACGTACAGCAGCGTGGTGGCGTGCAGGTCCTGGACCCGGTTGCGGATCGCGGTCAGGTCGGAGGCCGCGTAGCCGAAGCCGCCGTCCGCCTTCTGGACGATCAGCGGGACCGGCTGGTCGTCCTTGCCGCGGATCTCGTCGAAGAACACCACGAGCGCGCCCTCGGAGCGCACGGCGACGCCACTCTCCTCCAGGAGGCGGGCGGTCTCGGGCATGCCCTCGTTGTACGCGGACTCGCCGACGATCTCCTCGTCGCGGATCTCCATGTCGAGCTTCTCGAAGACGGAGTAGAAGTAGACCTTCGACTCGTCCACGAACTGCTGCCACAGTTCGAGGGTCTCCTTGTCGCCGGACTGGAGGGCGACGACCCGCTTGCGGGCCCGCTCCTTGAACTCCTCGTCCGCGTCGAAGACCGCACGCGACGCCTTGTACACCCGGTTCAGGTTCGACATGGCCTGCTCGCCGTCGACGTCCTCGGCCGGGGCCAGCTCGCCGGGGTGCTCGAACAGGTACTGGATGAGCATGCCGAACTGGGTGCCCCAGTCGCCGATGTGGTGCCGGCCGATCGTCCGCTCGCCGGTGAAGTCGAGCATGCCGCGCAGGGCGTCGCCGATGACCGCCGACCGCAGGTGGCCGACGTGCATCTCCTTCGCCACGTTCGGCTGGGCGTAGTCGACGACCGTGACGCCCGCGTCCTCCTTCAGCGGCACGCCGAGGCGCTCGCCGTCCGCGTACCGCGCGGCCAGGTTCCCGGTGATCGCCCGGTCGGCGACGGTGATGTTGAGGAAGCCGGGGCCCGAGACCTCGACGTCCTTGATCAGCTCGTCGCCGGTGGTGATGTGGGCGACGACCTCGGTCGCCAGCTCCCGCGGGTTGGCCTTCGCCTTCTTGGCCAGGGCGAGGATGCCGTTGGCCTGGTAGTCCGCCCGGTCGCTGCGTCGCAGCAGCGGGTCGACGCCGGCGGCCTCGGGCCGGGTGGCCGTGAGGGCGGACGCGAGGTGCTGCTGGACGGAGTCGCTGAGGGACGTGACCGAGGCCATGGAGTGGTTCGCCGTTCTGCTCGGGGTTCCGGGAGTGAGGCTTTCAGTAGCTACGGAAACCGAGTATCCCACGCGGTGAAAAGCGGTTTTCGCGGATGCGGGCCGGACTGGGAGAATGGAGCGGTCAGCCGTGCGACCGTACCGGCTGCCCGAGTCAGAAAGAAGGACGTGCCGATCGTGGCTCAGAGCACAGAGACCACCGACTGGGTCTCCCGTTTCGCGGACGAGGTCATCGCCGAGTCGGAGCGCCGTGCCCCGGGCAAACCTGTGGTCGTCGCGTCCGGACTCTCCCCGTCCGGCCCCATCCACCTGGGCAACCTGCGCGAGGTCATGACCCCGCACCTGGTCGCCGACGAGGTGCGCCGCCGGGGTCACGAGGTCCGGCACCTGATCTCCTGGGACGACTACGACCGCTACCGCAAGGTCCCGGCCGGCATCGCGGGCGTCGACGAGACGTGGGCCGAGCACATCGGCAAGCCGCTGACCTCCGTCCCGGCCCCCAAGGGCTCCCCGTTCCCGAACTGGGCCGAGCACTTCAAGGCCGCCATGGTCGACTCGCTCGCCGAGATGGGCGTGGAGTTCGACGGGATCAGCCAGACCGAGCAGTACACCACCGGTGTCTACCGCGAGCAGATCCTGCACGCCATGAAGCACCGGCAGGACATCGACGCGATCCTCGCCCAGTACCGCACCAAGAAGGGACCGGCGAAGAAGTCGCAGAAGCCGGTCGACGAGGCCGAGCTGGAGGCCGCCGAGGGCTCCGGCGCCGCCGCCGAGGACGACGGCAGCTCCGGCTCCGCCGGGTACTTCCCGTACAAGCCGTACTGCGGCAACTGCGAGAAGGACCTGACGACGGTCACCGCCTACGACGACGGCTCGACCGAGCTGACGTACGCCTGCACCGCGTGCGGCTTCTCGGAGACGGTCCGGCTGAGCGAGTTCAACCGCGGCAAGCTGGTCTGGAAGGTCGACTGGCCGATGCGCTGGGCCTACGAGGGCGTGATCTTCGAGCCCAGCGGCGTCGACCACTCCTCGCCCGGCTCCTCCTTCCAGGTCGGCGGGCAGATCGTCGGGATCTTCGGCGGCAAGCAGCCCATCGGCCCGATGTACGCCTTCGTCGGCATCAGCGGCATGGCGAAGATGTCCTCGTCCAAGGGCGGGGTGCCCACCCCGGCCGACGCGCTTCAGATCATGGAGCCGCAGCTGCTGCGCTGGCTCTACGCCCGCCGCCGCCCCAACCAGTCCTTCAAGATCGCCTTCGACCAGGAGATCCAGCGGCTCTACGACGAGTGGGACCGCCTCGACGCCAAGGTCGCCGAGGGCTCGGCTCTCCCCGCCGACGCCGCCGCCCACTCCCGTGCCGTCCGCACGGCCGCCGGTGAGCTGCCGCGCACGCCCAGGCCGCTGCCGTACCGCACCCTCGCCTCGGTCGCCGACATCACCGCCGGGCACGAGGACCAGGCGCTGCGCATCCTCAGCGAGCTCGACCCGGCCAATCCGCTGGGCGCGCTGGCGGAGGCCCGTCCCCGGTACGACAAGGCCGAGGCCTGGATCAACACCCACGTCCCCGCCGACCAGCGCACCATCGTGCGCGACGAGCCCGACGCCGAGCTGCTGAAGTCGCTGGACGAGCAGGGCCGGGCCTCGCTGCGGCTGCTGCTCGACGGACTCGCCGACCACTGGTCCCTGGACGGGCTCACCCACCTCGTCTACGGCGTGCCCAAGGTCCAGGCCGGGTTCTCCGCCGACGCCACGCCCAAGGAGCTGCCGCCGGAGATCAAGACCGCCCAGCGGTCGTTCTTCGCGCTGCTCTACCACCTGCTCGTCGGCCGCGACACCGGCCCGCGCCTGCCCACGCTGCTGCTCGCGGTGGGGCAGGAGCGGGTGCGCGGTCTGCTCGGGGAGTAGCTCGGGGAGTAGGAGGTCCCGGTGCCCGCCGCGGGGCGGGCACCGGATCTCAGCGGGTCAGCGCGAAGCCGACCAGCAGGACGGCGACCACGGTGACGACGAGGAAGGCGAGGTGCCGGCGCGGGACCTCGATGTGGTCCGTGCGCTCGCCCCTGCGCCACCGTTCCAGCACCTCCTTGAACCACTTCCGCTGGGGCAGCATGCCCAGCGTCAGGCCGATGTGGGCGCTGGAGTACATGACGAGCGCCTCGGACAGGCCGAAGCCGCTCACCCGGCAGACGACGATCAGGAGCACGCCGCCGGTGACCATGGTCAGCGGATAGGCGATGCGGAACTTCCGCAGCGGTATCCAGCTCCCCAGCAGACAGCTGGACAGTGCGGTGGACGCCGCGGCCAGCAGCCACAGCCATGCGACGGGTACGGACGTGAGCATAGGGGTGTCCTTCTGTCCGGGGCGGGGGCGGACCGTCGGCGTCGGCCCGCTCCCGACCCGGCCGGATCAGTGGTCGGCGCTCATTCTGTGACCACCCGGCCGTTCTGTGATCACCCGAAAAGGGAACTCAGCGTACCGGTGATGGGCGAGATGATGTCGCTGCCGAGCTGGGTGACCCGCTTGGCGACGGGCGAGGCCACGCCCTCCAGCGTGGCCCCGATCCACTTGGACTGGCCGAAGGTGAGCAGTCCCAGGCTCGTTCCGACGAGCGAGCCCGCGAACTCGGAGCTGTCGAAGCCGTGCTCGATGCCGGTGAACAGGGTGCTGAGGCCGGCCGAGGCCAGGGAGACCCAGCCGAAGACCCCCGCCGCGGCGGCGACAGCGGGTGCGAACGGGCCGGTCCACGGCGCGACGAAGGCGAGGCCCGCGGCGAGGAACCCGGTGCCGATGCTGATCCAGTTGAACGCGTCCGCGTAGAACTGGGCGTCGTTCCACCACTCGTCGGAGTCGCCGTCACTGCCGCCCGAGTTGGTCCGGTCGTGCGTCGGGCTGTCGGCCGGGTTCCGTCCTTCCTCCTTGGCCCTGCGTGCCTCCTCGGCGGCCCTGCGCGCCGCCTCCGCCGCCTCCGCCCTGCGCTTCTGCGTGACGATACGGCGGGCGTCGGTGGCCGCTGCCGCCGCCGCGTCCGCGTCCTTGCCGGCGGCGATCGCGGACTGGCGCGCGCTGTTCGCCGACGCCTGGGCGCTGTAGGAGGACCGTACGGCGCTGCGGGCCGAGTCGATGGCCCGGTTCGCCGAATAGTTGGCCGCGCGCCCGGCCTTGCGGGCAGTCGCCGCGGCGGCCTTCGCCTGGTTGGCGGAGGCCTGGGCGGCCGCGGCGGACTTCTCCGCCGCGTCGGCGTTCTGGTCGGCCTGCGCGGCGTAGGTCTCGGCCCGCTCGGCCGAGGCGAGTGCCTTGTCGGCCCACTCCTTGGCCTGGTCCGCGGCGTTACGGGCCTCCGCGGCCGCCTTCGACGCGAGCTCCGCGTTCTCCTGCGCCTTGTAGGCGATCTTCGCGGCGGCGGCGATCGCCCCGCGGATCGCGGCGACGTGCGTGGCCGAGTCGTGGTCGAGCTGGGCCGCCTTGTACTGCGCGAGACTGATGAAGTTCCGGCGCATCCACGTCGGGCCCTCCAGGGCGACCTCCGCGTACGCCTTGGTGTAGATGCCCCCGGACTGGAGCAGGGCCGCGGTGGCGACCCCGTCGTCGTCCCGTACCGCGTCCGCGTAGGTGTGGTCGAGGAAGTCCCGCAGCGCCTGCGGGGTGTTGGCGTCGAGCGCGGCGTTGGCCGCGGCCTTGACGGCCCGTCCGGGGTCGGTGGACAGGATGGCGGCGATGCTGACGCGGTTGTCCTCGGCCACGGCCTCGATCAGCCCGTCGGTCAGGAACGCCCGCACGGCGCCGGTGGTGTCGCTCGCCAGCGCCGCGTGGGCGGCCTCGCCGACGTTGGCGGAGCCGATCTCCGCGATGTGCAGGGCCGTCTCCCGGTCGTCCTGGTCCTCGGCGAGGGCCCGGTCGGTGTCGATCCAGGCATGGATGTCCGCGGCCCCGCCGGACAGCGCGAACTGGGCGGCCTCCCGGGACCAGGCGCCCTGCGAGGCCGCCACGCCCATGGCGGCCTTGCGGCCCAGGGTGGCCGCCAGCGCCGCGTCACCGTCCGCGAGCGCCTTCTCGGCGCTCGCGATCAGCTCCTTGAGCTCCTGCGAGGTCTGCTCGTCCTGCGTGCGCCGGTTCGCCGCCGCGGCGCGCTCGGCCGCTTCCTGTTGAGCGAGGAGCCTGGCCTCCGCCAGGCCGTCCAGTCTGTCCTCCTCCAGGCGCGCCAACTCCGCCTCCCGGGCGGCCTTCTCGACCGCTGTGGCGTCCGCGACCGCCTGGGTGGCGGTCTCGGCCGCCTTGATCGCCTCGGCCGCGTGCGCGGTGGACTTGTTGGCGTAGTCGATGGCCTGGCCGGCGTACTTGACCGCCTCCTCGGCCGCGGCGGCGGCCTTGTCGGCGTGCGCCGCCGCGGAGTTGGCGGCGTCGCGTGCGGTGCGGGCGGCGGACGCGGCCTTGTTGGCCAGGGCCTGGGCCGTGGAGGCGGCGTTGGTGGCCCGGTTCGCGGCGCTGTTCGCGATCGCGGCCTGGCGCTTGGCCTCGGCGGCCTCGGACTGGGCGACGCCCGCCGCGGAGGCCGCCTGCGCCGATGCCGCGGAGGCCGCGGCCGCGTTGCGGGCGGCGGACGCGGCGGCGGAACCGGCACCGGCCGCCTGCGCGGCCGCGGTGGCCGCGTAGTCGGCGGCCTTGGCGGCGGTACGGGCACGCGCCGCACCGTTGCGCGCCGCGACGGCGGCGTTCTTCGCCGCACTCGCCTTGGAGGCGTCCTTCGAGGCGGCGATCGCCGCGTGGTAGGCACGGGAAGCGGCGCTGCCCGCGGTGGCGGCGGCCTGCGCGGCGGCGGCCGCGGCGAACGAGGCGCGGCGCGACGCGGCGACCGCGGAGTGCGAAGCGCTGATGGCGTTGCGGGCGGCCTTGGCGGCACCCTTCGCGGCGCTCGCGGCCTTGCGGGCGGCCGCACCGGACTTGGCCACGTCGTCCTTGGCCGCCTCCGCCTCGGCCGCGGCCTTCTCGGCCGCCGCCTTCGCCTTCTCCGCGGCGGTCTTGGCCCGCTCGGAGGCCTCGACGGCGAGGTCGGTCTCCGCCTGGGCGCGCTTGCCCTCCCGCTCCACGACGGCGACCAGTTCCTCGATCGTCGCGGCCTCCTGGTCGCGGGCGCGCGCGATGTGCTGCCCGGTGTCCAGGAACCACTCGACCTCCTGGCGGCTGCCGCTGAGCGCGCGGTCCGCGTACTTCTGCACCTCCGGGCCGCCGGACATCAGCATGGCGGAGGCCTCCACCCGCATGTCCTCCTCGCGGGCGGTGAAGCGGCCCTCGGAGAGGAAGCCGGCGAGGGACTCCTCGGTGCCCGTGTCCAAGGCCGCGGAGGCCTCCCGTCTGACCGCCCGGCCGCCGGTGCCGGACACCGTGGACGTGGCCACCTGCAGATCTTCCAGCAGGGCCGGTCTGAAGCCGCCGTCGAGGAAGGCGGCCACCGCGCCGTCCCCGCCGTCCAGGGCGGCGGACGCCGCACGCCGCAGGCCCACACCGGACCTGGAGAGGTAGGAGGCGACCGCGACGCGGGCGTCCTCCGTCGTCACCTTCGGGAGCGTCGTGGCGAGGAACGTCTGGACGTCGGAGTCGGTGCCGTACAGCGCGTCCGCCGCGGCGGCCCTGGTCGCCCTGCCGCCGGTGAGCCAGGCCTTGACCACCTTCGCCCGCTCGGTGTCCGGCAGTTCGAACGGCTTGGGCGGGGTCTCGTCCGCCGCTGTGGCGGCACGGGCGAACGGTGCCAGCACGCCGGGGGTGACGGCGACGGCGGTGACGGCTGCGGCGGTGCCCAGCAGGCGGCGCCGGCTCCAGAACAACGTGTCCATGATGAGGTGGTCCTCCAGGTGTGCCATTGAGGAACTCGACGAAAGTCATTCGCGGTGCGATCGCCTAGCCATTCACATCGCCAATGGCCCGTCAACTGGCCTTATGTTGAACGGGGTTGAGGGCAGCGTTGAAGCGATGCTTTTCGGTCGTTTCGCAGCGGTCGAGCCGGCCGGCGAACAAACCGGGTGATCTTCACTGCTTCGCCTTTTTGCAGTGCGGCAACCGGGGCTCATCGGAGGAAGAATGAGAATGGCGGAGTGCCGCACGCACCGCTACGCGATGTGGTCCTCCTCCAGCTCCGCGCTGTGCCGGTTGGTGAAGTGGGTGACCAGGCGCTTGGTCTCGTGGTCGGGAAGCTGCGTGCCGAACGTCGCCTCCACGTTGTCGCCGAACTCCCGCGGCGTCGGATAGCTGCCGTTGATCGACTGCTTGAAGACCTGGTAGAAGGCGTCCTCGTCCGGCCCCTGCGACGAGGGCTCGGATACCGCAGGGGTGCCGCCGCCCTCACCCAGCTCGCGGGTGCGGCCCGGAACGACCGGTATCGGGAAGCTGCCGGTCTCCTCCGGCGAGGGCTCCTGGAGCGGAGGCTCCTCCTCGTACTGGTCCCGGTACTGGTCGGCCCGCCGCTGCTCCTCGTACCACTCCGCGAGGTGCTCCGCCGGGTCGTAGGCGGGGTCGTAGCCGCCCTGGTACTCGACCTGCCGGGTGTTGAACCAGGGGCTCTGCTCGTCGGGCTCGCCCTCCGCCTCCGGAACGTCGCGCGCGGGCGGCGTCTTCGCCGCCGGCGCCTTGACCAGTTCGGGACGCCGCTCCGCCGCGGGCGCGGCGGCCCGCGCTTCCTCGCTCTGCTCCCTGGGCGCCGGCGGCAGCAGCGCCGGTTCGATGCCCGCCGCCGCCAGACCCGCCGGGGCGGTCTGCGCCAGGGGCACGCCGTACCGGGCCAGGCGCAGCGGCATCAACGACTCCACGGGCGCCTTGCGGCGCCAGCCGCGGCCGAACCGCGAACGCAGCCGCGCCTGATACACCAGCCGCTCCTGCTCCAGCTTGATCACCTGCTCGTAGGAGCGCAGCTCCCACAGCTTCATGCGCCGCCACAGCAGGAATGTCGGGCCCGGCGAGAGGATCCAGCGGGTGAGGCGGACGCCCTCCATGTGCTTGTCGGCGGTGATGTCCGCGATCCGCCCGATCGCGTGCCGGGCGGCCTCGACGGACACCACGAACAGCACCGGGATCACGCCGTGCATGCCCACACCCAGCGGGTCGGGCCAGGCCGCCGCGCCGTTGAACGCGATCGTCGCCGCCGTCAGCAGCCAGGCCGTCTGCCGCAGCAGCGGGAAGGGGATGCGAATCCAGGTCAGCAACAGGTCCAGCGCCAGCAGCACGCAGATGCCCGCGTCGATGCCGATCGGGAAGACGTAGCTGAAGTCGCCGAAGCCCTTCTTCAGCGCCAGCTCCCGCACCGCCGCGTACGAACCCGCGAAGCCGATCCCGGCGATGACTACGGCACCGAAGACGACGATGCCGATGAGAACGCGATGCGTCCGGGTCAGCTCTAGTGGCGCGGCCACCCGTACTCCCCTCCCAGTGCCAGTTGTTGCGCGCAACAGAGTGGCACATGCGTGCGGGGGACGGGTGGCCGGTGGGGTGATACGGCCCGTCAGCTCGTCTTCGACGACGACGACGACGCCGACGACTCGGACGACTTGGACGGCGACGGCGACGTGCTCGATGCGCTGCCGTTGGCCTTCGTCACCGAGGCCACCGCCTCCTTGGCCGCCTTCTGCGCGTCCTTCGTCAGGTCGGCGGCGTCCGGCGTCTTGTCGCCGGCCAGGCCCGCACCGTTGTAGTCGACCGTGACGACGACGTTCTCGACGCGCGCCACAACCGTCTGCTGCTTGAAGGTGCCCTCCTTCTTCTTCAGCTCGTAGCTGACGACGGAGGCCTCGTCGCCGGTCCCGCTCACCGGCGTCGTCTTCACGCTCTTCGCGTTCTCGGTGCCCTGGGCGTCCCGCAGCTGCTTCGTGTAGTAGTCACGCGCCAGCTTGTCGCCCGGGCCGCGCGTCTGGTCCGACTCGAAGCGCAGCATCGACACGCTGAGCCAGCGGAACTGGGAGCCCTTCACACCGTTGTCGTCGAGGCTGTCCCAGGAGCAACCGCCGCGCGTCGCCGTGTCGTTCGAAGCGCCCTCCTTGCCCTTGTCGGCCTTGGGCACCAGGTCTTCCAGCGTCTTCTTCGCCAGCACGGAACACGGTTCCGGAAGCTTCCGGTACGCCGCCGCCTGGACCGTCGGGGACGGCTTCGCGGACTTGGAGGCGGCCGTCTTCTGAGCCGCCTTGTCCTTGCCGTCGTCGGAGCCGGAGTCCGAGGAGCAGCCGGCTGCCACCAGCATCACGGGGACGGCGGCCGCGCAGACAAGGGCGCGGGTGAGTCGCTTCGCACGCGGATTCTGCTGGTCACGCTGGGCTCGTCGCTGCATGGTTCCTTCACTCATGGCACTCGTGGTTCCTGCGTTCGGAACGGGTCCGAGGGGTCACCGTACGCGGTGAGGAAACCGTGTGGCTCCTCTCCAGGTGCTCCACACACGGCCGCCGGGGAGTCCGCGGCGGGCTCAACCGCCCAGTGAATCGGCCAGCTGGGAAGCCAGTTTCCGCGCCTTGTCCTGCATTTCCTCGCTGTCCGGCACGACTCCGAGCGTCGCCGACTGCTCCGCGTACTCGACGGTCACCATGACGTTCGACGTGCGGAACGCCACAGTCACCGTGCGCCGCTTCGCCGTGGAACCCGAGCTGCTCAGCTCGTCGTCCACGAACGCCTCGTCACCCAGGTCGTCCAGGAGCCGGGGCTGGAGTTCGGTGGGCGTGGCACCGGCGGACGGGCTCGACGAGGGCGCGGTGGCGGAACCGGAGCCCGAGGCGGCGGGGGTGGAGGACGTGCCGCTCGGGCCGGAGCTCGGCTCCCCGGACGACGGGGCACCGGAGGAGGGGGTGTCGGACGGGGATGCGGAGTCCGAGGCGGACGCGGAGTCCGAGACCACCGGTTCGGGGAGGTCGGCCGCCGTCACCTGCCTCGCGAAGAGCCGCTCGGCCTCGCTGTCGTCACTCACGGCGTTGTCGTACGACACGACCCGCTCGAAGTTCACGAAGAGGTGGTTGGTGGCGTCCGCCGACTCCACCTTCCAGCGGCAGCCGACCTTGCGGTCCGTGTCGTAGGCGAGCGTCGGCTCACCCGCGTACGCCTTCTCGCGCTGCCGCTCGTCAGCGATCTCCTCGATGCCGGGCAGCAGCGAGTCGAGCGTCTTGTCGCCGACCGCGCCGCACGGCTCCGGGAGGGTGCGGTACTTGCCGGGCTCGGCCGCCTCGGTCGCGACGCCGGGCCGGCCCGGGTTGGAGTCGTCCGCCGTGGCGCCGTCACCCGAGCCGCCGGTGCAGCCGGCCAGCAACACCGCCAGGCAGGCGGCGACGCCGGGTACGTAGGCCTTCCGCTGCACGGTGCGGCTCCTCTCGCCGGTGTGGCTGTGGTCGGTACTCCAGTGTCCCCGCTGGTTATTCGCTTGCCGCGCGGGGGCGTCCCCTGCAGACAATGTGTATCGCACGCGCCGCCGTGAATGCCGGTCAGTCGTCCCTTTGGCTGCCCTTGGTGCCGGTTTTGCGCTTTGAGACTTCTGTTTGTTTTCCGGGGGAATGAGGACGATATGTCGTACGTGGAGATGCCGGGCGCGAAGGTGCCGATCCGGATGTGGACCGACCCGGCGACGGTCGAGGAGGGCGCTCTCCAGCAGCTGCGCAACGTCGCGACCCTGCCCTGGATCAAGGGCCTCGCGGTCATGCCGGACGTGCACTACGGCAAGGGCGCGACGGTCGGGTCCGTGATCGCGATGCGGGGTGCGGTGTGCCCGGCGGCGGTGGGCGTGGACATCGGCTGCGGGATGTCGGCGGTGAAGACGTCCCTGACGGCGAACGACCTGCCGGGCGACCTGTCGCGGCTGCGCTCGAAGATCGAGCAGGCGATTCCGGTGGGGCGGGGGATGCACGACAGTCCCGTCGATCCGGGGCGCTTCCACGGGCTGGCGACGGCGGGGTGGGACGACTTCTGGGGGCGGTTCGACGGGGTGGCGGAAGCGGTCAAATTCCGTCACGAGCGGGCCGGAAAGCAGATGGGAACGCTCGGAAGCGGAAACCACTTTGTCGAAGTTTGCACGGATACGACCGGTTCTGTGTGGCTCATGCTTCACTCCGGTTCCCGCAACATCGGCAAGGAACTCGCCGAGCACCACATCGGCGTCGCCCAGAAGCTCCCGCACAACCAGGGCCTGATCGACCGCGATCTCGCCGTGTTCGTCGCCGACACCCCGCAGATGGCGGCTTACCGCAACGACCTGTTCTGGGCGCAGGAGTACGCGAAGTACAACCGCACCCTCATGATGGCGCTCCTGAAGGACGTGGTTCGCAAGGAGTTCAAGAAGGCCAAGCCGGTCTTCGAGCAGGAGATCTCCTGCCACCACAACTACGTGGCGGAGGAGCGGTACGACGGTATGGACCTGCTGGTGACCCGCAAGGGCGCGATCCGCGCGGGATCCGGGGACTACGGCATCATCCCCGGGTCCATGGGCACGGGTTCGTACATCGTCAGGGGCCTCGGGAACGACAAGTCCTTCAACTCCGCCTCCCACGGGGCCGGTCGGCGCATGAGCCGGAACGCCGCCAAGCGCCGCTTCTCCACCAAGGACCTGGAGGAGCAGACACGGGGTGTGGAGTGCCGCAAGGACTCCGGTGTCGTGGACGAGATCCCGGGCGCCTACAAGCCGATCGACCAGGTCATCGACCAGCAGCGTGACCTCGTGGAGGTCGTGGCGAAGCTCAAGCAGGTCGTCTGCGTGAAGGGCTGAGGCGCCGCCTCCTACGACTCCCGGTGCACCTTCGTGTTCGAGGCCTGGGCGCGGGGGCGGACCACCAGGAGGTCGATGTTGACGTGGGCGGGGCGGGTGACCGCCCAGGTGATGGTGTCGGCGACGTCGTCGGCGGTCAGGGGGTCCGGGACGCCGGCGTAGACCTTGGCCGCCTTGTCCTCGTCGCCGCCGAAGCGGGTGAGGGCGAACTCGTCGGTCTTGACCATGCCGGGCGCGATCTCGACGACGCGGACCGGGCGGCCGACGATCTCCAGGCGGAGGGTCTCGGTGAGGACGTGTTCGGCGTGCTTGGCGGCGACGTAGCCCGCGCCGCCCTCGTAGGTGCCGAAGCCGGCGGTGGAGGAGACGACGACCACCGTGCCGTCGCCGCTCGCCTCCAGCTTGGGCAGGAGGGCCTGGGTGAGGTTGAGGGTGCCGAGGACGTTCGTCTCGTACATGCGGCGCCAGTCGGCCGGGTCGCCGGTGGCCACGGGGTCGGCGCCGAGTGCTCCGCCCGCGTTGTTGACGAGGACGCCGACCGTTTTGAAGGCGGTGGCGAACTCGTCGACGGCCGCGCGGTCGGTGACGTCCAGCGGGTACGCCGTGGCCTTGTGGCCGGCCGCCTGGATCTCCTCCGCCAGCGCCTCGATGCGGTCCTTGCGGCGGGCGGTGAGGACGACGCGGTAACCGGCGGCGGCGAGCTGCCGGGCCGTGGCGGCTCCGATGCCGCTGCTCGCACCGGTGACGACGGCGATGCGGGAGGCGGCGGACGGGGCGGCTGCGGTGGCCATGGGCTGCTCCTGGGCGTCAGAGACTGTACGAACGGTCGCCGCCAGCGTAGTCAGCCGCCGTTGCGCGGCGCCCACATGATCACGGCCATCCCGGCGAGGCAGACCACGGCCCCGGTGATGTCCCAGCGGTCGGGCCGGTAGCCGTCCGCGACCACGCCCCACAGGATGGAGCCGGCGACGAAGATCCCGCCGTACGCGGCGAGGATGCGGCCGAAGTGGGCGTCGGGCTGGAAGGTGGCGACGAAGCCGTACGCGCCCAGGGCGAGGACGCCGCCGGCGGCCCACAGCCAGCCGCGCTGTTCCCGCACCCCCTGCCAGACCAGCCAGGCACCGCCGATCTCGAAGAGGGCGGCGACGACGAACAGGGCGGCGGAGCGGAGGACCAGCATGGGGGCAGCTTGGCACGGGGCGGAACGGGGGGCGGAATAAGGTCCGGCGGCCGACCGTTGGGCGGTATAGTTGAACCGTCAACAAATCGGAGGTTGAGCGACCATGCAGTTCGGCATCTTCACCGTCGGCGACGTCACCCCGGACCCGACCACGGGCCGGACGCCGACCGAGCGCGAGCGCATCAAGGCCATGGTCGCCATCGCGCTGAAGGCCGAGGAGGTCGGCCTGGACGTCTTCGCGACCGGCGAGCACCACAACCCGCCCTTCGTGCCGTCGTCCCCGACCACGATGCTCGGCTACGTCGCGGCCCGCACCGAGCGGCTGATCCTGTCCACCTCCACCACCCTGATCACCACGAACGACCCGGTGAAGATCGCCGAGGACTTCGCGATGCTCCAGCACCTGGCCGACGGCCGGGTGGACCTGATGATGGGGCGCGGCAACACCGGCCCGGTGTACCCGTGGTTCGGCAAGGACATCCGGGAGGGCATCAACCTCGCCGTCGAGAACTACGCCCTGCTGCACCGCCTGTGGCGCGAGGACGTCGTGAACTGGGAGGGGAAGTTCCGCACCCCGCTCCAGGGCTTCACCTCCACGCCGCGCCCGCTGGACGGCGTCGCGCCCTTCGTCTGGCACGGCTCGATCCGCTCGCCCGAGATCGCCGAGCAGGCCGCCTACTACGGCGACGGCTTCTTCCACAACAACATCTTCTGGCCGGCCGATCACACCAAGCGCATGATCGAGCTGTACCGCAACCGCTACGCCCACTACGGGCACGGCACCCCCGAGCAGGCGATCGTCGGCCTCGGCGGACAGGTGTTCATGCGGAGGAACAGCCAGGACGCGGTCCGCGAGTTCCGGCCGTACTTCGATGTCGCGCCGGTCTACGGGCACGGGCCGTCGCTGGAGGACTTCACCGCGCAGACGCCGCTGACGGTGGGCTCCCCGCAGCAGGTGATCGAGAAGACGCTCGCCTTCCGCGACTACGCCGGTGACTACCAGCGCCAGCTGTTCCTGATGGACCACGCCGGGCTGCCCCTGAAGACCGTCCTGGAGCAGCTCGACCTGCTCGGCGAGGAGGTCGTGCCGGTGCTGCGGAAGGAGTTCGCCAAGGACCGCCCGGCCGACGTGCCGGACGCCCCGACCCACGCGTCCCTGCTGGCCGCCGCCCGCAACAAGCGCGAGGAAGGAGTACGGGCATGAAGCTCGTCGTCGTCTCGGCGGGACTGAGCGTCCCGTCCTCCACCCGGCTGCTCGCCGACCGCCTGGCCGCCGCCACCGTCGGCCGGACACCGGCCGAGGTCCAGGTGGTCGAGCTGCGCGACCTCGCGGTGGAGATCGCGCACACCTTCACCAACGGCTTCCCGAGCCGGAACCTGGCCGCCGCCTTCGACGCCGTCGCGGCGGCCGACGGCCTGATCGTCGTCACGCCGGTGTTCTCGGCGTCGTACAGCGGGCTGTTCAAGTCGTTCTTCGACGCGCTGAGCGTGACCGACGAGAACGCCCTCGGCGGGAAGCCGGTGATCGTCGGCGCGACCGGCGGCACGGCCCGGCACTCCCTGGTCCTGGACCACGCGCTGCGTCCGCTCTTCGCTCACCTGAAGGCCGTCGTCGTCCCGACCGGCGTGTACGCCTCCTCGGAGGACTGGGGCGCCGGGGGCCTGGACGGGCGGATCGAGCGGGCGGCCGGCGAGCTGGCCGCGCTGATGGGCGGGCTGTCGGCGGCCTCGGAACCGGCCGGGAAGCCGGCGGACGACGCCTTCGAGGTCGTGCCCTTCGAGGAACGGCTCGCGGCGCTGCGGCCCACTGGGTGAGAGCTTGGTAAGAAGCCCGGCCGTCCGGCCGCGGGCGCGCTCACCTTGGCAGACTGGACGGGTGCCCCGGACTGTTCTGCTCGCCGAAGACGACCGCGCGATCCGGCACGCCCTGGAGCGCGCCCTCACCCTGGAGGGCTACCGGGTCACCGCGGTCGCCGACGGCGCCGAGGCGCTGGCGCGGGCCCAGAGCGGCCGGCCGGACGTGCTGGTGCTGGATGTGATGATGCCGGGCGTCGACGGCCTCCAGGTCTGCCGGGAGCTGCGCGCCGAGGGCGACCCGACGCCGATCCTGATGCTGACGGCGCTGGTGGAGACCGCCGACCGGATCGCGGGCCTGGACGCGGGCGCCGACGACTACGTGGTGAAGCCCTTCGACGTCGAGGAGGTCTTCGCCCGGCTGCGCGCCCTGCTGCGGCGTACGGACCGGGAGGACAGGGAGGACGGGGAGGGCGCGGGCACGGCTTCCCCGGCCGCGGACGGGCCTCAGGAGCCGGACGCCGCCGCCCGGTACCTGGAGGCGGCCGGGCTGCGCATGGACCCGAGGGCCCGCCGCGCCTGGCGGGACGGGCGGGAGCTGGAGCTGACCCGCACCGAGTTCGAGCTGCTGGAGCTGCTGGTGCGCAACGCGGGCGTCGTTCTCGACCACTCCACGATCTACGACCGCATCTGGGGCTACGACTTCGGGCCCGGCTCCAAGAACCTCGCCGTCTACGTCGGCTACCTGCGCCGCAAGCTGGACCAGCCGGGCACGCCGCAGCCGATCCAGACCGTGCGCGGGGTGGGTTACGTGCTGCGGGAGGACTGAGTGGGCCCGTCCCCGCTCGGGCGCCGGCCCCGGCTGCTGTCGCTGCGGACGACGTTCGCGGTGTCCTTCGCGACGGTCACCGCCGTGGTCACCGTCCTCGTCGGGGTGCTGTCGTACAACGCGGCGGCCCGGCTGGTGAGGGTGGACCAGGAGACCGTCTTCGCGCAGGTCGTGCAGGACCTGCGGGCCGAGGTGCGTCAGCGGCGGATGTCGCCCGGCGACTTCGCCTCGTCCGCGCCGGGGCACGAGATCGTGCGCCCGGCCCGCACCGACGTGCAGGTCCTCGGGCCGGACGGTGAGATCTCCGACCCGGCCGGTCCCCGGCTGCCGGTGACCGACGCCGACCGGCGGACGGCGCACGCCGCCGTGGCCGGGCGGACGGTCGAGCACGAGGACGTCGGGGTCGGCGACGACGTCTTCCGGGTCGCGACGGTGTCGCTGGGCGGCGGCCGGGGCGCGGTGCAGGTGGCGCAGGAGTTCAGCGACACCGAGGAGCTGCTGCGGGCGCTGCAGCGCCGGACGCTGCTGCTGATGGCGGCGGTGGTGACGGCCGCCGGGCTGTTCGGCTGGTGGCTGGCGCGGCGCATCACCCGGCGGCTGGTGCTCCTGACCTCGGCCGCCGAGGACGTCGCCCGCACCCGCCGGCTGGGCGTCCAGGTGCCGGTGACCGGCCCGGACGAGGTGGGTCGCCTCGGCCGCGCCATCGACCTGATGCTGGTCCGCCTCGCCCAGTCGGAGGAGGACCAGCGGCGTCTGGTCCAGGACGCGGGGCACGAGCTGCGGACGCCGCTGACCTCGCTGCGGACCAACATCTCGCTGCTGCGCCGGATCGACGAGCTCCCGCCCGAGGCCCGCCGGGAACTGGTCGCCGACCTCGGCCAGGAGGCCCGTGAGCTGACCGACCTGGTCAACGAGCTGGTCGAGCTGGCGGCCGGACAGTCCGCCGGGGAGCCTCCGCAGCGGGTCGACCTGGCGCGGGTCGCGCGGGACGTGGCGAGCCTGGCGCGGCGCCGTACCGGGCGGGACATCGGGGTGAGCGTCCGCGGGGAGACGGTGACGGAGGGGCGGCCCGCCATGCTGACGCGGGCGCTGTCCAACCTGGTGGAGAACGCCGCGAAGTTCGACCCGGGCGGCACCGGACCCATCGAGGTCGCGGTCGCCGGGCCGGCCCTGGAGGGCCCGATCCGGGTGGAGGTCCGCGACCGCGGTCCGGGCATCGCCGAGGCCGACCTGACCCGGGTCTTCGACCGCTTCTACCGCGCCACCGACGCCCGCTCCCGGGCCGGTTCCGGCCTCGGCCTGTCCATCGTGCGGGAGGTGGCGCTGGCGCACGGGGGAGCGACGTTCGCCTTCCGGCGGGACGGGGGCGGGTCGGTGATCGGGTTCACGGTGGGCGGGGGGCCCGTGGTGGGCGGGGACGGGGACTGAGGGTCGTGGGTGTGGCGTAGGCGCCCGCGAGACTTTCACTCATACCCTGACGCCGGGCGGCCCCGATGTCTCGGAGGCCGCCCGGCGTTGTGGTGGTGCGGGTCAGTGGTACGCGTGGACCACGGCGTGGCCCTTGCCGCGGCCGATCATCCACTTGTTGACCGGCGTGGTGATCACGAACGCCACGGCGAAGCCGCCGAGCAGCGCGTACCAGAACAGTCCGTCCGACAGGTGCGCGTCCATCGCCCCCGGCGTCAGCGCGATGATGCCGTTGTCGACCAGTTCCATCACCGCGATGGAGACGGTGTCGGCGGCCAGCGCCACCTTCACCGCGGCCTTCAGGGACACCCCCGCGCGCACCACCGCGAAGAGGGTGAACGAGTAGCCGAAGACGAAGGCGAGGCCGATCGCCAGGACCATCGTCGGCACGTTGCCCCACAGCAGGGCGGTGCCGATGACCATGCCGAGGATCTCGCCGATGGCACACCCGGTGAGGCAGTGCAGGGTCGCCCGCACCGCCATCGCCCAGGTCGCGCCGTGCGCGTGCTGATGCTCCATGACGTGTCAACCCCAATCGACGTCCCGACCGTGGAGACCCGGGCCGGGCCCCACGGTCGGGAACCATATACCCCCATGGGGTATTCCGGTACCTGTTTTGAGTACCCCGATGGCGACGGACGGCCCGCCGGTGGATCAGCCCTTGCCGAGCAGTTGGTTCATGCGCTCGATCTCGGCGCTCTGGGACGTGATGATCTCGTCGGCCATCTTCTTGGCCGGGGCGAAGGCGCCGTCGGCCTGCTCGGTCCTCGCCATCGCGACCGCGCCTTCGTGGTGCTTGATCATCAGCTCCAGGAAGGCGGTGTCGAACGCCTCGCCCGAGGCGTCCTCGAGCCCGCTCATCTCCTGGTCCGTCATCATGCCGTCCATGCCGCCCGTGCCGTGCCCGGAGTGGTCCATGGCGGCGTCCTCGGCGGGCACCTCCTCGCCCCACGCCGTGAGCCAGCCGGACAGCGTCTTGATCTCCGGGTCCTGGGCCTTCTTGATCTCCGTGGCCAGCTTCTCGACCTCGGGCGACGCCGCCCGTCCGGGCGCGAGGTCTGCCATCTCGACGGCCTGGCGGTGGTGGGGGATCATCCCCTTCGCGAACGCCACGTCGGCGGCGCTGTGCTTGCCCTGCGAGGACGGTGCGGTCGCGGAGGCGGAGGGCGTCGCGTTGTGGCCGCCGTGTCCGGCGGAGCCGCCGGTGTCGCCGTCGCCGGCCCCGCCGCAGGCGGCCAGGGCGAGTGCCGCCGCTCCGGCGGCGACCATGGCGGCGGTACGGCGGACGAGGGAACGCTTGTGCTTCATGCTGGGTGCAACTCCTTTACGCGCGCCTGCTCGCGGCGCGCGTTCGAGTGGATGTGCCTGATGGATGCGAGGGCGTGCGGGCCGCTCTATATCCGCAGGAGTTGCAGTTCGGAGAGGTCGGGCGGGCCCCGCCCGACGTGGGGCGCTCCCGTGGCCGCCACGGCGGGGGAGGCGGCGGTGGGAGCGTCGGCCGTGCCGCCGGTCAGGGGCGGCGGCGTGTAGGCGGAGGCGGTCCCGGTGGCCGCACACGTACCGTCGGCGTGATCGATGTGTCCCGATCCGCCGTCCGAGTGCCCGCAGGCACGGTCCGCGAGGGTCGCCGAACCGTCCGCGTGGGCCGCCATGGCTTCCGTGTGGTGTGCACCGGACGCCGTTCCGGTGCCGGCGTGCGCCGTCGGCACTCCGGGGGCCAGGCCGTGCATGCCGAGCAGGCCGGCCAGTACCGCCGTCACCAGCAGCGTGAGCAGCCGCCCGGCCGGGCGGCTGATCGACGGGGTGCTCCTGGTCACGCTCGTCATGCTACGGGTTCGGGCGGGAAAGGACGCGGCGGCCTCCGGACGGGGGCGAGCGGCGTTCCCGGTCCGGCGCCGGAAGTTCACCGCCGAGTCACCCGGCTCATATATCGTCTGCCGATATCGAAAACCGTAAGCCGTGAGTGATGTGCCGTGAGCCATGTGGCCGGCTGCGCGGAGTGGGACGGAGTGGGCTGATGGGCGAGTCTTCGACCGCCGCGGCGGGGACGCCGGGCGAACTGCGGCGGCGGCTGGGCGTGCCCGACGCCGTGACGATCGGGCTGGGTTCGATGATCGGCGCGGGGATCTTCGCGGCCCTCGCCCCGGCCGCCCGCGCCGCCGGCTCCGGGCTTCTGCTCGGGCTCGCGGTGGCCGCCGTGGTGGCGTACTGCAACGCCACCTCGTCCGCCCGGCTCGCCGCCCGCTACCCCGCCTCCGGCGGCACCTACGTCTACGGCCGGGAACGGCTCGGCGACTTCTGGGGCCACCTCGCCGGCTGGGCCTTCGTCGTCGGCAAGACCGCCTCCTGCGCCGCCATGGCCCTGACCGTCGGCGCGTACGTCTGGCCCGGCCAGGCGCACGCCGTCGCCGTCGCCGCGGTGGTGGCGCTGACCGCCGTGAACTACGCCGGCGTGCAGAAGTCGGCGTGGCTGACCCGTGTGATCGTCGCCGTGGTCCTGGCGGTGCTGGCGGCGGTGGTGATCGCGTCCCTCGGCTCCGGCGCGGCGGACGCCGCCCGCTGGGACGTCGGGGGCGACGCCGACGCGCACGGGGTGCTCCAGGCCGCGGGCCTGCTGTTCTTCGCGTTCGCCGGATACGCGCGCATCGCCACCCTGGGCGAGGAGGTCCGCGACCCGGCCCGCACCATCCCCCGCGCCGTTCCGCTCGCCCTGGGCATCGCGCTGGCCGTGTACGTTCTCGTGGCGCTCGCCGTCCTGTCGGTGCTCGGCCCCAAGGGGCTGGCCGAGGCCACCGCGCCATTGTCGGACGCGGTACGGGCCGCGGGCGCCGACTGGCTGTCGCCGGTGGTCCGGGCCGGGGCGGCGGTGGCCGCGCTCGGCTCGCTGCTGGCGCTGATCCTGGGCGTCTCGCGCACCACCCTGGCCATGGCCCGCGACCGGCACCTGCCGCACGCCCTGGCCGCCGTCCACCCGCGGTTCAAGGTGCCGCACCGGGCCGAACTGCTCGTGGGCGCCGTGGTGGCCGTGCTCGCCGCGACGGCTGACCTGCGCGGGGCGATCGGCTTCTCCTCGTTCGCGGTCCTGGCGTACTACGCCGTGGCCAACGCCTCCGCGTGGACGCTGACCGCCGAGGAGGGCCGGCCGCCGCGCCTGATCCCGGCGGTAGGGTTCGCGGGCTGCCTGCTGCTGGCGTTCACCCTGCCGGTCTCCTCCGTGATCTCCGGGGCGGCCGTGCTCGCCGTCGGCGTCATCGCGTACGGCGTCCGCCGGGCACTCGCCTCCCGCGGCGCGTAGCCGACGTCAGGTCCCCTTGCGCGCGGTCAGGCCCCCTTGCGCGCTCAGGTCCCCGGTGCGCGCTCAGACCGATGCCGCTCGTCGCCGAGCACCTCGCGGGCCAGTTCCTCCAGGGCCCTGCGGTCCTCGGCGAGGGCCGCCTTCCCCGCCTCGGTCGCCCGGTAGACGCGGCGCGTGCGGCCGTCCACCACGCGCTGCTCGGAGGTGAGCAGCCCGTCCGCCTCCAGGCGGTGCAGCGTCGGATAGAGGGTGCCGGGGCTGATCCGGTACCCGTGCCGGGCCAGTTCCGCGGTCATCCAGGCACCGTGGATCTCCTCCTGGGCCGCGTGGTGCAGGATGTGCAGCCGCACCGCGCCCCGCTGGAACTCCCGCACCCGGTCCACCTCTCTCGACAGTGACGCAACCGATATCGGCCGTCGAGTCTACGAGGCCCGCACGGTCCGGGACGGTCCCGGACGGTCCGGGACGTGACTCGCGCAGGCGCCGCTGGGCTACCCTGGGCGGCAGCGGCCGACCCCTGTCCGGGAGGTCGCGCGGCGGTGGGGCTCGCCGTACCCGAACCGCGGCACCGACGCCGCCAACAGTCCCTACTGGTGACCAGGACCGTCCGCATGCCCGGGCGGCCGCACGAGTAGGAGACCCGCGTTGCGGAACACCCCGCGCAAGCCACTGCCGGTGGACCCCGAGGGCCGTGAGCCCATCGACCCCGACGTCGACCTGTCGGTGCCCGCCCAGCGGCGCGAACTCGCCGACGGACAGGCGCCCGTCCTCCTGGCGGTCGCGGCCGGCGGCGCCCTGGGCGCCACGGCCCGCTACGGCGCCTCGCTGCTGTGGCCCACGGAGTCCGGCGCCTTCCCCTGGACCACCCTCCTGGTCAACGCGACCGGCTGCGCGGTGATCGGCGTCTTCATGGTGCTCCTCACCGACGTATGGTCCGCGCACCGCCTCCTGCGCCCGTTCTTCGGCACCGGCGTCCTGGGCGGCTTCACCACCTTCTCCACCTACGCCGTCGACATCCAGCGCCTGCTGAGGGACGGCGACCCCGGCACCGCCCTCGCCCACCTGGCCGCCACCGTGGCGGCCGCCCTCACCGGCGTGTGGTGCGCCGCGAGCCTCACCCGACGCGCGATCTCCGGGAGGCGCAAGTGAACTGGCTGCTCGTCGTGACCGGCGCCATGGTCGGTGCGCCCCTGCGGTACCTGACCGACCGCGCGGTCCAGGCCCGGCACGGCACCCTCTTCCCCTGGGGCACCTTCACCGTCAACGTCGTCGGCTGCCTGGTCCTCGGCACGCTCACCGGCGCGGCCGCCCACGGCGCCGCCTCCGACTCGGTGCGCCTGCTGGTCGGCACCGGGTTCTGCGGCGCGCTGACCACCTACTCCACGTTCTCCTACGAGACGCTGCGGCTGGCCGAGTCCGGCGCGAGGCTCCTGGCCGCCGCCAACGTCGTCGCCTCAGTCGCCGCCGGCCTGGGCGCGGCCTTCCTCGGCGCCGCGATCGCGGACGGGGTCTGGGGCTGACTCCGGGCATGACCGCGGCGCGGAGGCGAAAGCGGTAGAGGACGCCGAGTCAGCCCTTGCCCATGGCCTTCCGGACGGCGTCCTTGGTGCGGTCCATGAGGGCGGCGACGGGCCCCAGGGCCATGTTCTTCGCCCCGGACTCGACGCCCGGGTGGGGCCGGGTGGGTGCCATGGCCTCGGCGGCCTTGATGGCCTTGGCCATTGCCGCGAGGTTGTCGGCGTCGGTGCTGCGGCGGATGTGGGTGAACTCGTACCGCTCCTCGGCCCGGGCGTGCGCCTGGACGTCCTTGCGTAGCTTGAGCAGCTGGGGCATGAACTTCGGGTCGTCGGTGTCCAGCTCGTCGAGGGCGGCCAGCGTCTCCTTGGCCGCCTTCTCCTCGGCGAGGCGTTCCGCCACGACCTGCTCGCCGCCGGGGAAACCCTTCCGGGCGAAGGGGTGGACGACCTCTTCCTCGGCGGTCTCGTGCACGGCCAGCAACCGCACCAGGCGGCGGAAGGCGTCCCGGCGCTCCTCGCCCTCGGCGGCCTCCACCTCGTCGAAGAGGTTGCGGATGTCACCGTGCTGGCGCATCAGCAGGGCGACGACGTCGTCGTCCTTGGCCATGTCGTCCCCGGCGGGCGGGGTGTGCAGCTCGGACATGTCGGCCTCCCCTACTTCTCGCGCTGCGTCGGGTCGGGGTGCTCGCCCTCGGTCTGGACGCGGTACTCGCGGCCGAACATCTCGTCGTGCTGGGCCATGACCCGGTCGCTCGGCGGTGCCTCGCCGCTGTGGATCTGCTCCTGCATCCGCTCGAACCGCTCGTGCGCCTCGCGGACGTAACCGGCCCCGAGGGTGGTCAGGTCCATCTGGGTGTCGAGCAGTTCCCGCAGGTAGCCCTTGTTCGGCTCGAAGGTGAGCACGTTCGGCAGCTCGGGCGCGAGGACGGAGGCGGGGTCCCGGCCGTCGTGGCGGCGCATGAGGCCGCAGGCGGCGTGCAGGTGCTCCAGCTCCATGTTCAGGTGCAGCTCCCAGATCGCCTTGACCTTGGGGTCGCTCTCCTGCTCCATGAAGGAGTGGTAGAGGTAGCACTCGTTGTACTCGTGGTTGACCAGCTGCTCCCACCACGTCTCGCCGGGGTCGACGAGGGACTCGTAGTGGGTGACGTGCTCCTCCTCGATCAGCCCGATCTCCTGGTAGAGCTGACGGGCGATCGGCTCCATGTAGGTGGGGCCGGTGTTCATGTAGAAGTTCATGGTCTGCTGCTCCGCCGACATGACCGTCAGCGCGTGCAGCTTGGAGAGCGGGTTCGTCTGGTCCTTGGCGTACGGGTCGCGGACGTTGTCGTACGCGTCCCTGTGGTGCAGCCGGGTGGGCCGGCCCGGCATGACCTCGGTCAGGTTGTCGACGATCGACTCCGCCTTACGGTGCTCGATCATCTCGTACAGGTTGGCGTACCGGTACAGGTGGTCGAAGTCCTCCAGCACACCGAACTGGTACGCCTGCTTCAGGTACGGGTCCGGCTCCATCCGCGCGACCCACGCCGTCAGGTCCACTGCGACCTGCTCGTAGGCGATCGTCGTCTCCAGCACCGAGGACACGCCCGGGAGCAGCCAGTTCACCACCTTCTGCTGCTGAGCCTCGATGTAGCGCACCCGCGCCAGCTGCCGCTTGATCTCGGGGTCAGGACAGTGGCGGGCGAGCTGGTGGCTGAACAGGATCGCCTCCACCTCGATCCCGTTCATGGTGATGATCCGGCAGCGGGTGTACGGGTCGCAGTGGTCCGGGTCGATCGGGTCCACGTTCAGCTCACGCCAGCTGCGCAGCTGGCGGTCCAGCGGGATGCCCCGCTGCTCCAGCGGATTGAACGTCATGGGGGTGCCTCCTGGGCTCGGGGAGGGGAGACGCGCGCCGCCGGGGTACCCCGTTCCGGCCGACAAGCACGGACTTGCGCCCCAGTCTGTTCACCATGGGTGCTTTTGAGCCACCGCTCCGGCCCGCGCACCGCGCGGTTCCCTCGTACGGTCCAGGCCCGGTGGCGGGGACGCGCACCGCGTGCGACGAGGACGGCCGCCGACGCCCGTCGGCAGCACCGTAAGAGATGCATCAAAGCCGTTCCGGCCGCCGTAAGGAAGCCATCAACGGCGGCCGAATCCGGTCACGGACGGGGTCTCCTCTCCTTGTCAGACTCTCGTTCGAACCTCACTAGGAGCTCGCGATGGCCGACGTGGCCTTCGTCGTCACCACGATCGCGGTGTTCGCGCTCGTGGCTCTCGTCGCCAAGGGGGTGACGAAGCTGTGACCGCAGAGAACGTCGTCGGCCTGATCGTGGCCGTCTCCCTGCTGGGTTACCTCGTCCTCGCCCTGATCCACCCGGAGAGGTTCTGAGCACCCCCATGAGCCCCGTCCTCGCCGGCGTGCTCCAGATGCTCGCCCTGATGGCCGCGCTGGCGCTCGCCCACGCCCCCCTCGGCAACTACATGGCCCGGGTCTACTCCTCCCCCCGGCACCTGCGGGTCGAGAAGTGGATCTACAAGGGCATCGGTGCCGACCCCGACACCCGGATGCGCTGGATCGCGTACCTGCGCGGCGTCCTCGCCTTCTCCCTCGCGGGCGTCCTCTTCCTCTACCTGCTCCAGCGGCTGCAGGGCGTGCTGCCCGGCTCGCTGGGCTTCGCCTCCATCGACCCGGACCAGGCCTTCAACACCGCCGCGTCCTTCGTGGCCAACACCAACTGGCAGTCGTACTACGGCGAACAGGCCATGGGCCACGTCGTGCAGACCGCCGGCCTGGCCGTGCAGAACTTCGTCTCCGCGGCCGTCGGCATCGCCGTAGCCATTGCCCTGGTACGCGGTTTCGCCCGGTCCCGCACCGGCGAGCTGGGCAACTTCTGGGCCGACCTGGTCCGCGGCGTCGTCCGCGTCCTGGTGCCGCTCGCGGCGGTCGGCGCGGTGGTCCTGGTGGCCTGCGGCGTCATCCAGAACTTCTCCGGCATCCACGAGGTCGGCCAGTTCAGTGGCGGCTCGCAGCAGTGGAACGGCGGTGCGGTCGCCTCGCAGGAGGTCATCAAGGAGCTGGGCACCAACGGCGGCGGCTACTTCAACGCCAACAGCGCCCACCCCTTCGAGAACCCCACCCCGTTCACCAACCTGTTCGAGATCTTCCTGATCCTGCTGATCCCCGTCGCCCTCACCCGGACCTTCGGCGTCATGGTCGGCTCGGTGCGCCAGGGCTACGCGATCCTCGCGACCATGGCCACCATCTGGGCCGGCTTCGTCGCGCTGATGATGTGGACCGAGTTCGCCCACCACGGTCCCGCCCTGCAGGCGGCCGGCGGTGCGATGGAGGGCAAGGAGCTGCGCTTCGGCATCGGCGGCTCGTCGCTCTTCGCGGTGTCCACCACCCTCACCTCCACCGGCGCGGTGGACTCCTTCCACTCCTCCTTCACCGGCCTCGGCGGCGGCATCACCATGCTCGGCATGATGCTGGGCGAGATCGCGCCCGGCGGTGTCGGGTCCGGGCTCTACGGCATGTTGATCATGGCGGTCATCGCGGTCTTCATCGCGGGGCTCATGGTCGGGCGCACCCCGGAGTACCTGGGCAAGAAGATCGGCAGCCGCGAGATCAAGTTCGCCGCCTGCTACATCCTCGTCACCCCGACGCTGGTGCTGGTCTTCACCGCCGCGGCGATGGCCCTGCCCACCCCGGGCGACTCGATGACCAACACCGGCGCGCACGGCTTCTCCGAGATCCTGTACGCCTACACCTCCGCCTCGAACAACAACGGCTCGGCCTTCGCCGGCCTGAACGCCGACACCCAGTGGTTCAACACGACCCTGGGCCTGGCCATGCTGCTCGGCCGTTTCCTGCCGATGGTGTTCGTCCTGGCGCTCGCCGGCTCGCTCGCCGGGCAGCAACCCGTCCCGGCCACCGCGGGCACCCTGCGCACCGAGAAACCGCTGTTCACCGGCCTGCTCGTGGGCGCGATCCTGATCATCACCGGTCTGACCTACTTCCCGGCACTCGCCCTGGGCCCGCTCGCCGAAGGGCTGGCGGCATGACCACCGACATGACCGACCCGCAGAAGCACGAGGACTCCATGTCCACACCCACGTCCACAGCCACCGAGCCCAGGGCGCCGCACGGCGCCGCACCCACCGCATCCGCCGCAGCCACCGGCCGCAAGGCCGAGGGCCGCGTCGGCACGGGCCTCTTCGAACCGAGGCAGCTGGTCAGGTCGCTGCCCGACGCGCTGCGCAAGCTCGACCCGCGGGTGATGGTGAAGTCGCCCGTCATGTTCGTGGTCCTCGTCGGCTCCGTCCTGACCACGGTGTTCTCCTTCACCGACCCCGGCGACCTGTTCGGCTGGACCATCAGCGCCTGGCTCTGGCTGACCGTGATCTTCGCCAACCTGGCCGAGGCCGTCGCCGAGGGCCGCGGCAAGGCGCAGGCCGACACGCTGCGCAAGGCCAAGACCGACACCGTCGCCCGCCGGACCGACGGGAGCGCGGTGGCCGGCACCGAGCTGCGCGTCGGCGACCTGGTGGTCTGCGAGGCCGGGGACGTCATCCCCGGCGACGGCGACGTCGTCGAGGGCGTCGCCTCGGTCGACGAGTCGGCGATCACCGGCGAGTCCGCGCCCGTCATCCGCGAGTCGGGCGGCGACCGCAGCGCCGTCACCGGCGGCACCAAGGTGCTCTCCGACCGCGTCGTCGTCCGGATCACCACCAAGCCGGGCGAGACCTTCATCGACCGGATGATCAACCTGGTCGAGGGCGCGGCCCGGCAGAAGACACCGAACGAGGTAGCGCTGAACATCCTGCTCGCCTCGCTGACCGTCGTCTTCCTGCTGGCCTGCGCCACCCTCCCGCCCTTCGCCGACTACGCGGGAACCGAACTGACGATGGTCGTGCTGGTGGCGCTGCTGGTGTGCCTGATCCCCACCACGATCGGCGCGCTGCTCTCCGCGATCGGCATCGCGGGCATGGACCGCCTGGTGCAGCGCAACGTACTGGCGATGTCGGGCCGCGCGGTCGAGGCCGCCGGCGACGTCTCCACGCTGCTGCTGGACAAGACCGGCACCATCACGCTCGGCAACCGGCAGGCCGCCGAGTTCGTGCCGGTGAGCGGCACCACCGCGGCCGAGGTCGCGGACGCCGCCCAGCTCTCCTCGCTGGCCGACGAGACGCCCGAGGGCCGCTCGGTGGTCGTCCTGGCCAAGGAGAGGTACGGGCTGCGTGAACGGCACCAGGGCGAACTGACCGGCGCCGAATGGATCTCCTTCACCGCCCAGACCCGCATGTCCGGCGTGGACGTCGACGGCCGCCGCGTCCGCAAGGGCGCGGCCGGTTCGGTGACCGCCTGGGTGCGCGAGCGCGGCGGCGAGGTCGCCGAGGACACGGAGCGGCTGGCCGACGGCATCTCCGAGGCGGGCGGCACGCCGCTGCTGGTCGCGGTCGAGGACGGGAGCGGCGCCCGCGTCCTCGGGGTGATCCACCTCAAGGACGTCGTCAAGCAGGGCATGCGGGAGCGGTTCGCGGAACTGCGGCGCATGGGCATCAAGACCGTCATGATCACGGGTGACAACCCGCTGACGGCCAAGGCGATAGCCGACGAGGCGGGCGTCGACGACTTCCTCGCGGAGGCCACCCCCGAGGACAAGATGGCCCTGATCAAACGGGAGCAGGCCGGCGGCAAGCTGGTCGCGATGACCGGCGACGGCACCAACGACGCGCCCGCGCTCGCGCAGGCCGACGTCGGCGTGGCGATGAACACCGGCACGTCGGCCGCCAAGGAGGCCGGCAACATGGTCGACCTCGACTCCGACCCGACCAAGCTCATCGAGATCGTGGAGATCGGCAAGCAACTCCTCATCACCCGGGGCGCCTTGACGACGTTCTCCATCGCCAACGACGTCGCCAAGTACTTCGCGATCATCCCGGCGCTGTTCGCGGCCGTCTACCCGGGCCTGGACAAGCTCAACATCATGCGCCTGTCCTCGCCGGACTCCGCGATCCTGTCCGCGGTGATCTTCAACGCGCTGATCATCGTCGCGCTGGTCCCGCTCGCCCTGAAGGGGGTGCGCTACCGGCCGGTCAGCGCCGACCGGCTGCTGCGCCGCAACCTCACCGTCTACGGCCTCGGCGGGCTGATCGCCCCGTTCATCGGCATCAAGCTCATCGACCTGATCGTCTCGCTCTTCCCCGGAATCGGTTGACCGCCATGAACACGTCCGTAACCAACACCGCCCGGCTCCTCGTGGCGGGCCTGCGCGCCCTCCTCGTCCTGACGGTCGTCACCGGCATCGCCTACCCGCTCCTGATCACCGGCATCGCCCAGGGCCTCTTCCCCACCAAGGCGAACGGCTCGGAGATCAAGGCCGACGGAAAGGTCGTCGGCTCCTCGCTGATCGGCCAGCAGTACAACCTCCCCCTGAAGGACGGCCAGGAGACCCCGGAACCCGACCTGAAGTGGTTCCAGGGCCGCCCGGCGAACGGCCTGGGCACCAACACCGTCAACACCCAGTACGACCTCATCCTGTCCGGAGCCACCAACCGCTCCGCTGACAACGCGGAGCTGCTCCAGTGGGTGAAGGACGCCAAGGCGGCCGTCATCGAGGACAACTCCGTGGCCGGCCACACCGTCAACCCCTCCGACGTACCCGCCGACGCGGTGACCTCCTCCGGCTCCGGCCTGGACCCGCACATCTCTCCCGAGTACGCGGACCTCCAGGTGCACCGGGTCGCCGACCGCAACGGGCTGCCCGTCGAACGCGTCCAGAAGCTGGTGGACGAGCACACCGAGACCCGCACCCTCGGCTTCATCGGCGAACCCCGCGTGAACGTGCTCGAACTGAACGTCGCGCTGAGGGAGCTGGTGGCCGAGGAGTAAAAGCACGCAGGCCGGCACCAGCACCGCCACCAGCACCGGCCAATGGTTCACGGTTCCCTGAATTCAGGGAAACCTGTACTGTCATGGTGTGCTGACTGTTGCCCCCGACATCGAGGTGCTGGCCCGGTTCGGCCGCGCGCTCGCCGACCCGATCCGCTGCCGCATCCTGCTCGCCCTGCGCGAAGCCCCCGCCTACCCGGCCGACCTCGCCGACGCGCTGAGCGTCTCCCGGACCCGGCTGTCGAACCACCTGGCGTGCCTGCGCGACTGCGGTCTGGTCGTCACGGTCCCCGACGGCCGCCGCACCCGCTACGAGTTGGCCGACGAACGACTCGGCCACGCGCTGGACGACTTGCGCACCGCCGTGGTGGCCGTGGAGAGCGACCGCACGTGCGCCGACGCCGACGAGAAGGGGTGCTGCTGACCATGAGCGCGGAGACGTCCATGTCCCTCGGTCCTTCTCCGGCCCGCCGAGAAGCGCTGGCGAAGCGGATACGGCTGCTGGTCGCCGCGACGATCACCTACAACGTCGTCGAGGCGGTCGTCGCCATCACCGCCGGTACGCAGGCCTCGTCCACCGCGCTGATCGGCTTCGGTCTGGACTCCGTCATCGAGGTGTCCTCCGCGGCCGCGGTCGCCTGGCAGTTCTCCGCGGCCGACCACGCGGTGCGAGAGGCCCGGGAGCGGACGACGCTCCGGATCATCGCGGTGTCGTTCTTCGTGCTCGCCGCGTACGTCGCCGTCGACGCGGTCAGGGCGCTGGCCGGAACCGGCGAGGCCGAGCGTTCCGTCCCCGGCATCGTGCTTGCCGCGCTCTCGCTCGCGATCATGCCGTTCCTGTCCGCCGCCCAACGCAGGGCCGGGCGCGACCTGGGTTCTGCCTCGGCCGTGGCGGATTCCAAGCAGACGTTGCTGTGCACGTACCTCTCAGCCGTGTTGCTGATCGGCCTCGCCCTCAACGCCACCCTCGGCTGGTCCTGGGCCGACCCGGTCGCCGCGCTGGTCATCGCGGGCATCGCGGTCAAGGAAGGACGCGACGCCTGGCAGGGCAAGGGCTGCTGCGCCCCCACCCCTCCGGCCGCCACGGGGGCCGTTGCGTCCCACGCCGGGGAGGAGGCGTGCGGCTGCTGTCCGGGCCGCGCCTGCCGCCCGACGGGCGCGAAGCCCGGTCAGTGAACTCCGAGGGATCTCCTGTAGTCGGCCCGGCGGTGAGGGACGGGGCCACCCGGACGCTCATGCAGAACGGGCAGGTCACCAGCTCGCCGACCGTGGGCGCGACACGGTCGCCCGGCTGCTCCGTCCCGTCCTCCCGGCGCAGCCCGACCTCCACCTGGCCGTCGACGACGCGGGTGTCGAAGGCGGGCTGGGGAGCGGTGGCGGGGCCACGGACGTTCCAGGCGGGCCGGGTGGATGTCTCCCTGCCCGAGGTCGACCGACAGGCGCTCCGTCTGTCGATGCGGCGGCTTTCGGCCATCGCTGTGATGGCTGGGGCGACTTCTGTCGGTCCCGTCGAGGCGGCTGCAGCTGGACAACGGACCGGCCAGGGAAGCACCGCGTCCCGGCGGGTTACTTCTGGGCGACGTCGGTGCAGTAGACGTCCTCGTCCGGCAGGTGGCCGGTGGTCAGGAAGCCGACGGTGGCCTTGTCGGCGCAGGCGGAGCCTTCGCCGTAGACGGAGTGCCCGCCGTTGTCGACGCCGACGAAGGCAGAGCCGTCGCCGAGGGCCTTGTGCAGTCCGACGCCGCCTTCCCACGGGGTGGCGTTGTCCCGGCGGTTCTGCAGGATCAGGGTGTTGCGCGGGCCGCCCTTCACGACCTCGACGGTCGCCTCGGCCGGCTTGTCCCAGTAGGCGCATGCCCAGATGTTGGCGGGCATGCCCGCGGTGAGCGGCCACTTCTCGCGGTCGGCGGTGGTGCGGGCGGCGTAGCCGTCCACGTCGTGCGGCCATTCGGCGTCGCCGCAGGTGAGAGCCATGAACATGGTGGCCTGGTTGTCCGCGGGGATGCCCGGGGACGTCGGTGGGGCGGCGAACACCTGCTTGAGAACCGCGGTGTCGGCGGCCGTGGTGCTGCCGTGGGCCAGGTTGTCGGCGGCCTTCCAGAACTTGGCGAGCAGGGGAAGGGTGTCGTTGTCCAGGAGCAGGGCGTAGGTCGTGTTCCGCAGCAGTGCCCCGTCCAGCGACACCGATGCGCCGGGAATCGCTGCGGGCGTGCGGTCGAGCCGGTCGGCGAGGGTGAGGTAGGTGTGGGTCACCTGCGCGACGTCCGTGCCCAACTCGAGGGTGCTCGCCTGGGCAGCGGCGACGCGGGCGGCATCGGGGAACCGGTCGGCCATGCCCTTGCCCCAGGTGTCCGCCACCTGGCCGGCCCACACCTTGGTGGGGTCGACGTTGCCTTCCAGGACCATCCGGTCGGTGTGATCCTGGAAGAGGGAGCGGTAGACGGTACCGAGGTAGGTGCCGTAGGATTGGCCCCAGTAGGAGATCTTCTTCTCACCGAGCGCCTGTCGGATGCGGTCCATGTCGCGGGCGGTGTTGGCGGTGTTGTAGTGCCGCAGGTTCTTGCCCACCGTGTCGGCGCACTGCTTGGCGTCGGCTTCGGCGCGGGCCACGTTCTCGGTGATCGAGCCGTCCGCGGCGGGGTAGGGGAAGAGTCCGGACACGCTGGTGTCCTGCAGACCGCAACTCTGTGGGGTGCTGTGTGCGACGCCGCGCGGGTCGAAACCGATCAGGTCGTAGCGGTCCAGCACGGACTTCGGCAGTGTGGACGCCATGGTCTCCGGCATGCCGAGACCGCCCAGGGCCGGCCCGCCGGGGTTCAGCAGCAGAACGCCACGTCGCTTCCCGGGCTGGGCGGTGGACAGCCGGGAGACCGCCACGTCGATCTTCGTGCCGTCCGGGTTCTGGTAGTCGAGTGGCACCTCCAACGTTCCACAGGCCAGGTCGGGGTCACGGGTTTGTCCCTCGGCCAGGGGCGGGCACTCGCCCCAGGCGATCTCGGCCGGTCGCGAGTCCTCGGCGTCGGCACCGCACGCGACCAGTGTGGTTCCCGCCAGCGTGGAAACCAGCAGAGCTTCGGCGATCCGGCGGCCTTTGGGGAAGCCCTGCCGCGCGGAACTGCGTGTTGTGGTCATGGTGTTGTCCTTGGCTGCTGGGCTGAACGGCCTTGTCCGGCCGCTGTGTTGACGGTTCGAGTCAACAAGAGGCCACCGGTGGCGCGAGTCACCCCGGAGAGGACGAAACAGGTAGCTCGCTCGGGGGACCCCGGGCCGCCGAGCCGGCCCTCCGCGGTGGGCGGACAGGTGAGGTCGCCGAACCGCTTGGTCCCGGGGTGATCGGCATGGAGGTCGCGGCCGGTCTGGCCGCGCTCACGTATCGCGCGGGCGGGTGGTGCATTGGGTGGTGCATCCCCCGTGAGAGCTACATGAGCTGTCCATGCAGGGGTGATTCGTGGACGTGTGCGGATTCCTACCGTGGTCGTCAGGTCGCCGCAAGGGTGACCCACTACCGGGGAGGCCACCATGGACACGACGTCCGCCGTACGACACAGCGCAGGCTCCGGCCCGGGCAAGGACCACGACGGGGGCGGCGGCCGCTTCGGTCGGATCGTGCGGTCTCCGCTCGGCTGGATGCTGGCGGGAATGGCCGGCGTCGGCCTGGTCTCGGGGCTGACGGCGACCGGACCCGGCCCCGTGCCGGTGCTGGGCGCGGTCGCCGCGGTGGCCGTGTACTGCTACGTCATGCGCCGTGTGGCACGACGCTCCGCGCCGGAGATCGCCCGGTCCGGGGCCGGCCGGGAGGCGCTGCTGGGCGGCGGGATCGGCCTGGGCTTCATCCTCGTCTCCGCCCTCCTGGTCACGGCGTTCGGAGGCTACTCGTTCTCCTGGGCGGGCGACGGCTTCGTGTCGGTCGTCGGGTCCGCGGTCGCGGTGCAGATCGGCGCGGCGGTCACCGAGGAGCTGATGTTCCGCGGTCTCGCCCTGCAGGCCCTGGAGAAGCTGTGGGGCAGCGGGGCCGCCATCGTGATCACCTCGCTGTTCTTCGGTGTCGCCCACCTGGGCGCCCCGGGCGCGAACGCGTGGAGCGGAGTGGCGATCGCTCTGGAGGCGGGCGTCCTGCTCGGAGCCGCGTTCTTGTGGCGGCGTAACATCTGGTTCGTCGTGGGTCTGCACTTCGCCTGGAACACCACGCAGGAGCTGCTCGGTATCCCGGTCTCCGGACACGCCCCCGAGGGCCTGTTCACCGTCGACGTCCACGGCTCCGCCCTCCTAAACGGCGGCGACTTCGGCCTGGAGACGTCGATCGTGCCCGTCCTCATCGGCGTGGCTCTCGCCGTCTCGATGCTCGTCCTCGCCCACCGCAACGGTGGCATCAAGTCCCGTCGACGCGCGGGCCACTGAGACAGGCCGACCGGAGGAGACAGAAGTGCTGACCCGTCAGACGCCCTGGCGCGCCCACCCGCTGCTCCGTGCGCCGCTCGACCGGTGGCAGACCCGGGACGCCCTCCTCAAGGACGGCGTCCTCGCCCTGACGCTCACCCTGCTGGCCTTCGTGCCGACCCTGTCCAACCTCGGCGCGCAGATCGGAGACCTGCCCGAGCGGCCGGCGAACGTGCTGAGCTTCGGGCTGATCCTCGCCCAGAGCCTGCCGCTGGCGGTCCGCCGCAGGTGGCCCGCCGCCTGTCTGGCCGCCGTCGCGGGCGCGTTCGCCGTGCACCAGGCGCTGGGCTTCGCGACGACGTTCGCGAGCCTGGGGCTGTACCTGGCGCTGTACTCCGCCGGGGCCCACCAGGTCCGCTTCCGCCACGGCCTGGTGGTCATGGCGAGTGCGGGCTACGCCGTGCTGGCCGCCGTCCTGAACCACCTCGGCTCGCCGCTGTCGCTACTGGACTATCTCGCGTTCTCTCTGGCACCGGCCGCGGCCTGGCTGATGGGGAGTACGGTGCGCACGCGGCGGGCACAGGAGGCGAAGCGGCGGCGGCTGGCCGCCGAGGTGGCCACGGCCGCCGAGCGGGCGCGGATCGCCCGCGAGCTGCACGACGTGGTCACCCACCACGTGACGGCCATGGTGGTCCAGGCCGACGCGGCGCAGTTCCTGCTCACGTCCGCGCCGGACCGCGCCGGCCAGGGGCTGACGGCCGTCAGCGACACCGGCCGCCGGGCGCTGACGGAACTGCGGTACCTGCTCGGTGTCCTGGAGGCGACCGGCGAGTCGGCGTCCGCGGACCCGGCGGGTGCGGGCCGGGCACCCGCACTGGGGCGGGTCGGGGACCTGGTCGAGCAGGCCCGCAGGTCGGGTCAGTCGGTCGAGTTCGGCGAGCAGGGTGAGCGGCGGCCGCAGAGCGTGGACGTGGAGCTGGCCGCGTACCGGGTGGTGCAGGAGGCGCTCACCAACGCCATGAAGTACGCGGCGGGGAAGCCGACACGGGTCCTGCTCCGGCACGGCGACGAGCGCATCGAGATAGTGGTGACCACCGACGGGCCCGCCGCCGCACCGGTCGAGCGGAAGCCGGGGCTCTCGGGCGGCCGGGGGCTGGCCGGGCTGCGTGCACGGGTGCGGATGCTCGATGGTGAACTGGAGGCCGGCCCCCGGCCCGGAGGCGGGTTCGAGGTCCGGGCCGCGATTCCGTCCAAGCCCCTTCAGGAGTGAGTCCCGTGAGCGATGCGTCGCCACCGATCCGTGTGCTCGTCTGCGACGACCAGGCGCTGGTGCGGACCGGCTACGTCACCATCTTCTCCGCGCAGCCCGACATGGAGGTCGTCGGGGAGGCCGAGAACGGCCACGAGGCGGTCGAGACCGCGCGGCGGCTGCGCCCCGACGTGGTCGTTATGGACATCCGGATGCCCCTGCTCGACGGCATCCAGGCGACGCGGCAACTGGCCGGCCCCGATACCGAAGGCGCGCCGAAGGTCCTGGTCGTCACCACGTTCAACGTCGACGCCTACGTCTACGACGCGTTGCGCGCCGGAGCGAGCGGCTTCCTCCTCAAGGACGCGCCCCCGGCGGAACTGGTCAACGGCATCCGGACCGTCGCCCGGGGCGAGGCCCTGCTGGCACCCGCCGTCACCCGCCACCTCATCGGCCACTTCGCCCAGCATCTGCGACCGGCCGACACCTCCCGGCCGGCCGGACAAGACGTCATGCGAGCGCTGACCCCCCGCGAACTGGAAGTTCTCCAACTGATCGCCGAGGGGCTGTCGAACGCGGAGATCGCCGCGTCGATGTTCATCACGCCCGAGACCGTCAAGACCTACGTGTCGCGCATCCTGGCCAAACTCGGCCTGCGCGACCGCGTCCAGGCCGTCGTCCTCGCCTACCGGGTCGGACTGGTGCCCGGCACACCGTGACCGACATGCGCGCGTGCCCCGTACAGAGCCGCCTGCCGTCGCGCAGTCGCCCACGGGGGCGCGGGGGCTGTCAGGGCGTGACGACGGCGAACGACTTGTCGGGCTCGGTGACGTACGAGAAGAGGCGGGCCAGCAGGGCCGGGTCGCCGTCCGTCGCCACACCGTCGAGGCCCTTGCCGGCGAGGATGCCGAGCAGCTGGGGCTTGGCGAGGGTGAGGGTGAGCCCGGCCGGGGTCCGCGGCTGCCGGTCGGCGGGGGAGCCGCGGTGGGTGAGGGCGCCGTTGTGGAGGGTGAGGCGGTGGCGGCGGCCTTCGTCGGTGAGGAGGAGGTCGATGACGAGGTCCTCGTGCCAGGCGCGGGGGCCGTCGACGCGTACGGCGATGGAGTCCAGCAGCATGCTCGTGGTCAGGGCCATCGCCATCTCGGGGTTGGCGGGGTCGAGTACGGCGGGGTTGGGGCCGTGGCGCAGTTCCATGGCGGCGGTGAGGTAGAAGTTGCGCCAGGTGCCGTTCTCGGCGCCCCGGCCGAGGGTGTCGTAGGCGCCGGCCAGGGTCTCCTTGGCGTCCTGGTTGCCCGGGTCGGCGAAGACGAGGTGATTGAGGAGCGTCGCGGCGAAGCGGAGGTCGCCGGCGCCGATGTACGCCCGCGCCTTCGACAGCGCCTGTTCGGGGCCGCCGGCCACCTCGACGTACCGCTTGGCCTGCTCGACGGGCGGGTGTTCCCACAGGTGGGCCGGGTTGCCGTCGAACCAGCCCAGGTAACGCTGGTAGACCGCCTTGACGTTGTGGGAGAGGGAGCCGTAGTAGCCGCGGGTGTGCCAGGACTTCTCCAGCGCGGGCGGCAGCCGCATCTCCTCGGCGATCTCCGGGCCGGTGAGGCCGGAGTTGAGCAGGCGCAGCGTCTGGTCGTGCAGGTACGCGTACAGGTCGCGCTGTTCGGCCAGGAAGGTGACCACGTTCTCCCGGCCCCAGGTCGGCCAGTGGTGGGAGGCGAAGGCGACGTCGTAGCCGTCGCCGAAGAAGTCGATGGCCTCGTCGAGGTAGCGGGCCCAGACGCGGGCGTCGCGGACGACGGCGCCGCGCAGGGTCAGGATGTTGTGCATGTTGTGCGTGGCGTTCTCGGCCAGGCACAGGGCGCGGCGGTCCGGGAAGAGGAAGTTCATCTCGGAGGGGGCCTCGGTGCCCGGGGTCATCTGGAAGACGACGCGGACGCCGTCGACCGTCTCCTCCTGCCCGGTGCGGGTGATGTCCACGGTCGGCGGGATCAGGGTGATCGTGCCGGTGGACGTCGTCATGCCCAGGCCCGCGCTGATCTGGCCGTCGGGGGCCTTGGGCAGCCGGTCGCCATACATGAAGACCGCGCGGCGGGTCATGGCGTTTCCGGCGTAGACGTTCTCGCTGACCGCGTGTTCCAGGAAGCCCGCCGGGGCGAGGACCGGCACGCCTTCCTCGGTGCCGCGCGGCAGGACGCCGCGGGCGCCGCCGAAGTGGTCGCCGTGGGAGTGGGTGTAGATCAGGCCGGTGACGGGGCGGTCGCCGCGGTGTTCGCGGTAGAGCGCGAGGGCGGCGGCGGCCGTCTCGGCGGAGATGAGCGGGTCGACGACGATCACGCCGCGCTCGCCCTCGACGAGGGTCATGTTCGACAGGTCCAGGCCGCGCACCTGGTAGATGCCGTCGGTGACCTCGTACAGGCCCTGCTTCGCGCAGAGCTGGGCCTGGCGCCACAGGCTCGGGTTCGCGGTGTCCGGGCAGTCGCCCTTGAGGAAGGCGTAGGCGTCGTTGTCGTAGACGACCCGGCCGTCGTCCGCCGTGACCACGGCGGGCGCGAGGGCGCCGACGAACCCGCGGTCGGCGTTCTCGAAGTCGGTGGTGTCCTCGAAGGGGAGGTGCTCCTCGTTGGAGACGCCGCTGCCCATGTCTGGCTCCGTTCGACGAAGGTCCGTCCCATCTCAACATCGGGCGGAAGCATGCGCATTTCGGGACGATCAGGCTTGACGGCTCCCACCCTCACCGCCCCCGGCACGCCGCCGTGCCGTGATCCACGCCCGGCCGTCGGCCATCGCCGTTTCCAGCGGGGCGAACAGCTCCGGTGCGGCCGGTACGACCCCGCCCTCACCGAGCCGTTCCCGCAGCCCCGTCGCCTCCAGCACCCGCACGAAGGGCGGCTGCGCCCCGGCGAGGACGAGCCGGCCGCCCTGCCCGGCGAGTGTGCGGGCGTAGCGGTCGAGGAGCTTGACCACGGCCGACGACGGCACGTCGGGCAGGGTGCGGACGGCCAGGACGAGGACGGCGTCGTGGGCGCCGCCCACCGACGGCAGCCGGGCCTCGACGCGGGGGAGCTCGGCGAAGAAGGAGGCGCCCGCGTAGTCGAGGACGGTGACCTCGCCGGGCGGCAGCCGCTTCGGCGGCTCGGCGGTGCGCCAGGTCCCGTCCGGGTCCCGGTGCAGGGCGACGAGGCGGGCCTGCCGGGCGGCCTGGACGCAGTACAGCAGCAGGGAGAGCACGGCGCCGAGGACGACGGCCCGCTGGAGCGGGAGCTGGGTGGTGGCGAGGAAGGTGAGGATCATGGCGGCCGACGACAGCCACGAGGTCCGCAGCACCAGCACGATGTCGTGCCGCTTGCCCCACACCAGCTCCCCGCCGACGACCAGGATCAGTCCGCCGATCACCGGCATCGGGATGCGCTCGGCCAGCGACCCGCACACCAGCACCACCAGCGCGAGGAAGACACCGGAGAACACCCCGGCCCACCGCGTGCGGGCACCCGCGCTGACCGCGACGCCGGTCCGGGACATCGAGCCGCCCGACGGCAGTGACTGGAAGAGGCCGCCGAGGAGGTTGGCGTAGCCCTGGGCCCGGAAGTCGCCGTTGACGTCGGAGCGGGAGCCGTCCGGATTCGGCATCGACGGTGCGATACCGGCCGCCTGCGCCAGTGCGACCAGCGCCACGGAGAACGCCCCGCCGACCAGGTCCGGCACGGCGGACAGGTCGGGGGCGGTGAAGGAGGGCAGCGCGGCGGGGATGGCGGCGATGCCCCGCACCAGCTCCACGTCGACGGAGAGCAGCGCCACTCCGACGCTCACGAGGACCATGGCGAGCAGCAGCGCCACCGGCTCCAGCCGCCGCACGGCCCGGGAGACCGCCCACACGGCGACGGTGACGGCGGCGACGGCGGTCGCGGCACCCTGCCACTGGCCGGCGTGCGCCAGCCAGTCGCCCAGTTGGTACAGCTTGTTGTGGCCATCCGGGTCGTACCCGGTGGCGTCCCCCAGCACCCCGACGATGATCTGCAGCGCGATGCCGGTCGAGAAGCCGGTCATCACGGCGTTCGACACGAAGCTCATCACCGCGCCGAGGCGCAGCGCGCCCATCAGCAGCATCACCGCGCCGACCATGACGGTCAGTACGGCGACGTTGCCCGCGTCCTTCGGGTCGAGCCCGGCGTCGGACAGCACGCTCTGCGAGGTCAGCGCGATGGCGCTGGTGAGCGTGGTGACCATCAGGACGGTACGGGAGGTCAGCGAGCCGACGACCGCGGGGACGACACCGGCGTACAGGCCGGCGACCGGGTTGAACCCGGCGATCGACGCGTACGCCATTCCCTCCGGGATGGAGAACAGTCCGGTGACCGCGCCGGACGCGGCATCGGCGGGGCGGGGACGGCGGCCGAACCGGCCACGCAGGGACGAGAACCGGCCCGCCGTCATGCTCGGTCACCGCCCTGCTCCGGGTGCTGTGCGGCAGGGCGGCGAGGACGCCGAAGAACCGGGACCAAGGGGAGGGTGACGGGGGCGGGCAGGGTGCCGGTGGCCTCTGTGGGAGGACGTTGGCAGGTGGTGACCGGGGCCGGTGCGGGCCGGGCCAGGGTGGCGCTGGTGGGAGTCATGCTCCGTGACCTCCGTGACCTCCGTGACTCCGTGTTGGCAGCAGAGCGATCGGTTGTCCCCCGTCTCCTGGTGGAGCTCGGCCGGCGGTCGGCATGTCCTGTTGGTGCCGACCTTTCCCGGGGTGTCGGGTACATCGCCGAGCGCGGCGGTCGTGATCGGTCCGGTCGCCTCCTCGGCTGTGCCAGGCGGCAGGACCCGCAGGTCCCAGGGGCTGTGGCCGGGGGCGAGCGGAACGACTGGGTCCTAAGTGTGCACGGCGATCTCTGCCGCAGCCGTACGACACGGTTGGCGACGGACACCCGGCCGGGTGCCGCGGACCGGGCCACTCCGTTCGAGTGGCGAGGTTTCGGGAGTACGGTTGAAGACACCGAGGGCATGTCGCGCACCGGTTCCGACCCGGCGCCGCTCTCGGCGACCGACGACGCCGGGCCGGACCGCCCGTGCCCGGGGCAGGGCTCGCCTCATGATCTTGAACGCCCCGGTTCCGCCGACGAACCCACAGCTCCTCGGTCGCCCCGTCGGCCCGGACCGACGCCGACGCGGTGGGGGGACCACCAGCGTGTCACGGCCGGAACGAGGCTCCTCGCCCCGCGAGGGGCAGCGCGTCCGTCCACTGACCCGGTGCCAGATCGAGGACCATCTGCAGGAGCTGGGCGACCTGTACGCGGAGACGTCCGGCGGCGGCCCCTGGGCGTGGAACCAGGCCCGCGGCGCCTTTCTGCGGCGACTGGCGGTCGACGTGCGGCGTCCGGGATTCGAGCTGCTGATCGCGGAGAGCACCGGGCTGACCGGGTGCGCCTACGGTTTTCCCGTACGTGGCGACGGTCCCTGGTGGGACGGCTTCGACGGATACCTGCCGGGGAGGCTGCTCCGGCTCGCCGCCGCCGGGCGCCTCTTCGTGGTCTCCGGGATTCACGTTCCGCCCCGCGTACGCAGGCAGAATCCGGACCGTTCCTGGAACCTCGCCCGGCGGCTGCAGAAACGGCTGCTCACCGACCACGGCGTCGCAGTAGCCGTGACGCTGGTGAACCGTGCCGACCACGGGACCGTCGAGGCGCTGCGGTCCTGGGGGTGGCGGTACGTGGACGGTGACACACCTCGTACGGCGCCGCTCGGCCCGTTCCGTGTCCTGGTCCTCGAGACCTGAGCACCTGAGCATTTGAGCACCTGAGCACCACGTCCCGTGTCATGGCGGTGGGCTAGGGCGACGGCAGCCGCAGGGCGAGCAGGGCCACGTCGTCGGTGCTGCCGGGCGGTGTGCGGGCGAGCAGCTCGTCGCACAACGTGTCCAGCGGTTCGTCGGCCAGCGCGAGGGCATGACGGCGCAGTCGGCCGAGTCCGGTGTCCAGGTCACTGCCGGGGACTTCGACCAGGCCGTCGGTGTAGAGCAGGAGAGTGGAGCGGGGAGGCAGGGGCTCCGTTCCGTCGGGCCTGCGCTCTCCGCTCTCCAGGCCGACGCCGAGGAGGATCCCTTGTCCGGCCTCCAGATAGCGGGCCTGTCCGTCCTGGGTCAGCAGCAAGGGCGGCGGATGTCCGGCGCTGGACCACCGCAGGGTCCATGGACCGGTGTCCGGGCCTTCGACGCGGGCGAGGATCAAGGTGGCCATGGTGACGGTCGTGATGGCGGGCATGGCGATGTCGAGCCGGTCGACGACGGCGCCCGGGGAACCGGCGTGGTCCCACGCCAGCGAACGCAGGATGCCGTGCAGTTGGGCCATGCCGGCGGCCGCGGTCAGGTCGTGCCCCACGACATCGCCGATGACCAGGGCCATCGCGCCGTCCTGTTGCTCGAAGGCGTCGTACCAGTCGCCCCCGACCTGGGAACCGGCCGGGGCCGGCTGATAGCGCGCGGCCAGCCGCAGCCGGCCGTGTCGGGGCAGCGGAGCGAGCAGGTTGCGCTGCATGGCCTCGGCGACCGCGCGCTGACGGCCGAAGCGGCGGGCGTTGTCGATGACCCGCCCCACCCGGTGGCCGATGTCGCCCACGATCCTCAGATCAGCGGCGTCGAACGGGTGGTCGGGACTGATGCGCGCCAATGTCAGGGCGCCGGCGACCTGACGGGAGGATCCCAGCGGTACGGAGATGGCGGACGACGCTCGCACCGCCCGCAGGAAGCCGTTGTGGACCGCGGCCAGTGGAGAGCCGGGCGGAGCACTCGCCTCTGACGGGCTCTGCAGGACGGGCTCGCCCCCGTGCAGCACCTGGACCAGCGGGGAGGAGGCGGCCTCACCGGCCGGTGGTAGACGCCCGCGCCAGTCCTCCTGGCCGGTGTCCCGCCCCTCCGGACCGGTCACCGCGACGCGGTGGACCTGATCGGCGCCGACCAGGAGATCAACCGCGGCCCAGTCGGCGAGCCGGGGTACCAGGAGGCGGTTGAGCCGGGTGAGTGCCTCGTCGATCTCCAGGGTCTGGCCGAGGACATCGGTGATCTCCGCCACCAGGGTCAGTCGTCCGGTGAGGTCCTCCAGAGCGCTTGTATAAGCAACACGCTCCTGATGCGCGGTGCGGTCATTGGTGGTGTCGGTGAGCAGTACGGTCGTGCCCCGGACCGGTCCTCCGGCCGGCAGCGGAGAAGTGGACCAGGACAGCGAGATCCGGCGGCCGTCGCCCCGCAGGCAGGTCTCGCTCTCCCCGTTCGCCGCGGTTCCCTCGGCCAGTGTCCGCAGCAAGGGGCAGGCCCCACGCGGGATCGTGCCGCCGTCCGTGTCGCGGTGCAGCAGGTCGTGGATGTCCCTGCCCCGCATCGTCGCCGCGGTGCGGCCCAGCAGCCGCTCGGCTGCCGGATTGACCATGAGGATCCGTCCGGTCGGGTCCACCATGGTCACGGCGACTGCCAGTTGCTCGACGACCTGCTGCCAGAAACCCGGTTCGTCCCCCGCCTCACGACACACACCGTCCGTCATACTGCCCCTCCAACCCGTGACACGGTCGCGAGCGGGATCGCGGGCGCGCCGTCGAAACCGGAAAACACCAGTACACCGATGGTCTCCCGCCGAGACGTGGGTCGCATCGCCGGCACGGCCGGCGGCGCGTGGCCCGGCGGGCGGCCTTCGGGCCCGGTTCACCACACGTGAGGGGACAAGTGAATCTGTCGGTCGGCCGGTATGTACGAGGGGAGGAGCGACCGCGCTGATGAACGTCTCAGGCCCGGCTGGTCACCGCCGGCGAGGTGCGGCTCGTCGGCTCGAAGCCCGTAGGGCGAGGCCCCCGAATACACCGCCCGACCTCCACGAAACCCCAGCTCAGGGCCACACCAGGCAGTACGGCTGATGCCCCGCCTCATGCAGCCGATGCGAGAAGTCCTGCCACTCGTGCAGCAACTGGTACACGTTGAACGCGTCCCGCGGCCCGCCCCGGTCCGGGACCGTGGACCATATGAAGGCCGCCGCGCCGACCGCCTCCTCGCCGATGCCGCGCAGGGGGTCGACGACGGTCATCGGAAGCTTCACGACCGCGTAGTCGGGGTGGAGGACGACCAGTTCCAGTGGGGGGACCTTGTGCAGGGGCACGCCCTCGATGCCGGTGAGGACCATAGCGGCCATGGTCTCCGGCTTGATCTTGGTGAACATGCCGTTCATCCCGAGCTCGTCGCCGCCGAGTTCCTCGGGGCGCATGGAGATCGGGACGCGGGCCGCGGTCGCGCCGTCGGGCGCGCCGAAGTACTTGTAGGTCACCCCCACCCGACCACCATTCCTGCTCCCCGCCCCCAGCCGGTCGGCCTGCCCGTCGAGCCGGTCCGGCTCGCCCGGGGTGCCGTGTGCCTGACGTGCTTCGGTCGATTCCGCCGCCTCGCGTCGGTGCCTTCCCCGCCGGGCACGTCGAGGACCCAGGTCGTCGGTCCCCTCGCCCAGTCCGCCACCGCGATGCATATCTCCACCCGACTGCTTTTCTAGGACGCGTGGCCCCCGCCGCGCAACCCGATCATCGTGTCAGTGACCTCCCCCACGGCCGCTCGCCGAAACGTGCGGTGGGACATATGCCCGCCGGACGGTCGGCAGCCCCGCCCGCGTCGCCCAGGTGAGCTGCGTGGATGAGTTCCAGTCTGGCAGACGGCACGGCATTGGGGGCGGTTGTCTACCCTTGACGAAGTCACCCTGGGCAACCAGACGCCGCGCAGGGTCCGATACGTCGGAGAAGGTCGAGAAGGTCGGAGAAGTCGCAGGTCATGAGCGAACTGGCATACCCATACGAAGCACCGGCCTCGCAGGCTCTGTTCGACCGCGCGGCGGCCGTCACGCCCGGCGGCGTGAACTCCCCGGTGCGGGCCTTCGGCGCCGTCGGCGGCACGCCCCGGTTCATGGTGTCCGGCACCGGCCCGTATCTGACGGACGCCGACGGGCGTGAGTACGTCGACCTCGTCTGCTCCTGGGGTCCGATGATCCTCGGGCACGCCCACCCCGAGGTGGTCGCCGCCGTGCAGGAGGCGGTCGCGCGCGGGACGTCCTTCGGCACGCCCGCCGAGGGGGAGGTCGCCCTCGCCGAGGCGATGGTGGAGCGGGTCGCGCCGCTGGAGGAGGTCCGGCTCGTGTCGAGCGGGACCGAGGCCACCATGTCGGCCATCCGGCTCGCCCGCGGCTTCACGCGGCGGACGAAGGTCGTCAAGTTCGCCGGGTGTTACCACGGTCACGTCGACTCGCTGCTGGCCGCCGCCGGCTCCGGCGTCGCGACCTTCGCGCTGCCCGACACCCCGGGCGTCACGGGCGCCCAGGCGAGCGACACGATCGTGCTGCCGTACAACGACCTCGACGCCGTGCACGCCGCCTTCGCCGCGCACCCCGGCGAGATCGCCTGCGTGATCACCGAGGCCTCGCCCGGCAACATGGGCGTCGTGCCGCCGCTGCCCGGGTTCAACCAGGGGCTCAAGGACGCGTGCGCCGCGAACGGCGCGCTGTTCGTCTCCGACGAGGTCATGACCGGGTTCCGGACCAGCCGTGCCGGGTGGTACGGGGTGGAGGGCGTCGTTCCCGACCTCCTGACCTTCGGGAAGGTCATGGGGGGCGGGTTCCCCGCCGCCGCGTTCGGCGGGCGCGCCGACGTCATGGCGCACCTCGCCCCGGCCGGGCCCGTATACCAGGCCGGCACCCTCTCCGGGAACCCCGTCGCCACCGCCGCCGGGCTCGCCCAGCTGCGGCTCCTCGACGAGGCGGCGTACGACCGGATCAACGCCACCTCCCTCCAGATCCAGGCCCTCGTCACCGAGGCGCTCGGCAAGGAGGGCGTCGCGCACACCCTCCAGACCGCCTCCAACATGTTCTCCGTGTTCTTCACCGACGGCCCGGTGCGGAACTACGAGGACGCCAAGGCGCAGGAGTCCTTCCGCTTCACCGCCTTCTTCCACTCGCTCCTCTCCCAGGGCGTCTACCTGCCGCCGTCGTCGTTCGAGTCCTGGTTCGTGTCCACCGCCCACGACGAGCGGGCCGTCCAGCGCATCGCAGACGCCCTCCCGGCGGCGGCCCGCGCGGCTGCGGAGGCGACGGCGTGAGCCACGACACCGGCACCGACGACCAGGAGCTCACCGTCGTCCACGTCATGCGGCACGGTGAGGTGGAGAACCCCACGGGTGTCCTGTACGGCCGCCTGCCCGGCTACCACCTCTCCGACCTGGGCCGGCGCATGGCCGACCGGGTCGCCGAGCACCTGGCCGAGCGCGACGTGACGTACGTCGTGGCCTCCCCGCTGGAGCGGGCGCAGGAGACGGCGACGCCGATCGCCAAGGCGCACGGACTCGACCTCGCCACCGACGCGCGGCTCATCGAGGCCGACAACGTCTTCCAGGGCAAGACCTTCGGCATCGGCGACGGCGCCCTGCGCCGGCCCGGCAACTGGCGGCACGTGGTCAACCCGTTCAAGCCGTCCTGGGGCGAGCCGTACGTCGACCAGGTGGTGCGGATGATGGGCGCGGTGGACGCGGCCAAGGAGCGGGCGCGGGGGCACGAGGCCGTGGTCGTCAGCCACCAGCTGCCGATCTGGATCCTGCGGTCGTACGTCGAGCGGCGGCGGCTGTGGCACGACCCGCGCAAGCGGCAGTGCACGCTGGCGTCCCTGACGACGTTCACGTACCGGGGCGACCGCATCGTCTCCGTCGGCTACACCGAGCCGGCCCGCGACCTCGTCCCCGCCCACCTCCTCGCCGGCGCCAAGCCGGTCAAGGGGCAGCAGGGCAAGGCGTACGGGGCCTGATCCCCGCCTGACCCTCCGTCACGCAATCCGCACAAATTTCCGGAACCCGCACGTTCGTCACGTCCTCTCACCTAGTGACCACCAGAGGACGTGACGAACGAGGTTGCGATGCGCACTTCCACCCGCACTCTCACCCGCAGGGGGATGCTCCAACTCGGCGCGGGCGCCGCGGCCGCCGTCGGGCTGGCGGGCTGCGGTACCGGCTCCCACCCGTCGTCGGACGGCTCGCACTCGGCCGGCGGTTCCGGGAAACCCTCGCCTTCCGGCAGCGAGAAGGCCCCCGCCAAGCCCATCGGGGACGGCTCGACGTCGTACACCGGCAAGCAGCCCCACCAGCCGGACGCGCCCGTGCCGCTGGAGCCGGGGCAGACGCCGCCGCAGTTCGTCGTCTTCTCCTGGGACGGGGCGGGCGAGGTCGGCAACGGGCTCTTCCCGCGCTTCCTCGACCTCGCCCAGGAGCACGGCGCGCACATGACCTTCTTCCTCTCCGGGCTGTACCTGCTGCCCGAGTCGAAGAAGCGCCTCTACGACCCTCCGAACAACCCGCGCGGCGCCTCGGACATCGGCTACCTCACCGACGCCCACATCAAGGACACCCTCGCCAACGTGCGCCGGGCCTGGCTGGACGGCCACGAGATCGGCACCCACTTCAACGGGCACTTCTGCGCCGGCGGCGGCAGCGTCGGCAATTGGACGCCGGCGCAGTGGCGCAGCGAGATCGACCAGGCGAAGTCCTTCGTGAAGGAGTGGAAGACCACCAGCGGCTGGACCGACCTCCCGGCCCTGCCCTTCGACTACGACAAGGAGCTGGTCGGCGGCCGCACGCCCTGCCTCCTCGGCCAGGACAACCTGCTGCCCACCGCCCGCGAGCTGGGCTGGCGCTACGACGCCTCCTCGCCCGGCGGCCGTCAGGTGTGGCCCGCGAAGAAGGACGGGATCTGGGACCTGCCCCTCCAACAGATACCTTTCCCCGGACACTCCTTCGAGGTGCTCTCGATGGACTACAACATCCTCGCCAACCAGTCCGTCAACTCCACCAAGGCGCCCGCCCACAACTACCCCGGCTGGCGCGAACAGGCCACCGACGCCTACGTATCCGGCTTCAAGCGTGCATACGAGACGAATCGGGCACCGTTCTTCATCGGCAACCACTTCGAGGAGTGGAACGGCGGCATCTACATGGACGCCGTCGAGAACGTCCTCAAGCACATCGCCCGGGAGAAGGAGAAGGGCGAGGACATACGGCTCGTCTCCTTCCGCCAGTTCACCGACTGGCTGGACGTGCAGAAGCCCGAGGTGCTCGCGAAGCTCCGCACCGTCGAGGTGGGGCAGCGGCCGGCCGGAGGCTGGAACGCCTTCCTCAAGGGGACCGGCACAGGCACCTCGACCCCCTCGGGAAACCCCGCCTGAAATGCGGGTTTCCGCCCGCGAGGGGGGTGCGCAAGATCCCCGGAACGGACATGCGAAACTTTTCACATGAGTGCCGCCAGCAGCGCCCCCCTGCGCTCGAACCGCTCGAACCGCACCGCCGTCCGCGTCCGCCGTCGCGCCGCCCTCGCCGCCGCAGCGGCGGTCTCGGCGCTGCTCGTGACCGCGTGCGGCTCCGGCGGCACCTCGGGCGGCGGTGGCCAGACCGGCTTCGTCACCGGCTCGGACGGCATCTCCACCGTCAAGAAGGGCGAGCGGGCCGACGCCCCCGACCTGTCCGGCGAGACGGTCGACGGCGGTCAGGCCGACATCGACGACTACAAGGGCAAGGTCGTCGTCCTCAACGTCTGGGGCTCCTGGTGCCCGCCCTGCCGGGCCGAGGCCAAGAACTTCGAGAAGGTCTACCAGGACGTCAAGGACCAGGGCGTCCAGTTCCTCGGCATCAACACCCGCGACACCTCCGTCGGCCCCGCGCGGGCCTTCGAGGAGGAGTTCGGGGTCAGCTACCCGAGCCTGTACGACCCGGCCGGCAAGCTGCTGCTCCGCTTCGAGAAGGGCACCCTCAACCCGCAGGCCATCCCCTCGACGCTGATCGTCGACCGGGAGGGCAAGGTCGCCGCCCGCACCCTCCAGGCGCTCAGCGAGGAGAAGCTCCGCAAGATGCTGGAGCCGTACCTGAAGGACACCTCCGGCGGGTCGGAGAAGTGACGTGAGCGCACTGTCCACGCTCGCCGTGGCGGGAAGCAACAGCACGGTGCTCAACGGCGCCCTGCTGGTGGCCCTGCCCATCGCGCTGCTCGGCGGCCTCGTCTCCTTCTTCTCGCCCTGCGTCCTGCCGCTCGTCCCCGGCTACCTCTCCTACGTGACCGGCGTCACCGGCACCGACCTCCAAGAGGCCCGGCGCGGACGGATGGTCGCCGGCGCCTCCCTCTTCGTGCTTGGCTTCACCGCCGTGTTCGTCTCCAGCGGCGCGTTGTTCGGCTACTTCGGTGAGACGCTCCAGGGCAACCGGGACGTGCTGAACAAGGTGCTGGGCGTCTTCATGATCCTCATGGGCGTCTTCTTCATGGGCCTGATGCCCTGGCTGACCCAGCGCGAGTTCCGCTTCCACCGCAAGCCGGTCAGCGGCCTGATCGGCGCCCCCGTCCTCGGCGCCCTGTTCGGCATCGGCTGGACGCCCTGCATCGGCCCCACGCTCTCCTCCGTGCTGATGCTCTCCTCCCAGCAGGGCACGGCGGGCCGCGGCGCGATACTGACCGTCGCCTACTGCCTGGGCCTCGGCCTGCCCTTCGTGCTCGCCGCGGTCGCCTTCCGCAAGGCGCTCGGCGCCTTCGGCTGGATCAAGCGCCACTATGTGTGGGTGATGCGGATCGGCGGCGGCATGATGATCGCGACCGGTCTGCTGCTGCTGACCGGCGCCTGGGACAGCATCGTGCAGGACATGCAGACCTGGTCCAACGGCTTCACTGTAGGGATCTGACCGATGAGCAAGACCACCACGGGCACCCCGCAGGGCACCCCGGCACCCGGCGAGGACCAGGACCTCGGCGCCGCCGGCTCCCAGCTGACCACCGCCCCCAAGGAGGAGGCCCCGAACCTCCCCTCCCTCGGCTTCATCGGCTGGTTCCGCTGGTTCTGGCGGCAGCTCACCTCGATGCGGGTGGCGCTGCTGCTGCTCCTGCTGCTGTCGCTGGGCGCCATCCCGGGATCGCTGATCCCGCAGGAGGGCGTCGACGCGATGAAGGTCGAGGAGTTCCGCGGGAACCACGACTTCCTCGGGCCCCTCTACGACAAGCTCGGCCTCTTCCACGTCTACAGCTCGGTGTGGTTCTCCGCGATCTACATCCTGCTGTTCGTCTCCCTCATCGGCTGCATCGTGCCGCGCACCTGGCAGTTCGTCGGCCAGCTGCGCGGCCGTCCGCCGGGCGCCCCCCGGCGCCTGACCCGGCTGCCCGCGTACACCACCTGGCGTACCGGGGCGGAGCCGGAGGAGGTCCGCGAGGCCGCGCTGAAGCTGCTGAAGAAGCGCCGCTTCCGCTCCCACCTCGTCGGTGACGCCGTCGCCGCCGAGAAGGGCTACCTGCGCGAGGCCGGGAACCTGGTCTTCCACGTCGCGCTGATCGTGATGCTGATCGCCTTCGCCTGGGGCCAGCTCTTCAAGTACGAGGGCAACAAGCTGATCCTGGAGGGCGACGGCTTCTCCAACACGCTCACCCAGTACGACGACTTCAAGTCCGGCAACCTCTTCGACCCGGACCACGACCTGGTCCCCTTCAGCTTCAGCCTGAAGGACTTCCACGGCACCTACGAGGCGACCGGCCCCAACCGCGGCACCCCCCGCGTCTACGAGGCCGAGGTCACCTACACCGAGGGCGCCTACGGCGACGCGCAGTCGAAGGTCATCGAGGTCAACAAGCCGCTGGAGATCGACGGCTCCAAGGTCTACCTCACCGCCCACGGCTACGCGCCGATCCTCACGATCAAGGACGCCGAGGGCAACGTCGTCATGGACAAGGGGGCGACCGCCCTGCTGCCGCTGGACTCCAACGTCACCTCCTCCGGCGCCGTCATGGTCCGCGACGGCTACCGCAACGCCGACGGGAAGAAGGAGCAGCTCGGCTTCAACGCGTTCTTCGTGCCGACCTACGGCGGCGAGGGCAGCGCGATGTACTCGACCTTCCCGGCACTGCTCAACCCGGTGCTCGCGCTCTCCGCCTACCACGGCGACCTCGGTGTGGACGCCGGCATTCCGAAGAGCATCTACCAGCTCGACAAGACCAAGCTGAAGGAGTTCAAGGACTCCGACGGCGAGCTGTTCAAGAAGCTGCTGAAGCCCGGCGAGACCATGACCCTCCCGAACGGCGCCGGCACCGTCAAGTTCGAAGGCGTCCAGGAGTGGGCCAACTTCCAGGTCACCCGGCAGCCCGCCAGCGGCTGGGCGCTCGCCGGTTCCGTCGCCGCCATCCTCGGTCTGGCCGGCTCCCTGTTCATCCAGCGCCGCCGCGTCTGGGTGCGCGCCGTCAAGGGCGACGACGGCGTCACGGTCGTCGAGATGGCCGGCCTCGGACGCAGCGAGTCCGCGAAGGTCCCCGAGGAACTCGGCGACCTCGCCGGGGTCCTGTACGAGCCGAAGAACGACGACGACACCCCCGATTCCCCCGACACCCACGTCGTATCTGCCGAAGGGTCTGAGAAGTGACTCTCGCCGCCGCAACCGAGGCCGCAACCACGCTGGCCGCCGCGACCAACGAGAACCTCGCGAACATCAGCAACACGCTGATCTACTCCGCGATGGCCGTCTACACGCTGGCGTTCTTCGCCTACATCGCCGAGTGGCTCTTCGGCAGCCGCAGCAAGGTCGGCCGCACCGCCGCGGCGCTCACCTCGGACGGCGAGGCGGCGGCGAAGACGAAGACCGCCCCGGCCGTCACCGTCAACAAGGCCGGCGGCACCGCCGTACTGGAGCGGCCGAAGGTCGTGGTGCGTGCCGCCACCGGCTCCCGCGACGTGCCCGACGGTCCCGGCGCGCACGGCGGCACCGAGAAGGGCGACCTGTACGGCCGGATCGCCATCTCCCTCACCGTGCTCGCCTTCGCCCTCGAGGCCGCCGGTGTGATCGCCCGCGCGCTGTCCGTGAAGCGGGCGCCGTGGGGCAACATGTACGAGTTCAACATCACCTTCACGACGACCGCCGTCGGCGTGTACCTCGTGCTGCTCGCCCTGAAGAAGAACGTCCGCTGGCTCGGCCTGCCGCTGACCACCACGGTCCTGCTCGACCTCGGCCTCGCCGTCACGGTCCTGTACACCGCCAGCGACCAGCTCGTCCCCGCGCTGCACTCGTACTGGCTGTACATCCACGTCTCCACGGCGATCTTCTGCGGCGCGGTCTTCTACGTCGGCGCGGTCTCCACGATCCTGTACCTGTTCAAGGACGGCTACGAGAACAAGCTCGCCTCCGGCGGCACCCCCGGCCGCTTCGCCGACTCCGTCCTGGACCGCCTGCCCTCCGCAGCGTCCCTCGACAAGTTCGCCTACCGCGTCAACGCCGCCGTCTTCCCGCTGTGGACGTTCACGATCATCGCGGGCGCGATCTGGGCGGGCGACGCCTGGGGCCGCTACTGGGGCTGGGACCCCAAGGAGACCTGGTCCTTCATCACCTGGGTCGCCTACGCCTGCTACCTGCACGCCCGCGCCACCGCCGGCTGGAAGGGCCGCAAGGCCGCCTACCTGGCCCTGGCCGCCTTCGCCTGCTGGCTGTTCAACTACTACGGCGTGAACATCTTCGTCTCCGGCAAGCACTCCTACGCCGACGTGGGCCTGGGCGCCCTCCAGTCCGTCGGGTTCTGACCCGCCGGACAGGAGGACCCCGCCGGTGCCCTAGGGGCGCCGGCGGGCGACGCTCGTGACGACGTCCCGCAGCCGCTCCACGTACAGGCTCAGGTTCTTGTGGGCGACGTCGGTGTCCGGGTAGCGGGCGGCGAACCACAGGCCCTCCGGGAGCCGGGTGACCCAGGCGCAGACCTGGTCGCCGTACGAGACCCGCAGCAGCGCGTACGCCGTCTGGTCCGACCAGTGGCCCGCGCCGGGGACGTCGCGGGCGTCGACGTACGACACGATCGAGTACAGGTCGGGCGAGGTCGGCCGGAAGTCCGTGCCGAGCAGGCGCAGCACCCGGTCGATCGGCATGCGGGACATCCGCCGGTTGGCCTGGAGTTCGGCGCGTACGGTGCGCAGGGCGCCCGCGAAGTCGCCGGCGCCCGTCACCGGGACCTCGATCGGCGCGCCGCCCACGTACCAGCCCACCGACTCCGACCACTGCGACCGCGACCGGGTGTGGAACGGTACGACGGTGCGGTAGACCGACTCCCCGCCGATCTCACGGACGGCCAGGGCGGTCGCGGCCAGGACACCGACCAGGCTGCCGCCGTAGGGACGGCAGTACGCCTCGAACGCGGCGGCGTCGGCCGCGCCCACCAGCGGCTCGCGCAGCAGCTTCTGCTCGGGCAGCGGGCCGCCCGGCTCCAGGCCGAGGTCGACGGGGAAGGACGGCAGCCGCCCGTCGCAGCGCCGGATGAACTCCCGCCAGCGGGCGACGATGTCGTGGCCGCCGTCGATCCGGTCGGCGTCCGCCCGCTCGGCCTCGCAGAAGTCGACGTAACTCCCCACCCGGGGCCGGGGCACCGTCCGTCCGGCGACACCGGCCGCGTACAGCTCCTCGACCTCGGCGGGGATGCGGTAGATCGAGTAGGCGTCGACGTTGCTGTGGTCGAAGGCCATGTAGACGCTGACGCCGTCGTCGCGGACGACCGCCGTGTAGATGAGGTTGGGCCAGCTCAGCGCGTCCGCGACCCGGTCGAACCGGTCCTGGAGGTGACGGGACAGTTCCGTCGCGTCCGGGAAGTCGCCGACGTCCTCGCGGTGCAGGGACACGGCGTCCGCGTCGAGGGTGAACCGCCGCATCTGCTCACCCTCCGCGCCGCCCCACCGGAAGCCGCTGCGCAGCGTCTCGTGCCGCAGGGTCCAGGCGCGCAGCGCCTCCTGGAGCACGTCGAGGTCGACCGGTCCCGGCAGGTCGAAGGCCGCGCCCAGCCAGGTCGGCACGAACAGACCGTCGTCGCGCACCGACCGGGCCGTCCGGATGTGCGACTCCTGGATGTACGCCGGTGGCCGCGCGTCCTCGGGCAGCCCTGCCGCGACCTCGACGGTCGCCGGACTGAGCGTCCACTCGACGAGGCGCCCGGGCCGGATCTCGCAGCGGTGGATGTCGGTCAGTCGCACGAGGGGTCTCCGTTCGCAGATGTAACAGACCCGACCAAGGGAATGCCGTGCCCGCGACCGCGCACATGGTGTGTCGGCAGGGTTCAACGAAACGGATGGCCCCTCGAACGGCGGTACGGGGGCCGCGCGGTCAGCCGCCGAGCAGCGCCAGGACGCTGTTCACGGCCTCGACGACGGGCTGGCCGACCGCTCCCACCGTGGCGGCGATGCCCGCGACCGCCATCAGCGCGCGGTGCCGCTGCTGCGGCTCGACACCGGTCGGTGCGGTGATGTCCGGCAGGCAGTCGTCGATGGACTGCGCGCTGGCCGGCGGCACCTGTGCGCGCAGCTCGCCCACCAGCTCGACGAGTTGCTGGATCGCCGCCTCCAGCGCGGGCGACGCCTCGGCCCCTGCGGGCGCCGCCTGGTTCTTGACGATGCCGGTGTTGCCGCGACCGCCGTGCATCGAGACGCTGTCGCCGAAGTAGTAGTTGTCGCCGCTCATGAGTGTCCCACCCCTACGTTTCCAGATCCGCCGTACATGTTGACGTTGTCGCCGAAGTAGTAGTTCTTGGGATTGACCAGGAGCTGCTCCACCTTGACGTGGAACTCCGCCTCGGGGTTCTCGATGGCCTGCACGATGGGCGCGACGAGCCGGTCGAGGTGGTGCGGGTCGGCACTGGTCACCATCGCGATCGACGGCCCGGACGTCTCCACCGCCAGGACGTACTGGGCCGGTGCCGTCAGCACGGAGAACAGCTCCACGATGCTGAACACCAGCGCCGCGATGGCCCCTATCCACACGAGGGTGAGGATGCCGCCCGCCGTCGAGCTGTCCGCGATCGCCGTCAGTCCGGCGACGATCGTCAGCGCGAAGGCCACCGACAGGATCAGCGCCGTGCGCTTCAGGAACCGCAGCGTGGCTTCCTTGCGCCGGGGCGTCATGGTGAAGGTGTAGACCCGGGTGATGTTCTGCAGGGGGTACGCCGCCGCGCCGACCCACAGCAGCCGCTTGCCGACCTGGAGGTCGATGGCCCGTACGCTCCGCGGTGGCACGGCGGGCGGTGGAGGGATGTCGTACTGACCCGGTGGCTGGGTTCTCTGGACGGGTGGCTGGAATCCTTGGCCGCCCGGTGGCTGGAACTCCTGGTGCGGGGTGCTCTCCATCGCTCTCCTGACCCTCCGTCGGCTGATGAGCCGTCAGTGAGTGATCCATTAACCACGCAGGGTGCCCTCGGTGCAAGTCAGATACGTGTGCAGCCGGCCGGCACCGTCGAGGGCGGCCCGCGTGCGGGCGGTGATCGCCTGCTCCCGGGCGGCGATCGCCGTCCGCAGCGCCTCGCCGCCGCCCTCCCTACGCAGGCCGTCCAGGACGGGCCGGATCTGGTCGAACAGGTAGTGACTGCGGCGCAGCGTGCGCACGACCCGTGCGTCGCGCACGTCGGCGGGCCCGTACACGCGGTATTCCGTGCCCCGCTCCCGCGCGGGCGCGAGCAGCCCCGCCGCCTCCCACACCCGCAGCGCGGACGTCCGTACGCCGACCAGCGCGGCCACCTCACCGATGCGCAGACCACCGGAGCCCGTCACCGCTTCCGCACCCTGCCCGGCAAGCGCCTCCAGCGCCTCGCGCGCGGCCCGCAGCGAGACCCGCTCCTCGTGCAGGGCGGCGTGCGCGGCGTCGACGAGGGCGAGCGCACCGGGAACGTCCCCCTCGTGCACGGCCCGCATGACCCGCGTCGCCGTCACCGGCCCGTACCCCGGCCGCAACGCCCGGTACGTCAGCAGCGCCTGCCGGTGCCGCTCGCCGAAGACCCGGTACCCGGACTCGGTCCGCCCGGCCGGGGGAAGGATGCCCGCGTCCTCGTAGTTGCGGATCTGCTGCGTCGACAGCCCTGCCGGGCGGGCCAGGTCGACGGTACGGAGACGGCGGCGGCGGTCGTCGGTGTTCATCGGCCCGCAGCTTATGCGCGGTGCTCAGAGCCGGCACTCCAGTACCGCGTAGTCCGCGAAGCAGCGCCGGTAGCGGGTGTGCCGGGTCTCCTGGGTGTGCCTGCGCTGCCATTCCTCGACGTCCGTCGGGGTCGGGCACGGTCCCGAAGTGGCTCCGCAGTCCGCGTCGTCGCCGGCCACGCAGCGGGCCTGGTACTCCGGGAGGGCGGACTGGTCCTGGACGATCGTGAACGGTACGTACCGGAAGACCCGGCGCTCGCCGTGGTCCCGCCGCTGGTGCCGGGACAGCAGCACATCGGCGTCGGTCTCGGCGCTGCCGTCACCGACGGCTCGGGCGTGGGCGCGCAGGCCGGCCAGTTCCGCGCAGGGTTCGCAGTCGGGCACCGGTTCGGGCGGTGGCGGCAGGGACACCAGGGTCCGCGCCGTCAACAAGTCGTTCAGCGAACGGTCGTTGGCCGCCCGCACCGCCGCGCTCAGCCGCTCGTCGCGTTCCATCGGCTCCACCTCTCCGTGACTCTGGGTGTAACGAGGGTTACTCACGGGAATCGTCGGTATCAATGCTCGACGCGTGACACTGGCGCACTGTCACGAAGGGGAGGCGGGGACCGTGGGGCGACGCAACGCCGAGGGGTCGGGGGCGAGTACGGCCGCCGTGTTCGGCGAGGTACTGCGGCACTTCCGGGAGGCCGCCGGGCTCACGCAGGAGGGACTGGCGGTGCGCATCCCGTGCGACCGCTCGCACGTGGCGCGGGTGGAGGCGGGGTCGCGGGTCCCGCAGGACACGTTCGCGAAGGTGTGCGACGAGTTGCTGGGTGCGGGTGGGGTGTTGGGGAGGTTGTGGGGGCGGATCGACTGGTATCCGGCGGTGGAGCATCCGGACTGGTTCCAGCGGCGGGCCGACATGGACGCGCAGGCGGTGGTTCTGCGGGAGTACCAGGACCGCGTCTTCCCGGGGCTGTTGCAGACCGAGGAGTACGCCCGTGCCCTGTTCCTGCGGGTGGTCGGCCCCGACGAGGCGGAGGAACGCGTGCGGGCTCGTATGAGCCGTCAGCGGCGGCTACTCGATGGAGGCGGCCCGGCGTACCACGCCGTGCTGGACGAGAGTTGCCTGCGCACCGTCATCGGTGGCCCGGCGGTCATGCACGGTCAGTGCGCACACCTGCTGGCCATCGGGCGTCGTCCCAACATCCGTGTACAGATTGCCCCTGCGGACCTATCAGCACTGATTCGGCCCAACGCCTCCATGTCGTTGATCGAGCTTCCCAACGGGCAGCGGTGGGTGTACTCGGAGTCGCTGGACCGAGGGCACTTCATCGACGATCCGGCCCTCTTCAGGAGGCACAGTCAGACGTACGATGTGCTCAGGGCGGATGCTCCGTCAGCTCCCGAGTCCGCCGCTCTGATCAGTGACGCGTTGGAGGGGTACCAGCAGGATGGACAGGCACGAGTTCAGCGCGGCGACCTGGATCAAGAGCAGCTACAGCGGCGACAACGGCGGCAACTGCATCGAGGTAGCCCCAGATTTCCCCGGCGTCGTCCCCGTCCGCGACAGCAAGAACCCTGACGGCCCGGTCCTGGTCGTCGGCCGCGCCGCCTGGTCCGCGTTCACCGCAACCCGCTTCTTCGTGCTGCGGTAACTCCGGCGACCAACCAAGAAGTACCCCTGGGAGAGAAAGTACCCGACCAAGCCCCACCCCTCCCTCCCGTCGCGCCCGGCGTCGACTCACTCGCCTGGGTGAACATCGCCGGTTGGGCTGGCTTTGGTGGGCCCCAACTCCCTTACGCTCAGCGCATTAACCGCTGACATATGTCAGCCCCCGGGGGGACTAGCGATCCCCACGAGGGCCTGACCAACGAGGAAGAGAAGAGCTTCCTGATGGGTACTTCCGACCTTACCGCGCCCTCGCGCGCTCAGTCCGTCGTTGACGGCAAGCGTCCCTGTTCCGGTGTCATCCACGAGCACGTCCGCCACACCGCCAACTTCACGGTGGTCGGCAACCACCTGGCCCAGCACCCGCACCTCTCCCTGCTGGCGATCGGCCTGGGCCTGTACATCCAGTCGGTGCGCGGCGGCACCCCCGTGGACATCAAGAGCCTGGCCGCCCGCTTCAAGGAGGGCGCGACCCGAATCAGCGCCGCCCTGCGCGAGCTGGAGGAGTACGGCTACCTCCGCCGGGACCGCGAGCGTTCGGCCGACGGCCGCATCCTCACCCGTACCGTCTCCTGCAACGATCCCCGGCCCCGGCGCCGGGCAGCGGGCGTCGACTGCCCCGCTCCGCAGCCGCGTCCGGCAAGGGCCGAGCGCGCGGCCCACCCTCGCCGTACGGGACGCAAGGCGCTCCCCGCCGTACCGCAGCCCAGCTGCAAGGCCCCCGCGCTCCTCCAGACCGCCGTCGACCTCCTCGCCGACCTGCGACGACACGACTCCCGGCTGGTGCTCTCCGCCACCGACACCGCCCACCTGGCACCCGGCGTCGCCGCCTGGCTGGAGCGGGACATCCGCTCCACAGCCGTACGCCACGCCCTGACCGCAGGCCTGCCCGACGAGCCCCTGCACCGCCCGGCCGCCCTCCTGGCCCACCGCCTCACCGACCGGCTGCCACCCCCGGCACCGTTCCGCGCCACCCCGGTGACCGACACGCCCCCACCCGTCCGCCACCCGGTGCGCAACTGCGACGGCTGTGACCGAGGCTTCCGCGCCCCCGAAACGGAGGACCGCTGCCGCGACTGCCGCGCGACAGCCGCCCGTCACTCCTGAACCAGCAACCAGCAAGCAGCAAGGACGCCCATGGTCAGCTCGTCCCACGAGGCGATGCACCGCATCTTCCGGCACGACCCGGGACTCTTCAGCCGTGTCTCAGGCTTCCTCGGCATCGACGTCCCCAGACCCATCGGGGCGACAGCCCTGCCGACCGACCTCACCGAGACCGACCCCGTCGAACGCCGCGTGGACACGCTGCTGCGCTTCGAGACCGCGGAACAGGGCCCGTTCCTCCTGGCCGTCGAGGCCCAGGGAAAGAGGGACCCGGACAAGCCGGCGAGCTGGGCGTACTACGTCGCGTACCTGTGGACGAAGTACCGGCTGCCCGCAGCCCTCCTGGTCGTCTGCCAGGACCACACCACGGCCAAATGGGCCCAGCGGGCGGTGAGCAGCGGACCGCCCCAACTGCCCACCCTCACCCTGCGGCCCGTGGTCGCCGGCCCGCACAACATGCCGGTGATCACCGATCCGGAGGAGGCCCGCGCCGACCTGGCCCTTGCCAGCCTGGCGGCCATCACACACGCTGCCGAACCGGTCATCAATGAGATACTGAAGACCCTGTCCACCGCGTTGCGGGACGCGCCGGAAGACGTCGCGGACCCCATCATCGAATTCACCGCACAGGGCCTGGGCAACCGCCCGGCCAATCGCCTCTGGAGGAACCTGGTGGCCGTGGACCTCTCCTTCTACAAGTCGTACATCTCCGAAGAGATCCGGGACGAGGGCCGAGCCCAGCGAGGCGCCGAGGACATCCTCATCGTCCTGGAGCAGCGCGGCCTCGACGTCTCCGACGACGTGCGCGGACGCATCACGGCCTGCGGTGACCCCGAGGTCCTCCGCCACTGGCTCGCCCGAGCCGTCACCGCGCCCACGGCCGAGGCGATCTTCGAAGACGAGTGACCCTGCGGTAGCCGGAGGCTCACCCGTACACCCGCCGCCCGCCCACGAAGGTCTCCGCCACCCGGGTCGCCCCGATCTCCTCCGCGGGCCCGGCGAACGGGTCCCGGTCGAGGACCACGAGGTCCGCGAGGTAGCCCGGGGCGATCGTGCCGGTCTCGGCGTCCAGGTGGTTGGCGTACGCGCTGCCCGCCGTGTACGCGGCGAGCGCGGTACCGGGCGCCCCTGTCTCACCGTCGCCGCGGCCACGGCGGTCGGCCGGTGACCTACATCGCTCCTAGCGTGCGGTCACGAAAGACCCGGCCGAACAGGAGCCCACCCATGAACCTCGTCTCGATCCGCGTCATCACCGGCGACGTCGCCCGCCTCGTCGACTTCTACGAACGCGCCACCGGTATCCGCGCGAACTGGGCCACCGAGGGACTTCGCCGAAATCCGTACCGGCTCCGGCACCCTCGCGATCGGCGGCACCCGGACGGTGCCGCTCTTCGCCCCCGGCTCCGCCCACCCGGCCGACAACCGCAGCGTCATCATCGAGTTCCGCGTCGACGACGTGGACGGCGTGCACCGCAACCTGGCCGGCTTCGTGGACGACATCGTCAAGGAGCCCACGACGATGCCCTGGGGCAACCGTGCGTTCCTGTTCCGCGACCCCGACGGCAACCTGGTCAACTTCTTCACCCCGGCGAGGTGACGCCATTTCACCAGACCTATACAGCACCGTACTTGGGGGCGCCGTGCTAAAGATGTAGCTTCCCGTGAGTGCCGTGACGGCCCACGGGCGCTCGCGGCGACAGGTGAACGGGGAGAGAGTTGAGCGGGGAAGCCGTATCCGGCCTCACGGGCAGTGGTGCCGAGCCGTTGGAGGACGACGACCCGCGCCGGATCGGACCGATCCCGCTGCTGGGACGGCTCGGGGCCGGTGGTATGGGCCGCGTCTACCTCGGCGTCCACGAGGGACGGTACGCGGCCGTCAAGCAGGTGCTGCCCTCGGTCGCCGGCGAGGACAAGGACTTCCTGCGCCGCTTCGGACACGAGCTGGACAACCTCTCCCGGCTGCCCGACGAGGCCACCGCGCCGCTGCTCGCGGGAGACCGGGACGCCCGGCCGCCGTGGTTCGCCACCGCCTACGTGCCCGGCATCACCCTGCGCGAGGCCGTCGACCTGCACGGCCCTCTGCCCGCCGAGGCACTGTGGCTGATCCTGCGCGAGGCCGCCAGAGCGCTGGCGTCGGTGCACGCCCTGGACATGGTGCACCGGGATCTGAAGCCGTCCAACGTCATGCTGACCCTGGACGGCCTCACCCTCATCGACTTCGGCGTCGCCCGGGCCGCCGAGCAGAGCCAGCTGACCAGGACCGGCATGGTGGTGGGCACGCCCGCCTACATGTCGCCCGAGCAGGCATCCGGGAAACGGGCGTCCAGCGGCGTCGTCGACGTGTTCGCGCTGGGCTCTGTCCTCGCGTACGCGGCCTCCGGCCGGCCGCCCTTCGGCGACGAGTCCGGGCACGCCGTGCTGTACCGCATCGTGCACGAGGAGCCCGACCTCCAGCCGCTGCGGGACCTGGACGCCGAGCTGGCCGACGTCGTCGCGTCCTGCCTCGACAAGGACCACGAGGGCCGGCCGACGGCGGCCGGACTGGTGGAGATCGCGGAGCGGCACGGGCCTTTCACCGCACCGTTCTGGCCCGAGGCGGTGAGCGGCCCGCTGGCCGAGCGGGCGGCCTTCGCCTCGACGGTTCCGGAGCCGGGGGAACCGCCCGAGCCGCACGAGGAGGCACCGTCCCTGCCGGCCGTGGTCCCGGGCGGGCAGCCCGAGAAGCGTGAGCGGCGCGGCCGTACGAAGGTCCTGGCGTTCGTGGTGCCGGTCGTCGTGACGGGGACCACGCTCGGTCTCACGTTGCTGCCCTACGTGATGGACGACTCGGACAAGGGCCGGAACGCGGGTGCACCGCCCACAGCCACCGGTTCCGCCGTCCCGGGCCCCGAGGACTCCGCCACCGGCACGTCCGGGCCGAGCGCCTCCGCTTCCGGCAGCCCCGGCGACGAGAAGGAGAAGGAGAAGGAGGAGGAGAAGGAGAAGGGCGGGGGCGGCAAGGGCAAGGGCGGCGAGAAGGACGACGGCGGCGCCGCGCCCGGCGGGGGCGGGGACGCGGCTGTCGTGGGAGGGGCGGTCGGCGAGGGCTCCGGCTCCGGCGGCTCCTCCGGGTCCGGCGGGTCCTCAGGTTCGGGCGGATCGTCGAGCACGGGAGGCTCGTCCGGTTCGGGTGGGTCCTCCGGGTCCGGGTCGGGCGGTTCCGACGGCGGCGGTTCCGGGGACGGCGGTTCCGGGGGCGGCGGGGCCCCGTCGGGCACGTTCATGCTGAAGAACGGGTCGAGCGGAAAGTGCATGTACGTCGGCCGCCCCATCGACGACGGGAACTGCTCCGGCGACCTCGCCGTCTTCCGCTTCCAGAGCACCTCGGACGGCGCCTTCAGGATGCTCAACGTGGGAACGGCCGACTGCATCCACTCCAGGAGCGCGAACGCCTGGCTCATCAGGGCCGCCTGCGGCCAGGCGGGGGGAGAGTGGAAGGAGGGGGCCGGCGGCTCGCTCAGGAACCTCACCACCGGGGGCTGCCTCGACCTCAACCGCCGGGCGTCCAGGATCGGTCTGACGACCACGACCTGCACCGGCTCCGCCTCCCAGCGCTGGACCAGGATCTGACGGCGGAAAGGATCGGGAAGGCTCAGGCCTCGTCCCGCTTGTCGCCCCTGCGGTCCTCTTCGTCTTCGGAGCCGGTCCGGCCGGTGTCCCGCGGGCCGGTCTCGCCCCGGCCCTCGTCCGCGTCGCCGGGCTGGTCGCCCAGGGACTTCAAGAACTCCGGATTGTCGTCCGGCGCGACGAACTGCCGCCGCCCGCCGCCCTGCCACGGCGACGCGCCCGACGCCTGCCGCTTCTTGCCGGCGATGAGCCAGGAGATCGAGCCCACCAGCGGGAAGAGCAGCACCAGGATCGCCCACAGCGGCTTCGGCATGTGCCGGATGTCGCTGTCCTTCGTGCTGATGCAGTCGATGAACGCGTAGACGCTCAATGCCAGTGGGATCAGGAACATCAGCACCCGAAGCATGGAGCCTCTCCAGCGAAAGCGGTGGGGTACAGGGTCGGTACAGGCCCAGGGTAGCCGCTCGGGGATACTGGACCGCATGGCTTACGACGATCTTCGCTCCCTGCTCAGGGCTCTGGACCGCGAGGGCGACCTCAAGCGCGTCAAGGCCGAGGTGGACCCGTACCTGGAGGTCGGGGAGATCGTCGACCGGGTGAACAAGGCCGGCGGTCCCGCCCTGCTCTTCGAGAACGTGAAGGGCTCCGACATGCCCCTCGCGATGAACGTCTTCGGTACCGACCGGCGCCTGCTCAAGGCCCTCGGTCTGAAGTCGTACTCCGACATCTCGGACAAGATCGGCGGGCTGCTGAAGCCCGAGCTGCCGCAGGGCTTCGTCGGCATGCGCGAGGCCTTCGGCAAGCTCGGCGCGATGACGCACGTACCGCCGAAGAAGGTCAAGGGCGACAGCGCGCCGGTCCAGGAGGTCGTCCTCACCGGCGACGACGTGGACCTCGACCGGCTCCCCGCGCTCTTCACCTGGCCCGACGACGGCGGCTCCTTCTTCAACCTCGGGCTCACCCACACCAAGGACCCGGAGACGGGCATCCGCAACCTGGGCCTCTACCGCCTCCAGCGCCACGACAAGCGCACCATCGGCATGCACTGGCAGATCCACAAGGACAGCCGGAACCACTACCAGGTGGCGGCCAGGAGGGGTGAGCGGCTGCCCGTCGCCATCGCCTTCGGCTGCCCGCCCGCCGTGACGTACGCCTCCACCGCCCCGCTGCCCGGCGACATCGACGAGTACCTGTTCGCCGGGTTCCTGCAGGGCAAGCGGATCGAGATGGTCGACTGCAAGACCGTCCCCCTCCAGGTCCCCGCGCAGGCCGAGGTCGTCATCGAGGGCTGGCTGGAGCCCGGCGAGATGCTCCCCGAGGGCCCCTTCGGCGACCACACCGGCTTCTACACCCCGCAGGAGCCCTTCCCCGCCCTGAAGATCGACTGCGTGACGATGCGGAAGCGTCCGCTGCTCCAGTCGATCGTGGTCGGGCGGCCGCCGACGGAGGACGGCCCGCTGGGCCGGGCCACGGAGCGCTTCTTCCTCCCGCTCCTCAAGATCATCGTCCCGGACATCGTGGACTACCACCTTCCCGAGGCCGGCGGTTTCCACAACTGCGCGATCGTCTCGATCGACAAGAAGTACCCCAAGCACGCCCAGAAGGTGATGCACGCCATCTGGGGCGCCCACATGATGTCCCTGACCAAGCTGATCGTGGTCGTCGACTCCGACTGCGACGTCCACGACCTGCACGAGGTCGCCTGGCGGGCCCTCGGCAACACCGACTACGCCCGTGACCTCACCGTCGTCGAAGGCCCGGTCGACCACCTCGACCACGCCTCCTACCAGCAGTTCTGGGGCGGCAAGGCCGGCATCGACGCCACGAAGAAGCTGCCCGAGGAGGGGTACACGCGGGACGGGGGCTGGCCGGACATGGTGCTGTCCGACCCGGAGACGGCGGCGAAGGTCGACCGCCGCTGGAAGGAGTACGGACTGTGACGTCGGCTTCCGCCGCGCTGCCGCAGCAGCCGGGGCGCACCAAGGCGTTCCTGCGCCTGGTGATGATCGAGCACTCGGTCTTCGCCCTGCCCTTCGCCTACATCGCCGCCCTCACCGCGATGTACGAGTGGGACGAGAACATCCACTGGGGCCGGCTGCTCCTGGTCACCGTCGCCATGGTCGGCCTGCGCACCTTCGCGATGGCGGTCAACCGGATCATCGACCGCGAGATCGACGCCCGCAACCCGCGCACCGCCCACCGCGAACTGGTCACCGGCGCCATGTCGGTCAAGCACGCCTGGACCGGCGCGCTGATCGCCCTGGTCGTCTTCCTGGGCGCGGCGGCCCTGCTCAACCCGCTCTGCCTCGCCCTCGCCCCCATCGCCGTCGTCCCCATGGTGGTCTACCCGTACGGCAAGCGGTTCACGAACTTCCCGCAGGCCATCCTGGGTCTCGCGCAGGCCATGGGCCCGATCGGCGGCTGGCTGGCGATCACCGGTGAGTGGTCCTGGGAGGCCGTGATCCTCGGCCTCGCGGTCGGCATCTGGATCGGCGGCTTCGACCTGATCTACGCCTGCCAGGACGTCGAGACCGACCGGCAGGTCGGCGTGAAGTCGGTCCCGGCCCGCTTCGGCGTCCCGGCCGCGATCTGGGGCGCCCGCGCCTGCCACACCGTCACCACGGCCCTGTTCGTCTGGTACGCCGTCGCCACCGGCGCCGGTGTCTTCTTCTGGCTCGGCCTGCTGATCGTCGCCGGTGCCTTCGTCTACGAGCACACCATCGTGCGGCCGACGGATCTGTCCCGGCTGAACAGGGCGTTCTTCTCGGTCAACGGCTTCATCGGCATCGCCCTGTTCGTGTGCGCGCTGCTCGACCTGCTGGTGCGGGGGCTCACGGTCTGAAACCCTGAGCCTGCGACTAGGCTCGGCATCATGAAGCCAGGACAGACGCAGCGCACGCCTTGGATCGTGGGGGTGTCGGGGGCGTCCGGTACGCCCTACGCGGCAGCGGTGCTGCGTGCGCTGCTCGCCGCCGGCGAGAGCGTCGACCTGGTGGTCAGCCGGGCCTCGCGGCTCACCCTGCTCGACGAGACCGGCATCTCCTTCCGCGACGCCCACTGGCGGGACGACCTGCGCGCCTGGCTCGCGCGCGGGGCCGACGGCAAGCCGGACACGTTCGACGTGGACGTCTGTGGCGACCGGGTACGGCACTGGAGCGCGGGTGACCTCGCGGCCGGGCCGTCCTCCGGGTCGTACCCCGTCAAGGGCATGCTGATCGTGCCCGCGTCGACGGCCTGCGTGGCGGGTGTCGCCCTCGGGCTGTCGAAGGACCTGTTGCAGCGGTCGGCGAGCGTGACCCTGAAGGAGCGCCGCACACTGGTCGTGGCCGTACGGGAGACCCCGCTGGACGGCCGGACCCTCAGGCACCTGGTGACACTGGACGACGCGGGCGCGATCGTGGTGCCCGCCTCGCCGGCCTTCTACGCGGGGGCGACACACATCCAGGACCTGGTCGACTTCGTCGCCGGACGCGTCCTCGACGCGGCGGGCGTCGGGCACGGCCTCTACCGCCGCTGGAGCGGCGACCTCGGCGGGGCCCGCCCCACCACCTGAGCACCACCTCCCCCCACACGTTTGTTACCCACATCTTCAGAACTCTTCAGTGGAAGGCTTCGATCGCATGGACGCGGTGGACAGGCAGCTCATCCAGGCCCTGAGGGAGAACGGCCGGGCCTCGTACGCGGAGCTGGGGCGCCTCGTCGGACTGTCGGGACCCAGCGTCACCGACCGCATCAACCGGCTGGAGGCGGCCGGTGTCATCACCGGCTACCGGGCCACCGTGGACGCCGCCTCGCTCGGCCTCGGCGTCACCGCCCTCATCGGCGTCTCGCTCTCCGACGCGGCCGACCACGAGGACGTGGCGCAGCGGCTGCGGGAGCTGCGGGAGATCGAGGACTGCTGGTTCATCGCCGGCGACGACTCCTACATGCTCAAGGTGCGCGCGGCCGACGTGGACGGCCTGGAGAGCATCATCCGGCGCCTGTCGGGCACCAAGGGCGTCTCCAGGACCCGTACCACCATCGTGCTCTCCACCAAGTGGGAGAACCGGGTGGGCGAGCTGCCGGAAGAGGTCCAGTAGCCGGGGCGTACGGTTTACGAGTCAGTCTCAGAAAGAGGTATCGCATGGACGCCGGGCTCAAGCGGGAGCTGGAGCAGAAGGTCCGCTCCGGGGAGCGGCTGACCCGCGAGGACGGCATCGCGCTGTACGAGTCGGACGACCTGGCCTGGCTCGGCGGCCTCGCGCACGAGGTGCGGACGCGGCTGAACGGCGACGTCGTCCACTTCAACGTCAACCGCCACCTCAACATGACCAACGTGTGCACCGCGTCCTGCGCGTACTGCTCCTTCCAGCGCAAGCCGGGGGAGAAGGACGCGTACACGATGCGCATCGAGGAGGCGGTGAAGCTCGCCAAGGAGATGGAGGGCGAGAACCTCACCGAGCTGCACATCGTCAACGGCCTGCACCCGAACCTGCCGTGGCGCTACTACCCGCGCTCACTGCGGGAGCTGAAGGCCGCGCTGCCGGACGTGTCGCTCAAGGCCTTCACGGCCACCGAGATCCACCACTTCGAGACCATCTCCGGGATGTCCGCCTCCGACATCCTCGACGAGCTGATCGACGCCGGTCTGGAGTCCCTGACCGGCGGCGGCGCCGAGATCTTCGACTGGGAGGTGCGGCAGCACATCGTCGACCACCGCACCCACTGGGAGGACTGGTCGCGCATTCACCGCCTGGCGCACGAGAAGGGTCTGAAGACCCCGTGCACCATGCTCTACGGCCACATCGAGGAGCCGCGCCACCGCGTGGACCACGTGCTGCGGCTGCGCGAGCTCCAGGACGAGACGGGCGGCTTCCAGGTCTTCATCCCGCTGCGCTACCAGCACGACTTCGTGGACCTGAAGGACGGCAAGGTCAGGAACCGCCTCCAGGCCCGTACGCAGATGGCGACCGGCGCGGAGGCGCTGAAGACGTTCGCGGTGTCGCGACTGCTGTTCGACAACGTCCCGCACGTCAAGGTCTTCTGGGTCATGCACGGCGTCCAGACCGCGCAGCTGGCCCTGCAGCACGGCGCCGACGACATGGACGGCTCGGTCGTCGAGTACAAGATCACGCACGACGCGGACGACTTCGGCACGCCGAACAAGCTGACGCGCCAGGACCTGCTCGACCTGATCCGCGACGCCGGGTTCCGGCCGGTGGAACGGAACACGCGGTACGAGGTCCTTCGGGAGTACGACGGTCCCGACGCGGGGCGCCGGGAGTCTCCGCAGCCGATGCGGGTGTGACGTTTCCGGTTGTTCTTCGGGTGCGGGCGCGTGGGGGCTGGTCGCGCAGTTCCCCGCGCCCCTTTCAGGGGCGTTCAGCGCACGTACTCAAGGGGCGCGGGGAACTGCGCGAGCAACCCCCCACCCAGCCGCACCCGGCACGGGTCCGCAGGACAACGGCGGGTACCCGCACCGCATGGCCGGTACCGAGGACGCTTACACTGCCGAACCCTTCGTTCCAAGGCGCGGCGGCCTCCCCGCCCTCCGCAAAGCCGCCGCGGGCTGCCGCGGCTGCCCCCTGCACAGGGACGCCACCCAGACAGTCTTCGGCGCCGGCAAGGCGACCGCTCGTCTCATGCTCGTCGGTGAGCAGCCCGGTGACCAGGAGGACCGGCAGGGCGAACCCTTCGTCGGCCCCGCCGGCCGGCTCCTCGACCGGGCGCTGGCGGAGGCCGGCCTCGACCCGGCGGACGCCTACGTCACGAACGCCGTCAAGCACTTCAAGTTCACGCGGGCCGAACCCCGCAAGCGCCGCATCCACAAGGCGCCCACCCTGCGCGAGACGACCGCCTGCGGGCCCTGGCTGGCCGCCGAGCTGGCCCAGGTGGAGCCCGAACTGATCGTGGTGCTCGGCGCGACGGCCGGCAAGGCGCTGCTCGGCTCCTCGTTCCGGGTCACGCAGGTGCGCGGCACGGTGCTGGAGGAGGAGATCCACGGGCGTCCGGAACGGCTGGTGCCGACCGTGCACCCGTCGGCGGTGCTGCGGGCCGAGGACCGGGACGGGGCCTACCAAGGCCTGGTCTCCGATCTGAAAGTGGCGACCCAGGCACTCGCGTAATGGTTACGATGGGCACGTGTCCCTTACCTTCACCCTCGATCCCGCCCTCACCCCGGACCTGCGCGACGGCGTACTCGACCTGTGGACCGACGTCACCAACGCGGGCGGCTCCGTGGGCTTCGTCCCGCCGGCGACCCGGGAGGACATCCGCCCCGAGCTGGTCAAGCACATGGTCGCCATGGCCGAGGGCCGTACCCGCCTCCTCGTCGGACGCGACGGGACCGGCAGGGTGGCCGCCACCGCGTTCCTCACCCTGAACACCCACCGGCTGATGACCCACTGGCTGTGGCTCTACACGGTGATGGTCCACCCGCGTCACCAGGGCCGGGGCTACGGCCGGGACCTGATGGCCGCCGCCGCGGACGCGGCCCGCACCCTCGACGGCGTCGAGGCGATCCGGCTCACCTGCCGGGGCGGCCTCGGCCTGGAGCGGTTCTACGAGTCCTGCGGCTACAAGGAGGTCGGCCGGGTGCCCGGCGCGATCCGGGTGGCGCCCGGCGACGACCGGGACGACGTCTTCATGCTGCTGCCGCTGACCTGAACCGACCCCCATGCGGGACCGGAGGCCCGGCATGCTTCACTGGACAGTGCCTCTTTGTGCCAGAAACGGAAGAGTGGATTGAGATGCTCCGCTACACGCTGATGCGCCTCGGGATCTTCGTCGGCTGCCTCGTAGCCGTCTGGGGACTCGTCTACGTCGGCGTGTTCCCGCGCGGGCTCGGCGACTCCAACGGCATGTGGATCATCCTGCTCGCCCTGCTGATCTCCGCCCCCATCAGCTACGTCGCGTTGCGCAAGGAGCGGGACCGGGCCTCGGTGCAGGTCGTGAACCGAGTGGACCGCATGAAGGCCAACCTGGACGCCAACCGCGGCCAGGAGGACGTCGCCGACGACTCGACGCGGGCGCAGGGCCAGACCTCGTAACGTCCGTCACGCACACGTACGCCCCGGTTTCCGCAATTCGCTGGAAACCGGGGCGATCTGCGTTTTACGGGCAGCAGCCGCTTCCCACCTCTCAAAGAAAGGCTTTGGGGGTCCCAAAGCACGGGTGTTAAAGTCGTGTGCATGAAGCACGCAGCCGCGCCCCACACACCCCCGAGCCTCGCGCTCGTGGCGCGCCTGCACGTGGACCTCTGTCGGTGCGCGTCCGCGAACTGTCGCCCCTGACGTTCCCCCTCATCCCGTCGTTCTCCACGTCAGCCCTGCGCGTCCGTATCCCCGCGTCCCGTCCCCCTACGGAGTCTGTCCGTGTCCACTTCATCGCCCGCGAAGCCTTCCGCCGGGTCCCCGGCCAAGAAGACCTTCAAGGTGCCCTTCTGGGCCCAGATACTCGCCGGTCTCGTCCTCGGTGTCCTGCTGGGCTGGCTGGCCCGCAGCCAGGACATATCCTGGCTGGTCACCACCCTGGAGAAGGTCGGTGACATCTTCATCGGCCTGCTGAAGCTGGCCGTCGCACCGCTCGTCTTCTTCGCGATCCTGGTGTCGATCACCAACCTGCGGAAGGTCAACAACGCGGCCCGCCTGGCGTCCCGCACCCTTCTCTGGTTCATGATCACATCGCTGATCGCGGTGGCCATCGGCCTCGTCATCGGCCTGGTCACCAACCCCGGCGCCGGCACCGGTCTCACCCCGGCCGACGGCGCCAAGCCCGAGAACACCGGCTCCTGGATCGACTTCCTGACCGGCATCGTGCCGACCGACGTCATCACGCCGTTCACCGAGCTGAACGTCCTGCAGATCGTCTTCATGGCCGCCGTCGCCGGTATCGCCGCCCTCCAGCTCGGCGAGAAGGCCCAGCCGATCCTCAACCTGAGCGAGTCCGTCCTCGAACTTCTCCAGAAGGCCCTGTGGTGGGTCATCCGCCTCGCCCCGATCGGCACGATCGGCCTCATCGGCAAGGCCATCGCCACCTACGGCTGGGACCTCATCGGCAAGTACGCCACCTTCACCGCCGACATCTACGTCGGCTGCGCCATCGTGATGTTCGTGGTCTACCCGGCGCTGCTCGCCACCGTCGCCAAGCTCAACCCGCTCCAGTTCTTCAAGGGCGCCTGGCCCGCGATCCAGCTGGCCTTCGTCTCCCGCTCGTCCGTCGGCACCATGCCGCTGACCCAGAAGGTCACCGAGCGCCTCGGCGTCCCGAAGGAGTACGCGTCCTTCGCCGTGCCGTTCGGCGCGACGACCAAGATGGACGGCTGCGCCGCGGTCTACCCGGCGATCGCCGCGATCTTCGTCGCGCAGATCTTCGGCATCGACCTCGGCGTCGGCGACTACCTCCTGATCGCCTTCGTCTCGGTGGTCGGCTCCGCCGCCACGGCCGGCCTCACCGGCGCCACGGTGATGCTGACCCTGACCCTGTCCACGCTGGGCCTGCCCATGGAGGGCGTCGGCCTCCTCCTCGCGATCGACCCGATCCTGGACATGATGCGCACGGCGACGAACGTCGCGGGCCAGGCGCTCGTCCCGGTCATCGTCTCCGCCCGCGAGGGACTGCTCGACCGCAAGGCCTACGACGAGGCGCACAGTTCGCCGATCGACGAGCCGGAGCGGGAGCAGGAGAAGCAGGTGTCGGAGCCGGTTCCGGCCGTCGCCTGACCGCCACCCGGCATGCCCACGGGCCGGCCCCCTCCCGATGCGACTCGCACCGGGAGGGGGCCGGCCCGTTCCCGCGCACACGCCCACCGCGGCGACGTGTCGCCGCACGGCTGCCGTCAGACGACCAGGACTCGGCGCCCGCGCGCGTGTCCGGCCTGGCTGTGGATGTGCGCCGCGGCGGCATCGGTGAGTGGGTGCGACCTCTCGACCGGGGTGTGGAGTGTGCCCCGCGTGTCCGCGCCCACCGTGGTGACCTGTCGCCGCACGGCTGCCGTCAGACGACCAGGACTCGGCGCCCGCGCGCGTGTCCGGCCTGGCTGTCGATGTGCGCCGCGGCGGCATCGGTGAGCGGGTACACCTTCTCGACCGGGATGTGGAGCCTGCCCCGCGTGATCAGGTCGACCGCCTCGGCGAGCGCTTCCGGCACGCTCCCGGCCGTGCCGGAGAACCGGACGCCGAACTCCGGCGCGCCGAGGTCGGCGATGGAGACCACCCGCCGCGGGTCCCCGGTCAGCTCGACGAGCTCGCGGATCACCCCGGAGCCGGCCAGGTCGAGCGCCGCGTCGACGTGGCCGAGCCCGCGCACCCGCTCGACCCAGCCCTCGCCGTACGTCGTGGGGACGGCGCCCAGCTCCCGCAGGTAGTCCTGGTTGGCGGCACCGGCCGTGCCGATCACCGCGATGCCGCGGGCGCGGGCGATCTGCAGCACCGCCGATCCGACTCCGCCGGACGCGCCGCTGACCAGCAGCGTCTGGCCGGGCCGCACCCGGACCTCGCGGATGACGCGCAGCGCGGTCTCCACGACGGACGGGTACCCGGCCGCCTCCTCGAACGTCAGGCCCTCGGGCATCCGGGCCCAGGCCGACAGCACGGCGAACTCGGCGTAGGTGTCGGCGCCCTCGCCGAACACCGGATCACCGGCCTCGACACCGTCGACGCCCTCGCCGACCTCGTCCACCACCCCGGCGGCGTCCAGCCCGACACCCGCGGGCAGCTCGATCGGATGGGCCCCCAGGACCTGGCCCTCACGGAGCCTCCAGTCGACGGGGTTCACGCCCGCCGCCCGCACGGCGACGCGTACCTGACCGGGGCCCGCGTGGGGCTCCTCGGCGTCCAGGAGTTGGAGGACTTCCGGGCCGCCGAACTCGGCGAAGCTCACTTTCTTCATGCGGCAGACCGTAACACTAACGGTTAGTGTTTTGGAACAGTTGCAGTTTCGCACCTGGTAGCTTTGGCGCATGACCGTGCCGACCGGACGCCGTGAGCGCAAGAAGGCCGCGACCCGGCAGAAGATCGCCGACACCGCCCTGCGGCTCTTCCTGGAGCGCGGGTACGACGCGGTGGGCATCCGGGACGTGGCCGCCGAGGCCGACGTGGCCGTCACCACGCTCTTCTCCCACTTCGCCGCCAAAGAGGCCCTGGTGTTCGAGCGGGACACGGACTTCGAGCGGCGCCTCACCGAGGCCGTCACCGGCCGGGCACCGGACGAGCCGCTCATGCCCGCGCTGCGCCGCGAGGTGCACGCTCTGGTGGCGCACTGCGCGGCGCCCGAAGCCGCCCCGGTCTGGCGCATGATCGACGCGTCACCCGCGCTGCGGCAGTACGAGGAGTCGATGAGGCTGCGCCACGCGGAGTCGCTGGCGGCGGCCGTCGCCGCCGACCTCGGCCTGCCGCGGACCACGACGGCCTGCCGGGCGATCGCCAGGTTCGTCGTCGACGCCCACGCGCTGGCCCGTGAGGCCGACGACCCCCGGGCGGCGGTGGACGAGATCTTCCGGATGATCGAGGCGGCCTGGGAGGCCGCCGGAGCACGGACGGCCTGATCACCGCCGCGCGGACCGTACGCTGATGCGTATGGGTGCAGGGAAGACCAAGCGGATGCCGCGGGCGGTCCGTGAGCAGCAGATGCTGGACGCCGCCGTGCGGATCTTCGGACAACGCGGGTACATGGCGGCGTCGATGGACGAGATCGCCGAACTGGCCGGTGTCTCCAAGCCGCTGGTGTACCTGTACCTGAACTCGAAGGACGACCTCTTCAGCGCCTGCGTCCGCCGCGAGGCGCGGGCCCTCACCGAGGCCGTGCGCGCCGGTGTACGGCCGGGACTGCCCGCCGACGGACAACTCTGGTCGGGGCTGCGGGCGTTCTTCACCCACACCGCGCGCAACCAGGACGCCTGGCGGGTGCTGCACCTCCACGCCCGCACCCACGGCGAGCGGTTCGCCGCCGAGGTCGCGGCGATGCGCGAGGACATCGTCGCGTTCGTGACCCAGCTGATCGCGGCCGCAGCACGGGAGGCGCACGGCCGCCCGCACCTGCCCGAGGGGGAGGTCGCGGGGCTGGCCGAGGCGTTGGTCGGCGCGGCCGAGTCGCTCGCCGACTGGGCCGGCGCCACCGAGGGCGTCACCGCCAAGCAGGCGGCGGCGACCCTGATGAACTTCGCCTGGGCGGGGCTGGGCGACCTGATGGCGGGCCGGCCCTGGACACCACCGGAGGAGACCGACGCCGAGCTCGCCTCCTCGGAGCCGGAGGCCCCGGCGGTCCCGGTTCAGGCCGGGTAGGGACCGATCTCCCCGGACAGGTGCAGCCGCTGCCCGTCCCCGCCCCGCAGCTCGAACCGCCCGTCCTCGGCCCCGTACGTCACCGTCCCCGGCAGCAGCACCGGTGCCCGGAACCGGGTCCGCACCACGGCCGCGTCCGGCGTCCCGTGCTCGGCGAGGCAGCGGGCCACGGTCCACATGCCGTGCGCGATGGCCCGCGGGAAGCCGAACAGGCGGGCGGTGAGCGGGTGCAGGTGGATCGGGTTGCGGTCACCGGAGGCGGCACCGTAACGCCGCCCGATGTCACCGGCGAGGCGCCACTCGGCCCGGACGGGCAGCGGCTCGGTGTGCGGGGTGGCCGGGGTGTGGTCTTGCGGGTCCGGGGTGGCCGGGTCCTGGTCCTGCCGGTCCGTGGCGGCCGGTTCGGGACCTTGCGGCGCCGCGCTGCCGTCCACCCGGTGCCGCGCCAGATACGTACTGCGCGACTCCCACACCGGCTCGGTCCCGCCGCCGGTCCGCAGCTCCGTCACCACCGCGGCCTCGGTGCCGCGCCGGTGCGAGGTCAGGTCCTCGACGTATGCGGTGAGTTCGTACTCGGCGGTCGCGGGCATGGCGGCCCGCCGGGTGATGCCGATCGACGTGTGGACGAGCCCGAGCAGTGGCAGCGGGAAGTCCCGCCCGCTCATCAGGCGCATGGCCACGGGGAAGCCCAGTACGTGCGGGTACGTCACGGGCAGCGCGTCCGCGCCGGTCGGGAAGCCGCACACCCTCTCGTACGCCGCCAGCCGCGCGAGGTCCACGCGCAGGCCGGGCAGTACCAGCCGGGTGCGGGAGAAGTCCGCGTCCGGGCGGGGGCGTTTGAGGGGCGAGAGCAGGGCGCCCCGCAGGAGGAGCGGTGGGAGGGAGGGCAGGCGGGTGAGTGTGCCGGTCGAGGTGGGCGGGGCGGGCGAGTCGGGGGATGCGGGCGAGCCGGCCGGGGGTGTCATCACGCCCCCAGCAGGCTCTGGCCGCAGACCCGTACGACCTGGCCGTTGACCGCGCCCGAGGCCGGGTGCGCGAGCCAGGCGGTGGTCTCGGCGACGTCCACCGGAAGGCCGCCCTGGCCGAGGGAGTTCATGCGGCGGCCGGCCTCGCGGATGAACAGCGGGACCGCCGCCGTCATCTTCGTCTCGATGAAGCCCGGCGCCACCGCGTTCACCGTCACGCCGTGCTCGGCGAGCGCGCGCGGCGCGAGGGCGCGGACCAGGCCGGCGATCCCCGCCTTGCTGGCGCCGTAGTTGGTCTGCCCCGCGTTGCCCGCGAGCCCCGCGATGGAGGCCGTCGCCACGATCCGGCCGTCCCGGTTGACCGCCCCCGCCGCGAGCAGCGCGTCCGTGGTGCGCAGGACGCTCGCGAGGTTGACGTCGAGGACGGAACTCCAGCGTTCGGCGGGCATGTTGGCCAGGCGCCGGTCGCGGGTGATGCCCGCGTTGTGGATCAGGACGTCCAGCCCGCCGGGCACGGCGGCGGCGATGCGCTCGCCCGCGTCGGCGGCCGTGATGTCGAGGGCGAGGGCGGTGCCGCCGAGGCGTTCGGCGAGCCGGCGCGCCTCCTGCTCGGCCTGCGGCACGTCGAGGACGACGACCCGGGCGCCCCGCCCGGCCAGGGTCCCGGCGACGGCCGCGCCGATGCCGCGCGCGGCGCCGGTGACCAGCGCGGTGCGCCCGGCGAGGGGCAGTTCCGGGGCGTCGGGTGCGGTGGTGGGGGAGCCGGACGTGGGGCCGACCTCGATCACCTGGCCGCTGACGTAGGCGGAGGCGGGGGAGAGGAGGAAGCGCAGGGTGGACCCGGCGGCGGGCGCGTCGGTGAGGCGGACGAGGTTGACCGTCCTGCCGCGTCCGATCTCCTTGCCGAGCGAGCGGGTGAAGCCCTCCAACGCCTGCTGTGCGGCGGCCTGGTGGTGGTCGGCGGGGTCGAGCGGGGCGCCGAGCACCACGACCCGGCCGCTGGTGGCGACGGACCGTACGACGGGGTGCAGGGCGGCGTGCACCTCGGCGAGCGCGTCGACGTCGCGGACGCCGGTGGCGTCGAGGACGACGGCGGCGGGGTGCCCGTCCGTGTCCTGGGTGAGGCCCGTGCGGTCCAGTACGGACGCGAGGTCGAGGTCCGTCTTGCCGGCCGTGAGGTGCAGCAGGCCGCCGGTGAGCGCGTCGCGCCGCAGCTGCGCGGGGAGCGGCAGGCCGAGGCGGCGGGTGAGGAAACGGCCGGGTGCGGTGCCGGTGAAGCTGAGATAGCGGTCGGCCATGTCCTGTCTCCCCAACGGCTGTGTAGGTGGCGTTGTGCTTACTCTGGAGTAAGGTTACCGGAGGTAAGTCTATGTCACGGGTGAGGAGAAGGTCGAGATGAGCCCCCAGAAGCCGCAGCCGCCACAGGCGCGCCGCGTCGCGGTCGTCGGAGGCGCACGCGTCCCCTTCGCCCGCTCCGACGGGCCGTACGCCACCGCCTCCAACCAGGAGATGCTCACCGCGGCCCTCGACGGCCTCGCCGAGCGCCACGGCCTGGCGGAACCGGGCGCGGTCGGCGAGTTCGTGGCCGGCGCGGTCCTCAAGCACAGCCGCGACTTCAACCTCGCCCGCGAGACGGCCCTCGGCTCGGCCCTCGACCCGCGCACCCCCGCATACGACGTCCAGCAGGCCTGCGGCACCGGGCTCCAGGCCGTGATCGCCGCCGCCAACAAGATCGCCCTCGGCCAGACCGAGTCGGCGGTCGCGGGCGGCGCCGACACCGCCAGCGACGCGCCGCTCGGCGTCAACGACCGCCTGCGCCGCATCCTCCTTCAGGCCCGCCGGGCGAAGTCCATCGGTGGCCGGGCCAGGGCGTTGGCGAAGATCCGCCCGGCCCACCTGGTCCCCGACATCCCGCGCAACGCCGAGCCCCGCACCGGCCTGTCGATGGGCGAGCACGCGGCCGTGACCGCCCGCGCCTGGGGCATCGCCCGCGAGGCCCAGGACGAACTGGCCGCCACCAGTCACCAGCGGCTGGCGGCGGCGTACGAACGGGGCTTCTTCCAGGACCTGGTGGTTCCCTTCCGGGGGCTGGCCCGCGACCAGAACCTGCGCCCCGGCTCGACGGTGGAGAAACTGGCGGCGCTGAAGCCGGTGTTCGGCCTGGACGCCCCCGGGCCCACCATGACGGCGGGCAACTCGACGCCCCTGACGGACGGCGCGGCGACGGTGCTGCTGGCGAGCGAGGAGTGGGCCGAGGCGCGCGGGCTGGAGCCGCTGGCGTACCTCACGGCGTACGAGACGGCGGCCGTGGACTTCGTCGGCGGCGATGTCGCGGGCGGCGAGGACGGGCTGCTGATGGCCCCGGCGTACGCGGTCCCGCGCATGCTGGAGCGGGCCGGGCTCGGGATCGAGGACTTCGACCTCGTCGAGATCCACGAGGCCTTCGCCTCCCAGGTGCTGGCCACGCTCGCCGCCTGGGAGAAGCGGGGCCTGGCCCCGGTGGACCGCGCCCGCCTGAACACGGCCGGGTCGTCCCTGGCCACCGGCCACCCCTTCGCCGCGACCGGCGCCCGCATCGTGGCGACGCTGGCCGGGCTGCTCGCCGAGCGCGGGGGCCCGGGGCGCGGACTGATCTCGGTCTGCGCGGCGGGCGGCCAGGGCGTCACGGCCATACTGGAACGGGTCTGACACTCCATGGCACTTCACGGCGATCCCTGACACACCATGACCTACTGGCAGGTAACCCCCAAGACTGCACACCCCCGGCGCGGGACCGTCCCGGAACCCGCACCAACTCCCCACGAGGGAACCGTACGATCCCCACCTGACCGCCGGTAACCCACGTCCGCGGACCCGGCGATGAACGCCTCGGCGCGCGAGGCACGTACGTCATGCAGCAGAGCACCGCCGACCGCGCGGTCGCCAGCAACGCAGTGTCGCCGCTGCACGTTCGCAGTGTCGCCGCTGCACGTTCCAGGAGCCGCCCGTGTCCACCCCGCTTCCCTCCTTCGCCGCGTCCGCCGCCTACGCCGACTCGCCCGGCCCCACCCTGGTGGCGCCCGAGACGCGGCGGCTGGACGGGGCCGTGCGGGAGGCGTACGTACCCCCCTTCGCCCCGCCGGTGCGGCGCGGCTCCCTCGCCGACCTGCCCTTCGACAACGCGGCGGCCGTCCCGGACCAGGTGGTCCTCAGCCGCAGGTCGCCGGACGGGGACTGGTCCGAGGTGACGGCGGCCCAGTTCGCCGCGCAGGTGCTGGCGGTGGCCAAGGGCATGATCTCCGAGGGCCTGACGCCGGGCGACCGCATCGCGATCATGGCCCGGACGACGTACGAGTGGACGCTGCTGGACTTCGCCGCCTGGGCCGCCGGTCTGGTCACCGTCCCCGTCTACCCGACCTCCTCCCTCTTCCAGACCCGCTGGATCCTCCAGGACTCCGGCGCGGTCACCCTGGTCACCGAGACCACCGCGCAGGCCGCGGCCCTCGGCCCCGAGCTGGACCGCATCCCCGACCTGAAACACCTGTGGGTCATGGACAAGGGGCACGTGGAGCGGCTGGCGGAGCTGGGCGAGCAGGTGCCGGACGCGGAGGTCGACGTACGCCGCGGCATGCTCGGCCCGTCCACCCTCGCCACCCTGATCTACACCTCGGGCACCACCGGCCGCCCCAAGGGCTGCGCGCTCACCCACGGCAACTTCTTCGCCGAGGTCGACAACGCCATCGAGCTGCTCTACCCCGTCTTCAAGGCGAAGACGGGCGAGGAGCCCTCGATCCTGCTCTTCCTCCCGATGTCCCACGTCTTCGGCCGCATGGTCGCCGTGGCCTGCGTCCGCGCCCGGGTCCGCCTCGGCCACGCCCCGAGCCTGAAGCCGGAGGACCTGCTCCCGGACCTGGCCGCCTTCCGCCCGACCTGCCTGCTGACCATCCCGTACATGCTGGAGAAGGTCTTCAACAGCGCCCGCGCCAAGGCCGAGTCCGGCGGCCGGGCCTCCGCCTTCGACCGCGCCGTCTCGGTGGCCGTGCGCTACGGCGAGGCCATGGAGGCCCGCCAGTCCGGCGGGGGCGGCGGCCCCGGCCGCGGCCTGAAGACCGCCCGCTCCTTCTACGACCCACTCGTCTACCGCAAGATCCGCAACGCCATGGGCGGCCGCGTCAAGTACGCCATCTGCGGCGGCTCCCCGCTCGGCCGCCGCCTGGCCGCCTTCTACGCCGGGGCCGGCATCGAGATCTTCGAGGGCTACGGCCTCACCGAGACCACGGCCGCGGCGACGGTGACCCCGCCGCTCAAGCCGCGCCTCGGCACGGTCGGCTGGCCGCTGCCCGGCACCCGCGTCCGGATAGCCGCCGACGGCGAGATCCTGGTCGCCGGCGAGCAGGTCCTGCACGGCTACTGGGACCCGCAGGCGGGCGGCGTCGTCCCGGCCGCCCCCGACGGCTGGTTCGCCACCGGCGACCTCGGCAGCCTCGACGACGAGGGCTACCTGACGATCACCGGCCGCAAGAAGGAGCTGCTGATCACCGCGGGCGGCAAGAGCGTGGCCCCGGCCCCGCTGGAGAACTGGCTGCGCTCCCACCCCCTGATCTCCCAGTGCATCGTGCTGGGCGACCGCCGCCCCTACGTCTCGGCCCTCTTCACCCTCGACCCGGCCGGCCTCGACCACTGGCGCCGCATGAACGGCAAGCACCCGGTGCCGCCCGAGCTGCTCGTCGACGACGAGGAGATGCACGCCGTCCTCCAGCGCGCCGTCGACGAGGCCAACAAACTCGTCTCCCGCCCGGAGTCCATCCGCCGCTTCGCCGTCCTGCCGAGGGACTTCACGGAGTGGGAGGGCCACCTGACGCCCTCGATGAAGCTGCGCCGCGACGTGATCATGCGGGACTTCGCGGAGGCGGTGGAGGGGCTGTACGAGGGACAGGGCGGCGCCGGGGTCAGCGGCGGGCGATGAGGCAGGCCTGCGGGACCTGCGCGGACGCGTCCCCCTCCGGTATCCGCACTGTCCGGGACAGCACCGTGAAGCCGGCCCGCTCCAGCAGCTCCGCCATCCGGTCGGGCTGCCGCCGTTCGAAGTCCAGGGCGACCGGATGGCCCCACGGCCGGTCGTGGTGGCGGGGCTCGTCGCCCACCTGGAAGCCCAGCAGAAGGTGCCCGCCCGGGGCCAGCACACGCCGCATCTCCGCGAAGAGGTCCGGCAGCCGCTCCCACGGCGTGTGGATCGACGAGTACCAGGAGACGGCCCCCGCGAGGGCCTCGTCGGGCAGGTCGAGGTCCAGCATGGACCCCTGCTCGAACCGCAGCCCCGGATGCTCGCGGCGCGCGATCGCGAGCATCGACGTGGACAGGTCGAGGCCGAAGACCTCGAGGCCCAGCGAGGCGAGGTGCGCGGTGACCAGTCCGGGCCCGCAGCCCAGGTCGGCCACCTGCCCCTCCGGCCCCACCAGCTCGGCGAAGGCGCCCATCAGCGCCCGGTCCAGCGGGGCGTCGTCGAGCACGGCGCGGAAGCGGGCGTGGTAGTCCTCGGCGACGGCGTCGTAGAAGGTCCGGGTAGTGGTCACGAAGGCGGGGTCGGTGGTCATGGCAGGACCCTAGGGGCAGCTACTGACAACCGGCCCCGGAAAGGGCAGGAGCCCCGTCGCCGAAACCGGCGCGGGGCTCCTTGGGTACTGCTGTCGATCAGACAGGAGTGACATTCTCCGCCTGCGGGCCCTTCGGACCCTGCGTGACGTCGAAGGACACCTGCTGGTTCTCCTCGAGGGACCGGAATCCGGTCGCGTTGATCGCGGAGTAGTGGACGAAGACGTCGGGGCCGCCGCCTTCCTGGGCGATGAAACCAAAGCCCTTTTCGGCGTTGAACCACTTCACGGTTCCGGTAGCCATAAGCCCTCCTTGGGCTCAAAGGGTTGCCCTGCTCCAGAACCAGCAAGTGTGAAGACTGTGAATGCCGCACAACTGCATACGTCTGAGAACGACGAGAGCCCGCGGTCACATGCTCCGCAGGCTCTGTACTGCAAGGGAAACCAAACTGCAACTTGCTGTGAGCCTAGCACGCAGGCACCCCGGCGCAACAGAGGCCAAGATCACTTCACCCGAATGTTTGAACCATCCGGCCGTTCGGCTGACGCCGGGGGTCGGCGGCGGGCGGAAACCGGGGGAGGGCTAGCCTCGCGATGTGGACAATTCTCGCACCCGGCCGCGCGTCGGCCACATCCAGTTCCTGAACTGCCTGCCCCTGTACTGGGGGCTCGCGAGAACGGGAACGCTCCTCGACTTCGAGCTCACGAAGGACACCCCGGAGAAGCTCAGCGAGCAGCTGGTGCAGGGCGATCTCGACATCGGTCCCGTCACCCTGGTCGAATTCCTCAAGAACGCCGACGACCTGGTCGCCTTCCCCGACATCGCCGTCGGCTGCGACGGCCCGGTGATGTCCTGCGTGATCGTCTCGCAGGTGCCGCTGGAGAAGCTGGACGGCGCCCGCGTCGCCCTCGGCTCCACCTCGCGCACCTCCGTCCGCCTCGCCCAGCTCCTGCTCGCCGAGCGCTTCGGGGTCACGCCCGACTACTACACCTGCCCGCCCGACCTGAGCCTGATGATGCAGGAGGCCGACGCGGCCGTCCTCATCGGTGACGCGGCGCTGCGCGCGAACATGATCGACGGCCCGCGCTACGGCCTCGCCGTGCACGACCTGGGCGCGCTGTGGAAGGAGTGGACGGGCCTGCCGTTCGTCTTCGCGGTCTGGGCGGCGCGCAAGGACTACGCGGAGCGCGAGCCGGTGATCACCCGCAAGGTGCACGAGGCGTTCCTCTCCTCCCGCAACCTCTCCCTGGAGGAGGTCGACAAGGTCGCCGAGCAGGCGGCCCGCTGGGAGGCCTTCGACGAGAAGACCCTCGCGAAGTACTTCACCACCCTCGACTTCCGCTTCGGCGGCACGCAGCTCGAGGCGGTCACCGAGTTCGCCCGCCGGGTGGGCCCGACGACCGGCTTCCCGGCGGACGTGAAGGTGGAGCTGCTCCAGCCCTGACACGGCAAGGGGGCCTTCCCCGAGCGGCCCACTACCCTGCTGGCAGGTACTTGTGTATTCGCGTACCTGTGTACCGGCGTACGGGGGAGGGGTGGACGCCATGCAGCCGCTCGACGTCGACGAGCCCACGGTCGTGGGGCCCTACCGGCTGCTCGGCCGGCTGGGCTCCGGCGGCATGGGCCGGGTCTACCTCGGCCGCAGCGCCGGCGGCCGCACGGTCGCCGCGAAGATCGTGCACCCGCATTTCGCGCTGGACGAGGAGTTCCGCGCCCGCTTCCGGCGCGAGGTGGACGCCGCACGCCGGGTCGGCGGCGCCTGGACCGCCCCCGTACTGGACGCCGACCCCGAGGCGCGCGTCCCCTGGGTCGCCACGGCGTACGCGGCCGGCCCGTCCCTCACCGCGGCCGTCACGGACGGCGGCCCGCTGCCGGACCACTCGGTACGGGCGCTCGGCGCGGGCCTGGGCGAGGCGCTGGCGGCCGTGCACGACCTGGGCCTCGTCCACCGCGACGTGAAGCCGTCCAACGTCCTGCTCACCCTCGACGGCCCCCTCCTGATCGACTTCGGCATCGCCCGCGCCACGGAGGGCACCGCGTCCCTCACCTCGACCGGCGTCTCGATCGGCTCCCCCGGCTACATGTCCCCCGAGCAGATCCTCGGCAAGGGCGTCACCGGCGCGGCGGACGTCTTCTCCCTGGGCGCGGTACTGGCGTACGCGGCGACGGGCGAGCCGCCCTTCCCCGGGGACTCCTCGGCCGCGCTCCTCTACAAGGTCGTCCACGAGGAGCCGCGGCTCGGCACCCTGGACGGTGAGGTGCGGGACGTGGTGGCAGCGTGCCTCGCCAAGGACCCGACCGCCCGCCCGGCCCCCGGCGAGGTCGCCCGGCGCCTCGCTCCCGAGGGCGCGGCCCGCCTGGTGTCCGGCGGCTGGCTGCCGGGGCCCCTGGTGGAGCGGGTCAGCCGGAGCGCCGTACAGCTGCTGAACCTGGAGGCGGCGGAGCGGGCGTCGGGGGCGGGGTCGGAGTCGGGACCGGTGGGATTCAGCCGACCGTCGGTCACGGCGGGGGCGGCCGACGCGGGCGGTGCCGGCGGTGCCGGCGGTGCCGGCGGCGTGGCCGACGCGGTGGCGTCCGGCGTCTTCGGACCCCCGCCGGTGATGCCCACGCCGACGGCACCCGGCGCCGACGTACCCGCCCCGCGCGGGGGCGACCGCACTCCCGGCAGACTGTCGGTCTCGGTCGCGGCCACCTCCACCCAGGCCGGCGAGGGCCGCCGGGGCCGCCGGCTCAGCTGCACGGTGGCGCTCGCGGTGGCCGGGGCGATGGCGGCGGTGACGGTCGGCTCGTTGTTCGTCCTCGACCTGCTGCCGGGCGGCGGGAGCAACGACACCGCGGACGGCGGCACGCCCACCCCGTCGGCGACCGCGCCGTCCGACCCCGGAGCGGACAAGGGCGGCGCCGGTTCCGCCCCCGTCCCCGACCGCTACGTCGGCACCTGGGAGGGTCAGGCCGTCGCCGTCGAGGGCAACCTGCCCCTCGGCACCTTCCGGCTGACCGTCCGCGAGGCCGCGGTCGGCGAGAAACTGGGCACCCTGCGCCACACCGACCTCTTCGGCGGCACCTGCGACGACGTACTGACCCTGAAGAAGGTCACCGACCAGCAGATCGTCGCCGCCGCCGTGGGAGCCGAGGGCAACCGGAACGTCTGCAACCAGGCTCTCCACACCGTCCGCCTCACCCCGGTCGGCGACGACCTCCAGTACACCTCCGACAGCGAGGACTCGGGGCGGCCGAAGGCGCGGTTGTCGAGAGTCGAGTAGCCGCCGCGTCAGGTGTGCGGGAGGGCCGACGGCCCGACGTCCCCCTGCAACCACCTCAGCCACCCTCTTACTACTGTGTCTGCGACAGCGAACGTCCCTGTGCGAGGCGGGGCGTTCGCCCACGCTTGACGACGGGGAAGGCCGGCCATGGACGCACTGCAAGCGGACGATCCGCGGGAGTTGGGCACCTACCGCCTCCTGCGCAGGCTGGGCGCCGGTGGCATGGGACGCGTCTACCTCGCCCGGTCGCCCGGCGGCCGTACGGTCGCCGTGAAGGTGGTCCGCCCCGATCTCGCGGCGGACGGCGACTTCCGGGCCCGCTTCCGGCACGAGGTCGAGATCGCGAGGGCGGTCTCCGGCCGGTTCACCGCGCCCGTCGTGGACGCCGACCCGGACGCGCCCCTGCCGTGGCTGGCGACGTCGTACGTCCTCGGTCCCGACCTGACGGACGTGGTCGCGGCCCACGGAGCGCTGCCGGAGCGCACGGTCCGCGCGCTGGCCGCCGGACTCGGCGCCGCCCTCCAGGACATCCACGCGGCGGGCCTGATCCACCGCGACCTCAAGCCGTCCAACGTCCTGCTGGCGGCCGACGGACCGCGCCTCATCGACTTCGGTATCGCGAGGGCCGTGGACGGCAGCCGGATGACCCAGACCGGCGTGGTGGTCGGCTCGCCCGGTTACATGTCGCCGGAGCAGGCGATGGGCAAGGACGTCGGCACGGCGGGCGACGTGTTCTCGCTGGGTTCCGTGCTCGCTTTCGCGGTGACCGGGCGCGGCGTCTTCGGTGACGGCACGGCCTCGCACGCCGCGCTGCTCTACCAGGTCGTGCACGGCGAGGCGGACCTGACGGGCGTACCCCCGTCCCTGCTGGGGCTCATCCGAGCCTGCCTCATGAAGGACCCGGCGCAGCGTCCGGCGCCCACGGAGATCGTGACCGCGCTGGCCGGGCAGGGCATCGACGCCGCCCTGCACGACTGGCTGCCGTCGGCGGTGGCCTCGACGATCGCGACCCACGCCGCGGGGATCCTGGACCTGGAGGCACCCGACGCACCCGTGAACGTCCCGCCGGCGCAGTCGGCGTCCGCGTTCGGTCCGGCGCCGACGATGCCGACCGGGACACCGCCGACCGGGACACCGCCGACCGGGACACCGCCGACCGGATACGGCACGTCGCCCGGATACGGCACGTCGCCCGGAGGTACGCCGCCCGGAGGTACGCCCGCACCGTCACCCGGCTACGGCACCCCCCTCCCCGGCACGGTGCGGGTCGGCGCGGGCGGGGCGCCGGCGCCGGACCGCTCCCGGCGGCGGGCGCTCGGCCTGGCGTTCGGCGCCGCGGCGGCCGTGGCGGTGGCCGGAGTCGGTGGCGGGTGGCTGCTCGCCTCCGGGGACGGGGACGGCGCCTCCGACGGGGCGACGGACGCTCCCGGCAAGGGCGGTTCGGCCGAGCCCGCGGACCAGACCTTCACGACCCCGCCCGCCGGAGTGGCCCCGCAGCCGCTGTGGCACAAGTCGGCGAAGGAGGACAGCACCAGCCCGCGCGTACCGCTCCTCACCCGCGACGGACTGCTCCTGGTCAGCGGCGACCCGCTCGTGGCCTACGACGTCCGCACCGGCAAGGCCCGCTGGACCAAGGCGGGCATCTGCCGGCCCGGAGCCCAGCTCCTCTTCCACGGCGACAAGGTGTTCCTCGCCGACGGCGACTACGAGGGTGCCCTGGTCGCCTACGACGTCAAGACCGGCGAAGAGGCCTGGCGCAGCCGCCTCGGCAAGCAGCTGTCCGTCGAGGACACGATCGCCATCGACGGCAAGAACGTCTACGTCACGGCGACCGACTACGGCCAGTCGAAGAGCGCCACCAAGTACCGCACGGCCGTCGCGGCCGTCAGCCACACCACGGGAAAGGCGGCGTGGGTCCAGCACCGGGACTGGGGCACGAAGGACTACGACGTCCAGGGCACCGCCTCGGGCAAGTACCTGGTCTACGCCGACTCGAACCTCAACCTGACCGTCCGGGACACCGCCACCGGCGGTCAGGTGTGGACCCGGAAGATCGGCGACGAGTGGTCCTGGCAGCCCACGGTCGCCAGCGGCCTCGTCTTCCTCCCGGGCGACGAACTCAAGGCCGTCGACGTGGAGAAGGGCAGTACGGCCTGGACGCTCGACCCGGCCGGTCGCCGCGGCTTCGACAACCCGACGGTCTTCGACGGCGTGCTCTACGTCAGCGACCACGACGACGGCGTATGGGCGGTGAACGTCAAGACCGGCAAGCGGACCTGGCTCTGCGACGAACTGGACGTCGACGGCCCGGAGTCGTTCCTCCGCGTGGGCTCGACCCTCTACGGCGCCACCGGCTCCGTCGACGGCGGCATCGTCGCCCTGGAGACGAGGACGGGCAAGCTCCGCTGGACGTACACCGACAGCAAGACGGTGGGCGAGCCGTGGCAGATCGCCGTCGCGGGCAACCGGCTGCTGGCGACGCACGGCCACGAGATCTACGCGCTGCCGGCAGTGTAGCGAGGCCGATGTGACGGGCGGCCGGTGCCCGCCCGTCACATCGGCGTCACATCGGCGTGGTGACCGTCAGGTGCTCCCCGGTGCCGAGGTGCAGCATGCCCTTGCCCGGAGTGATCTGGCCGCCGACCATGCTCCGGTTCGTGCGGATGCCGATCAACTCGCCCGCGGAGCTGTCCTGCGGGGACAGCAGGATGCCGCGGCGGGCCTTCTTCATGTCGACTTGCCAACCGGAGAAACCGTCGCAGATCTCCTCCTCGTCACCGGCGATGACGACGGCCAGACCCTCCTCCACGCCGCGTTCGACGATGCGCTTGAAGATGTCCTCGGCGTCGCAGTCGTCGTGCACCTCCGCGTCGTCGACCAGGACGACGATCGGCTGCTCGGGACTGGCCGACTCGACGAGCTCCTCCATCTCGTCCTCGTCGATGTCCCGGCCGGTGAAGACCTTCAGCACGCCTTCCGTCCCCTCCAGTTCACGCAGCGGGGACGGGCGAGGAGCCGCGAGGACCACCCGTACCCCCTGGGCGAGGCAGGAGCGCGCGACGTTCAGAAGCGCCGTGCTGCGCCCGGACTTCGCGGGACCGCCGATCACGAACGCCGGGACACCCTGGGCGAGGTCGGGGCCGAAGGCGGTGAGCTCGTCGCCGCCGACACCCACCAGCGCCCACAGCGGCGAGGCGCTCGCCACCGGGTCGCGCATGGCCCAGGCGTCGGCGAAGGAGATCCGGCTGGGCAGGACGTCGACGCGGAACGGGCGGCGCGAGCGCGGCAGCCCGGCGTCCCGGGCGGCCGCCGCCTCGCCGATCGCGACGAGCGCGGCAGCCTGACCCTGACCGGTGGTGTCCTCGGCGAGCAGGGCGAACTGCGTCTCGATCGCCGTCCCGCTCGCGAAGCCACGGCCGGGCGGGATCTCCTCGGGGATCTTGCGCGCGTTGATGTCCAGCAACGAGAAGTCGCCGCGGTCGGCGAGGCGCAGACCGTACTTGTCCTCGGTGAGGGAGGAGATCCGCCCCGTCAGCAGTTGACGGTCACCGGCGATCACCAGGTGCAGTCCGACGCTCGCGCCCTCGCGCATCAGCACCATCACCTGGTCGGTGAGGTCGCCGTGGTTGTACTCGCCGAGCGTGGGCAGCCAGCCCTCCCAGCGGTCGAGGAAGATCACGAGATGGGGCAGCCGCTCGTCCTCGGCCGCGGCGCCCCGCTGCTCCCCGATGTCGGCATAACCCTTGTCCGCCAGCAGATCCTGTCGCCGGGTGAGTTCCCCGGTGAGCCGGTTGAAGAGCCGGATGACCCGCTCCTGCTGATTACGGCCGACGACCGCACCGCAGTGCGGCAGCTGAGTCAGCGGGTTCAGGGCACCGTTGCCGCAGTCGATGCCGTACAGATGGACGTCGGCGCTCGACAGGGTGCGGGCCAGGGAGCCCGCGACGGTACGCAGCACCTGCGAGCGGCCGCTGCGCGGACCACCGGCGATGAGCAGGTGCCCGAAGGTGGCGAAGTCGACGACCACCGGGCGGCGGGCCTGCTCGGACGGCAGGTCCGCGATGCCGTACGGAGCCGCCGGCAGCGCCCCCTGGCTGCGCACCTCCGGAATGTCGTCCAGCAGCAGCGACTCGTCCAGGGCGGGCAGCCACGGAGAGTGCTGGGCCGGAATGCCGAGGGCCGCGTTGGCCTCCCGGACGGCGTCCACCAGGACCTTGAGATCGGTGATCTCGTCGTCCTCCCGCGCCTCGGTCTTGGGCTTGGCGAGCCCGGCACGTCCCAGTTCCTGCCAGGACAGCTCCCCGGCCCACGGGGCGAGCGCCGCCGGGTCGGCGGCACCCGGGCGGCGGCCGCCGACGCGGCCGGACTGGAAGGGGACGAGGGAGGCGTGGCCGAGACGGACGTACGCGCGGCCCGGCGTGCTCTTGGCGATGTGACCGGCGTCGGGAGCGTCGATGACGTCGGTCGACTCACCGGCGTCGGTCACGCGCAGGGCGATCCGGAGGTTGGTGTTGGCGCGGATCTCGGGCGACACGACACCACTCGGCCGCTGCGTGGCCAGCAGGAGGTGGATGCCGAGCGAGCGGCCTCGCTGGGCGATGTTGACGAGACCCGTCACGAAGTCGGGCAGGTCGCGCACCATGGACGCGAACTCGTCGATGACGATGAGCAGCCGTGGCACGGGCGCGTGGGACGGGTCCCGGCGCGCCAGGTCCTGGTAGTCCTCGATGTCCTTGGCGTCGGCGGCGGCCAGGATGTGCTCGCGCCGTTTCAGCTCCGCGCCCAGCGATTCCAGGGCGCGTTCGACGAGGTGTGCGTCGAGGTCGGTGACCATGCCGACGGTGTGCGGGAGCTTGACGCAGTCCTTGAAGGCGGACCCGCCCTTGTAGTCGACGAGGACGAACGTCATGTTCTCGGGCGTGTTGGCGACGGCGAGCGCGGCCACGATGGTCTGGAGCAGCTCCGACTTACCGGAGCCGGTCGTACCGGCGATGAGCCCGTGCGGGCCGTCGCGCCGTATGTCGATGCCGAAGGGACCGTCGTACGACTCACCGATGACCGCCATGGTGGACTGCCCGCCCATGCGCCAGCGCGCGGCGATGCCGTCGTGCGTCGGGGGCTCCAGCTGGAGCACGTCGAGGAGCCGGCTCGCGGACGGCAGCGCGGAGTCCTCGGTCTCGCCACTGATGTCGCGCAGGGGCGACAGCGCCCGGGACAGCCGGGCGCACCAGGCGGGGGAGACGAAATCGGGGCGTACCCCGGACCTGCGCCGGGCGCCGGTCTGCTCGACGCGCAACCGAAGTTCGGGAGCCCGCTCGGCGGCCTGCTGCGCCTGCTGGGCGCCTTGGTGCCAGGCCTGGAAGGAGGGAAAGCCACCGGCGGCCTGCGGGGAGTCGCCGGGCTGAGCGGCGGCGACGGCGTCACCGTGGCGCAGCGGCTCGGCGACGACGAAGGCCTGGCACTCGCCGGGCAGGAAGCGCTCCTCCTCGTCCAGGCAGATCGCGTACATGGCGACCGCCGGCCCTTCCCGCAGGAGCCGTACGACGCCCGGCAACGACCTCAGCCGACGCGACCCGTCCCATACGACGACGATGTCCGGGTCGGAGAAGGCGGGACCGGCGCCACCGCGGTTGTTCTCCTTCAGGGCCTTCTGCCTGGCGTCGAGCAACTGCGTCAGCTCACCGACCCGGGCGCCCACGGTCTCGGAGTCCGTCCCCACCATCACGTTGACGTCCTGGCCGTTCACGGGGCGGGCGTGCGGGAGCCAGCGGACCCAGTCCCAGCGCGGCTGCGCCTGGTTCTCGGTGAGCACGTAGAACTGGACGTCCATCGGGCTGTGCAGCACCGCGGTCTGCGCCACGGCCCACCTCGCGAGTGCCTGTGCCGAGTCGCCGGGCCCCGCGACACCGATGACGCCCAGTTCCTGCAGCGGCAGCGCGACGGGCGAGTCCTCGATGCCCCAGGTGACCTGACGCTTGTGGTCGTCCTGCTCCGGATCGTCCAGAACGACCTCGGACGGCACACGCCCGGTCCCGACCCTGAGGAGCAGATGGTCGGCGTCCGTACGCCGCCTCTCCCACAACCGGGTACGAGGACCGGTGCCGAAGGCGAGCACGGAGGCGGGATCGGGAACGGTGCTGCGCCGCTCGAGCCGCTCCAGCCGCAGCGCGTCCTGGGCGTCCTTCTCGATCCGCTCCTTGGTCTCCTTGTACTCCTTGACCTGCTGCGCATGGGACTTGCGCCCGTGCTTCTTGTCCATGAAGTAGTTGCCGAAGAGCATGACCGGGCTCAGCAGCGCCATGATCATGTAGTACCAGCGCCCGAAAATCATGACGGACACAACGGCGCCGACCAGCGGGAACAGCGCCATCAGCCAGGGCAACGGCCGGGCTTCGTAGTCCCTGGGCGGAGTAGGCAGCCGGAAGTGCGTCTCGCGCTCCGCCGGGCGCAGTCGCGGAGGCCGGTTGTAGTCGAGCCCGGCTCCGTCCTCCGACCACTTCAGGGCGGCGTTGGGAGGGGAGTAGCCGTCGATCTCCAGAAGCGTGTTGCGGAGGGCGAGCTGGGAGCCGAGGGGCCAGGTGCCGCCGTCGAAGTCGTCGCCGTCGAGCCGGGGGTGGTTGGGGTCGCGCTCCTTCTCCTCCTTCTCCTTGTCCCTCTTCTCCTCCCCTTTCCGCTTCTTCTTCTCCTCCCCGCCCCCGGTGTTCTTCTTCTCGACGCCGTGAAGGGTGACGTCGCAGGAGCCGTCCATGGCGATGGACAAGGTGGCAGCACGCGCGGCGAGTTCGGGATCGTCGATGCGGATGTGCGCGGCAGGCCCGCTGCCGATGTCGTACCGGCCGACGCCCAGCCGGTGCACGACACCGGCAGCGGGACCGCCGGCCACGCGGAACTCCACGACACCGGTCGGCTCACCGGCAACGCAGCCGGCCGGATCGTGCAGGCTGACGACAGCGCCCTCGCGCAGCGGTGAGCCGACGATGTTGGCGCCGGGATCGAGGGCGTAGCCGTCGACGAAGGCCTGAGGTGCGCCGTCGGGGCCGGGACGCCCGCCGATGGGGATGACCTGCGCACCATCGGCAACGCCGACATGGCGTGCCAGTTCCCGAGTGATGTCGCCGACCGACGACTCCGGATCGGCGTCGAGCACCACATCGGCGCTGGCCCCGCCGATCGGGTCGACGACGGTCAGACTCAGGCGCACGTTCGTCCTCCTCGCTGGGCTGAGGCCGCCCCCGGAACGCTGAACACAGTGCAGCGACCATAGCTGCCGCACCTTTCCCCTGTGCAACGGGATGTGCAGTGGTTCACGCTTCCCTCGCCGGGCATCCCTGTCATCCCAACAGCCCCACCCGTAAGATCTTTGCTCGTGCGGACCGTCGGCACACGACCGGGCGGACCGCGTCGGACAAGCCACGGGGGAAGGCCCTGCGGCGACCGCAACGGGAGGGAGAGCCGTCATGGCCAAGGACGCAGACCTTACTTATGCCGAGATGGAGAAGAAGGCCAACGACCTCATCAAGGCGATGGGCGACATGGAAGACATGTTGAAGGCCATCGAAAAGGGCGTCGAGGAACTCGTAGCCAACGGCTTCACCACGCAGAAGGCCTCCGGCGCCTACGACGAGTCCATCAAGGACTTCACCAAGGGCGCGGCCAAGACCGTCAAGGGCCTGGAGGGCCTGTCCAAGTTCCTCACGAACGCGAAGAAGGCGTACGAGGACCTGGACGAGCAGCTGGCGAAGAGCGCCAAGGGCTGATGTTGGCGTCACCACCTTGTCCGGGCGCGAGGCGGCACGTACCGTGTCCGGCCGCGCCCGGACGGGGCGGTTTCTGAGGAAGAAAGTCTGAACGGGTGGCAGACAGAACTCGGTACGACCTTGATCTGATCAAGGAATGCTCGAAGTCCCTGTACCGCATGCACCGCGAGTTCAAGGACAACGGCAACCCCGCCGACGAGTACGGCGACGCGCTGGGCAGCGAGAAACTGCGGGACGTCTTCGGGGATTTCTCGGACACATGGAAGAAGAATCGCAAAAAGCTCATGGAGGACATCGAGAACCTCGCCAAGTACACGGGCAACGCAGCCAAGTCGTACGAGGAGATCGACCATGAACTGGCGAACGCGCTCAGGGGCGCCAAGAAGAACGGGAAGAAGGAGAAGTAGCCGTGACAGCCCGTCCGAAGGACTGGTCACCGATGTACGACTCCGACCCGGTTCCAGGTGACCCGTACGAGGTGGCGCGGCTTGGCAAGGAGCTGCGCGGTATGGCCGACGAGATCGACAAGCAGGCGTGCAACATTAAGGCGCTGGCCTCCGTCGATGGCTGGGACAGCGACGCGGGCCGCGCCTTTCACGAGATCGCGGGCGACACGGCGGGCAGGCTGAAGGACGCCTACGACCGCTACGACGAGGCCGCGATCGCGATCGGCACGAAGGTCCAGGAGGGCGGCGGGGAGTCGTCCGAGTACGCCAGCGAGCTGCACCGGGCGCAGCGCATGGCTGACAAGGGGCTGGAGGAGTTTCGCGCCGCCGAAGTCGACCACAAGGCCGCTCTCAAGGTGCTGGATCCGCTGCAGGGAACGGTGCCCTCCGACGCGAAGGACAGCGCCGAGCGCACCAAACAGGGCAAGAAGCGGGATGACGCCGCGCTCCTGATGGCACAGGCGCGTCAGAAGATCGAGCAGGCCAAGGACATCCGTGATGACGCGGCTGACCGTGCGGCCAAGAAGATCAAGTACGTGATCCACCACGACGGCGTCCGGGATCCGGGCGGCATCATGAACTGGATCGCCGATCACGCGGACTGGTTCTCCGCTGCCGCGACGGCGCTGGCGGTCGCGGCTCTGGTCGCGGCGATCGTCCTGTCGGGCGGCACACTCGCCGTGGTCCTCGTACTCGCCGCGGGAGCCATGAGCGCCACCGCCTTGTCGGGGCGCCTCTACGACGTGTTCGCGCGAGGTGGAAAGCTCGACCTGCTCAAGATCGGCCTGGACGTCCTGGGCATCATTCCCGGTCTGGGCGCGCTCAAGGGACTCACGGCGGCGGCCAAGGGGGCACGCATGCTTACCGCGCAGAAGGCCATCTGGTCCGGCTTCACCAACGGTTTCGCCGTGAAGAACTTCAACAAGGGCGTTGTGTGGGCCTCGAAGTTCCTCTCCAGTAAGGGCATCACCAAGATCAAGCTGCCGGCAGGGGGATTCGACCCGGAACTCGTCACGCGCTACATCAAGGGCGGCTCCGCGGTGAACCTCGGGGTGCAGAGCCTGATGCGGCTGAAGAACCGGTTCGACGAGGTCGGCGACTCGCCGAGTGAGGGCAGCGCACCCGGCGGCGGCCCACAGCCCACGCCGTCACCATCACCGCAGCCGAGTCCGAAGCCGCCGTCGGCGTCGTTCCACACGGCTCTGGCGCCCGCTGCATAAGGAGACAACCCGTGAGCGACTACCATTCCCTGGATCCCGGGAAGTTCATCGACGACCAAGGCACCGAGCACAGCATGGTCCCCGCGTCCGTCGTGGCTTCCGTTCCGGAGGCCAGGGCCGCGGCGGAACGCTACGGCCGGGAGGTGCGCTTCGACTTCCTCGACGACAGGGCCGTCCACTGGATGCTGTTCCAGCGGCGTGAGGACACGGAGAAGGGCGGTGTGATCGGCTGCCTGCTCGCTGTCCCGCTGTTCGTCTTCGGCGTGGGAGCCTGGCCCTTCTGGGATCTGGTCGCCTCCCAGAAATCACGCCAGTTCCAGATCGCGTTCATCGCGGTGGACGCTCTCATCTTGAGCGCCGTGATCCTCGGCGGATACCTCGTGCGGCGACGCAGCCTGCAAGACCCCGTCGCCCGTAATGTGCGCTGCCGAGCCCGTCTGTATCGCAAGATCGTCGGCGTCGCCCGCAAGGGCGGTGCCGACATCCCGCACCTTTACCCCTATTACGGCATGTATGCCACATCGCGGAAGTTCTTTCCCGAAGCGCCCGAACGTCCCGTGCCCGAGAAGGAACAGTCCCCGTGACCAGCCAGCCCGAACTCGCCGAATTGATACCGACCCACCCCGCTCCGGTCGCATTGCACGCCGACGACATCCACGCGCGTTGGGTGATGCCGGAGATCTTCCACGACATACCGATCCACGAGACGGACGACGACGAGGCCGTGCGCCTGCTGGGCGAGCTCGTGGAGAAAGCGCTGCCGGGCGCCGGGGACGAAGCTCAGACGGCGCTCGCGGTCACGTGCGCGCTGGGCGTCGACGACCTGCTGGCCGGCGGAGCCGAGTACGCCAGTATCTGCGTCACCGCAGTCGACGACTCGCCCTGCACCGCGACGGTGTTCGCAGGCCTGGTGGACAGTCCGGATGCAGCCGATGTACCGGGCGCGGTGAAGGCGATTGCCCAGAGTCTGCGCGGTCTGGGCGATGCTGAGGTGTCCCGGATTGATCTCCCCTGCGGATCTGCCGTCTCGTACATCGGTGCGCGGGACGACAAGCTACTCGGTGAGCTCACCGAGACGGGCGAGGACCTCACGTTCCCGACGTGGTTCATACGCGTCTTGGTACCGCTGCCCAACGGCACCACCTTCATGATGGAGATGTCGACCTCGACCATGGCAGGCTGGGACGCCTTTTCCACGATGTTCGGCAACACCATCAGCAGCATCCGGCTGTTCCATGCAGACGGTTCACCGCTCATCACCTCGCCGGCGGCAGCATGACGGTGCCCGAGCCCGAATCCCCGCCGTCAGATTACCGCCTCCTCGTCCCCCGCGACTGGTTCCGCGTCGATCTCACGAAAGAGCGCTGGCGTGGCCAGTTGAAGACCTTCGTGGACAAGGAATTCGCGGAAGTCCGTACCTCGGCGGAGACTTCCCGCAGCATCTGGACCACCCTTCGCAACACCGCCGAGCACGGCCTTTCCCGTGGCGCGCTCGAGTTCTTCCTGCGGACGGAAGTGCCCGGAGGGACCACCACTCCGGCCTCACTGCTGATCTCGTGGCCACCCATGCCCCGAGGCATGGCGCCGACGCCGGAGGAGTTCGCCGAGGCGATGGCCGAGCGGACAGGACCCGAAGCCGAGGTGGAAGTCGTCGGCCTGCCTGCCGGCCGGGCGGTGCGGCTCCGCAGGGAAACAAGTCTGGACTACCACGTACGGATGCCCGGCGACGTGGGCTACCTGCATCTGGCCTTCTCCGTACCGCTCAGTGGCACGGTCGGCCCCATGGGGAATCTGTGCGACGCCATTGCCCATTCTCTCCGGTGGATCTGATGCTCTGGCCGGACGATCCCGCTCCGCTGGATGAGGCCTTCGAGTGCACCTTTGAGTTTCCGCCGGGCTGGATCGACCTCACGCTGCACGACGGGACCAAGGCCGAGGCCGAGGCGCTGGCTACGGAGGCCGTGAACCGGCTCAATCCACTCGGCCTCGAGATCGAGAGGAGCGCGGTCTTCGACGACATGGTCAAGCGGGCGGTAGACCTCAACGACGACGTGCCCACACTCGCGGCGGCGTACTACTCGGAGGCGGGGGAGGCCCTCGCCAACCTCGTGGTCGACTCATACGGCGACGAGGGAGTGCCCCGTCCCGGTCCGGAAGAGATCAGCCCCCTGCTTCTGCAGTGGGGAAACGCGGAGGTCACGGGTACACCTCAGATCACTCACCTCGAGTTGGTCGCGGGCCCCACCACGCGCATTCAGGCGATGCTCAAGGTCAAACGGACGCTCGGCTTCGGCCACAAGCTGACCGAGTTCATTAAGTACGCCGTCTTCCCGACCGGTATGGAGAGCCTCATCGTCGTCACGGTGACCTGGCAGAAGACCGCCCTTACAGGGAAGATCACCGAATCGGCCGACGAAGCGGTTCGGACGATGCGAATCACTCCGCTTCCGGCGAGCGGGGTGACTGTTGTCTGAGCAGCCAAACCGAGGTGGTGTGCTGCCGCAGCCTGACGAGCCGGCCATACGCCCGGGAGGCATGCCGCCGCATGCGAATCACGTCGTACGCCGGGCTCGGCTGTACGCCGACGGGCGGAACTTGGTCGTACGTGACGCCCGATGCCGGGAGCACCGATACGCCGTCGGCGCCGACGGCATTCGGTGCGCGGTTTTCCACCCGCCCACAGACCTGTGGGGGATCGTGCAGAAGCGCCCGGAAGACCGCTGGGGTGTCCTGGTTTTCAAGGGCGATGACGGACAGGACCTCCTGCACGTGCCGCTCGCGGGATGGCTTCCCGAGGCTCGGTGCCTCGGTGCTTTGGACCTGCGCCCGCACAAATGCCTCGACCGCACTGGGCTGAGGCAACTCGTCAAGAGGCTCGGCATTCCCTTGGAGGAGAGCCCGGAGCCCGTTACTGCCTCCGGGGTACCGGACGACGGGCGGGGGAGCAGGCCGTATCGCGTCGTGCACACCGGTTTCCCTCGCGGCTGCACAAAAGGAATCAGTCTATTCGGGTGGTTGATAGCTTTCGTGATTGGCTTCGCTACCGAAAATTTCTGGGCCCTGACGGTTGCCGCGGGGGCCCTCTTCCTCCTCCCGGCAGGTGACGCGTCAGTACGGGCCCGGGGTTGGTGGTGCAGCAGGCAGCACGCTCGCTTTGTCGACAAGACGGAGATCAGGCCGTCTCCGGCAGCAGGGAGCGGAGTGACGCGGCGATTTCTGCGCACAGCAGCTGTAAGGGTGTATTCCCGGGACGTAGTCCTGACGAACGCGCTTGGTGAGGAACGCTGGCTCGGCCGCGCCGGCGCGCATGGAGTGGCGCGATTGGTGCGGTTGGTCGACGCGGCGACCGGGGAATCGCTCGGTGTCGAGGTGTGGGACAGACAGGGTGAAGTGCGGGCACTGCTGCCGTGGCGTTTCTGGTTCGCGGGTCCCTTGGGAAGTGAGAGCTGGACGGCCTTGACAGAAGCATTGAAGGTGCCGGTCTCGGACGAGAAGTATCGACGGCGCCGAAACGCACAACATTGGTGGGAGGGCCATGCGCTCGCGGGGGACGCCCGCAGAATGTCACCGATAGAAGGCAGGGCGGTCCGTAGGGAAGTCGCTTGGTACAGCTCGGTCGCCGGCGCGGACGAGCCCGTGGTTATCCCGTTCTTCAGCGCTTGGCTGCTGTTCGGGCTCATGAGCGACAAGGTGCCAGTGTTTCTCGCCGGTCTGTTGTCCGCCCTGACCATCGTGTTGTCCTTGGGGCTGGCCACGGTGAGCGCGCTGGTGAGCCGCATCTCGTACGACAGAACGGTTCAGGCTGAGTAGGGCAGTACGTGTCAGCCCAGTCGCCGCGCCGGCTCGCTCCCACTTGAGCCCGCCTCCGGAAGCTTCGGTCAATCCGTCCCGGGAAGCCGGAGCGTCCGCGCGAAGTCGTCCAGTGCCTGCATTGCCGCGGCGATCACTTCCGGGTCGTCGTGGTGGCCGCGGAGTACGACGTCGGGGAGGCCGGGCTGGGTGTGCCAGTGGTACGACACCGAGGTCATCATGATGGTGCTGTCCGCAGGGTAGGAGCGGGTGACCCGGAGCCCATCCGTGCCCAGGTACGGAGACGGGAACGGGATGTTGCCGGTTCGCTGCTGCCACTCGGGGATCTCCGGGTGCGGCACCGTGAACGCGGTGGCTCCCTCGCACGATGACGCGTCACGAGCCTCGCAATGAATGCGGGTGGCGTGCATCACCAGCGGCATGTAGGTCAGCGGAACGGGGTGGTAGATGAACGCCTCGTCGGCCTGGAGCTTGTCCCGGAGCGTAACGATCGTTTGTTCGTAGAAGCTCTTGTGAAATCGGCGGAGTTTGCGGGTGAGTTCGATGCCATGTGCGGCGGCCAGGTCGGCCAGAGTCGCGTCCAGCCATTCCTTGAAGGTCTTCTTGTCCATCTGGAGCCAGAGATAGCCCCAGAGGCCCTTGTTGGCATCCGTATCGACGTGAAGCGCACCGAGGTCGTCGCTCCACAGGGTGCCTTCGGACATGAGAGGTCTCTTTCGTCAGGGCGCGGGAAGTGGGTGGGGCTCCATCAGGCGTAGGCCCAGCGGAACGTGCTCATCACAGCATCGAACAGCTCCACGAGCGTGTCATAGAAGGTGGGATTCGAGCCGGGCGCGATCAGCGCACTGAAGGAGAAGGCGAGGTACTGGTCGGGGACGCTGTCCGGGATCGGAACGAAGTACTCGACCCTGCGGTGAGCGACGTCGACGCCCTGGGCCGCATCGGCAGGTACGTCGCGCGACGAGCGCAGGGCCGCGGTCCCGTCCAGCTCCCGCATCTCGGCGCCGGGAGTCTCGGAAGCGAGCGCGGCCATGACCGCTTCCGGACCACTGTTGGGTCTGACCCGCGGGATTTCGATTGGCTGGGAGGCCACTATCGAGACGGGCAGAGCAACGCCGTGGAGGCGTTCCGTGGGGAGGTATAGGGTCATCCCTCCCTTTGCCTTGGCTCGGCGGACGACTTTCTTCATCTCTTGGTTAAGCTTCAGCCGGGCCTTCGGAATGTCATCTTTTGGAAAGCCGATGGGCAGTTGTGCGATGGCCTTGCGGACGATGTGGTCCGTCGCCTCTTTGGTGCCGGTGCGTAGCGGAATCACATCCCAGCCGGGCGGCGGTACCAGATTGAAGCCGTTCGGGACCCGACGGTTCTCAGCGGTGGCCATGGCGCTCCCGCATCCCTTCCACTACGTAGCAAACGCCAACGAAGATAGCCCAGCCCGGAGCGGCGATCATGCCCGGCCAGAAGCCGAGCAGCAAAGAAGGCAAGTAGAAGCCCCCGCCCATGGCGAGATCTCGAGTGAGGTAGGGCGGACGACTTGCATACCGGGGGTACTTCGCGAAGACCCAGACATAGTGGAGCAGACAGCCAATGATGCCGGCCTCATAGACGTGGAGAACGTCGTCTCTCAGAAACTCCGGCACGAAAATCATGACCCCGATCACAGGAAAGACCAGTGGCATGCCGATCAACATGGTCAACCGGAGCCGCCGGTTCGGGCCGCTACCGAGTCCCGTGCGAGCGGATTCGGATTCGGCGATGCGTTGCGCTGAGGACAGGTCCACGATCGTTCCTCACCAGTGGGTGTCGGGAGCGGGCTTAAGAGTGTTGTCCTTCCAGTTGGAATATCCCTCGTTGTACGGCTTCTCGCCGGTTCCGAGGTGTTCGTGAGTCCAGCTCGTCAGGTCACTCTTTCCCAGCGTCTTGTCCATGATGTCCATCCCCATGCCGGTCCACGCGACGCCGAGGCCTGCCTGGTAGGTCTTGTATGCCTTGTCCGCGGCGACTCCGGCAGCCTCAGGGAAGGCGGCCTTGTTCGCCTGCAACATCTTGGCCATGCCAGCCATTTCCTTGTCGCCTAGGTGCAGCAGGGTCGAGAGCGGGCTGACCCGCAAAGGCGCCTTGACCACTAGACCGACGTTCTGAGAGATGGACTTCCGTATGTCGTTACGGGCCGTACGAACTACCTGTCGCCCCGCTCCTTCCGGCATTTTGGACATCAGTCGCCCCATGTCGTCCATGATGCCCTTGACGCCTCTGAGCCCTCGGCTCAGGCCGGCTGTCCGGGCAGCTTGGGCAGCGCCCACGGTGGCCTTGGCACCGCTGGCGAGCTTCGCGGCGGCGCCGATGCCACCCACCACGAGGAGGCCTCCCACGACGTCGAAGATGACATCCGTCCAGGAGGCGTCACCGGACGCCACCAGCAAGAGCCTGAGCCCGATCGTGAGCGCCGCGATGCCAAGGACGACCAGGTTCAAGAAGGGAACGGCGAGTGCCAGGAAACCCGCGAACGTCGCGACCCAGCCGAGAAAATCGATGAAGGCCTTGATCCCGTTCGCATGGTCATGGACCCAGCCCTTGACGTCGTCCCACCACGAGTCCTCGATCACGTCGTCGATCTCGTCGCGGATCTTCCCGGCGTAGTGTTTGGCGCGTGTGGTCCGGTTGCCGGTGAGGGTGTACAGGGTGATTCGGTACGGCTGGAGGGGGTCGTCGGCGGAACTGGTGTCGTCCTTGTCCTCTGAGGCGGCCTCCTTGGCCTTGTCGGCTTCGACCTCCGCCTGCTTCTCCTTGGCCTGGCGCAGGAGCTTGCCGGCGTCGCTCTGAAAGTCCTCGAGTTCGTTCGACCACTTGGTCAGGTGGCCGTGCACCCGCTCGTACCGTCCGGCCACCTCCCGCATGTGCTTCTCCAGCGTGGAGGATTCGTCGCGCAGGTTCTTTACGTATTTGCCCTTGAGGGTCTCGTCGTCGCTGATCGCCTTGAGGTTCTTGGCCTGGTCCCGGAGCTTCTTGGCCACCGAGATCATGTGATTGACCTCGGCACGGATCTCCTCGGGATCGCCGGGAACGGGATCAGACGGGCACAGCGGCTGCCAGTCCACCGGACGGCGCTTGGATGTCGGTGTCATGGCGTCAGTTCTTCTGCTTCTTCTTGTTCGCCTTGGCCAGTTCGCCGTCGAGATCCTCGAACGCCTTCTTGCTGCCGGCCACGAGCTTGCCGACCGATTCGATGGACTCGATGAGTCTGGTGCGGTAGTCGTCCCAGTTGTCGACGAAGTCCTCCATGGCACCGGCGACGAGACCGGAGCCCCAGTGCTCCTTCATGTCGTCCCGGCGGTTCTCGATGTCCTCGAAGGTCTTCTTGAGTTGGCCGAGCTTGCGCTCGCAGTCTGCGAGGAAGTCGTAGTCGACCGTCAGGTCCGACTCACCCATACAGTTTTCCGCTCCTTGTTGTCCCGGGTTCGGACCTCATCAGCGATTGACCGCTTGGATTTCCTGGACCGTGATGGCCTGTGCGTTCCCGAAGGTTCCGTCCGGCAGGTCGCCGCCTACGCCGCCGGTACCGGTCCAGGCGATCTCCCATGTGATGGTGGCCTGGAGGTCGAAGGTGCCGTCTCCGGAGGAGCGGAGGTACTTGATACCGCAGGGAGGGGTCTGGTCGGCCTTGCCCTTGGCGTAAGGCTCTCCGATGGAACCGTCGGCGTTGATGACGCATTCGCCGGAGGTGGGGTAGGTCTCGGCGTCCGGCGTGCCGGGCTCCAGCTTCAGGGACACCGGCTTGGCGGTCGCCGTGGCCTGGATGGTGAAGCCGGGGACGTTGATTGCAGCCGTTGCCTGGACTTCGTGGAAGTCGGCCCTGTCGAGCCATGCCCAGGTCGGCAGGTTCACCTTTGTGCCTTCGGCGGGAGCGAGGGTAACTTTCGTGTCGGGAAGCTGCATGTGCTGGTAGGCGAGGGCAGCGAGTATTTCCGGGGTGATGGCCTGCTCGTACCGTGGCGGTGGGGGCTCGCCGTTGTCCACCCAGAAGGGGAGATCGGTGCAGGAGTTGCGTTTCAGGGCATCGGGCTCGTTGGGGTTCTCGACGCCGGCCCAGAACATGCCCTCGCCGTCCTTGGCGACGTTGTAGTCCTTGTAGCCGGGATTGTCATCCCAGCTGAATTCATCTTCGTAGTGGGCTTTCGTCTGGCCGATCGCCGATCCTGCGTGACCGGCCATGCCGGGGCCATTCGCTGCCTCCTCCAGTTCCGCGGACATCTTCTTCTTGAAGTCCTTGGCACCGAGGTAGGGGGCGTACCAGCAGGGGGGCGGGGCCCAGTTGGCATCAGCGAATGTCACGTTTCCCGTGCTGCCGTTGTCGGCGACAGATCCGGAGTACTGGATACGCGCGGCGGCGTAGATGCCGTTCCTGTCATTGCCGCCGGTTTGCTCTGTGTTGGCGCCTTCGGTGTTGCTCGGCTGCTCTCCCGCGTAGACAGGGTCCGCGAAGACGATACCCAAGGCCAACGTTAGGGCAGCAGCGCCAGTATTGAAGGCTGTACGCCGTGGCCTGGTCACTGGCACTTCGCCGCCTTCCCCTCCACGTACACCTCGGACGCCTGCCACAGGGAAGCATCCTTGGTCGTACGCTTGTCGACCCCTCGGTAGATGGCACGAATGTAGTTCGCTGCATCCTCCATCGCGGCTGCCTCGTTCTCGTCCTTCGGCTTCTTCCAGTCGAAGACCAGATTCATGTCCTTGGGGAGTGACACATCCACCCCATCCGGCTTGGCCTCAGTCGGCGCTCCCGAGGACTCCGGTGACTTCGACGGTGTCTCCGTGCCTTGGTCGGCCCCAGCGATCTTGTCGTTGTTGCTGGGCTCCTCGTCGCCACCCCCGCAGGCCGTCAGCAGCAGGGCTGCAGCAGTGGCCAGTGCGGCAGCGACGGGCAATGAGCGGCGCTTCACAGTGGACTCCCCGTGAGACAAAGGTGTAGTCAAGAGCACAGACGCTATCGATGAGGTTGCTGGTTTCGCCAGAGCGAACTAGCGCGAAAATCGCGGTATTTCGGGCATCTCGGGTCGATGTGGCGTTGCGCTGTGTCCTGATTGTGCCCAGACGGGGTACGGCTCCGGACGCGGCGACGTGCTGCGTCCGGAGCCGTGGCAGGTCCTGTGAGTATTGCGCCCGCTATGAGGTCGGTCGGCGCCTTGCTCATGCGCACGGGTGGGTACGGCGGCGAGCAGGTGGTCGGTTCAGTGGGGTCGCCAGCGTGGGCTTCGATAGTTCTGCGGTGCCGGGTCAGAAGTCGTCGGGCAGGTAGTCGTCCATGTCGACCATTTGTCCGTCCGAGTCCACGGTGATGCTTGCTTCGCTCGCACCGAATGCGGACGTGAGTCGACTGGGGAGGAAGATCTCGACGTGAAGGCGACCCGTCGGATTGCGGGTTACTTTCGGGGAAACTGATGTCGGCATCTGTACCTCGTCCGCGAAAGTGGAGACTGCCTCCTGCTGTGTGATGACAGGGAGGCGAGCGGAACCAGTGGCCGTGGCGGGGCCACGTAGCGCATGAGATTTCGTCGGCGGAGCGAGGCGAGCCTGCACCACGACCCGTCGACAAAGGTGACGATGAATTCGTCACCGTCCTTGAAGTTCTTGGGGACGATGCTGTCTACGTCGGTGAGCAGGCACTGCCATATGGGTTCGTCTTCGATGCGCTCCAGTTCCTTCTTGTAGTAAGGAAGGAGAACGGCGACCAGTCGGCGATCGGTGACGATGAGGTGCGTGCGGGTGTGCTTCTCGTCCAGCCGGCCTGGGTCCAGTTTGCCAGGGCAGGGTCCGGGCGATCGTCATGGGCGAGGCCCACATCACCGGAGAATCATCGACCTCGTCGGCGGCATCGTCGGGGGTGTCCGTACCGTCGTCGGACGGTACGACGCTGCTGCCGCTGATGTTGCCTCCGGACGAACTGAGCAGCGCCGTCACCGCTACGCCTGCGACCTTGGCCACCCCTCTCATCGATTGACGGACCCGAGAGCCACCGACGGATCGTGCCGTGAAGACCGGTCCCTCGGGCCAGCCCGACCTGGATGTCATGGCGTTCGGTGTCCCGGAACCAGCGCATGCCCTTGACGTGTGGCGCAGCCCCGGTGGCGAATGCCACAGGAGCTCGGGCGACCAGTACCTCACCCGGCATCGGCTGCCAGACGTTCACTGCTGTGCCCACCTTCTCACCTGTAGCTCCTGCTGCCGCATCAATCCCGGGCCAACGCCTCAGTCCGCGGTGGCGCCTACCTGCGTCGGCGCAGCACCACACTCACGACCCCCTGCACGCCCGCTACCAGGCCGAGCAGCACCATTGTCGCCACGACGCCGACGAACAGGCCCGGCCGGAAGTCGGTGGCGAAGAGCGGAGGGAGGCTGTTCTCCTCCTTGAGGCTGGGGGCGCGCAAGGGGTCGCCGGTTGTGGTCGGCTCGTCGGTGCGCGGTGACTCGTCGAGGTATGTCATCAGCGCGTCGAGGCGCTCGCCCAGGAGGTGGTCGTCGGCCTCGTCCGCCCGGTCGTTGCCGTAGGCGATGGACTCGGGAAGTTCGAAGAGGAGGTGGAAGGTTTTGAGGTGCAGGCCGTGGTTGAAGACGTCGATGAAGCCGCTCATCGGGTCGGCGACGACGTACACGCCGTCCGCCTCGCCGACGCCGTCGGCCTTGCTGAGCTTCGCCCGCACGGCGGCCGCGAACAGTTCCTCGTCACCGGCGGACTCGTCCTCGGACTGGTGGGGCACGACGGTGACGTACACCGGGCCGCCGCCCTCCGAACGCCCGAACTGCTCGATGCGCTCGTGCAGCCGGGAGAGCTGGGTGGCGTCCAGGAGCCGTGGGCTCTCGGGGTCGACGTACACCGGGTCGTGGGCCAGACCGGCCGCGACGCGTTCGACGCGAGCCGTCATGTCGGCGGGGCTGGGCAGCGGAGCGGCACTTCGCTTCGTCTCGTCGAAGACGAGCGGGGCGGTGAGGGCGATCGCGGCCGCGGCGGCCAGGGCGAGGGCGAGGCTCGGGGTGAGCAGGCGCCGCCACTTCGAGAGGGTTGCCGTGGCTGGGCGGTCAGTTGCGGCCGGGCGGCGTTTCGAGGCGGACCGGCCGGCGGTCCGGCGGGGCGGAGTCGTGTGCGGGAAGCGGCGCCGCGCCCACCGCACGCACGGCGCCAGCAGCAGGATTGTCAGCGGTACGCCGGTGAGTGCGACGCCCGTGACGAAGGACTGGTTCTTGCGGTCGGACGGGCCGATGTACATCTCCTCGGGCTCGTAGCCGTCCCGGAGCTTCTTGCCGGCCGCGGCCGCCCGCGCCTCCGCCTTTTCCGAGCCCTGCGCGACGACGTCCACGAAGCGTTCGAAGTTGCGCAGCGGGCCCGCGTCGTAGGGGAGCTCGTAGGCGGCGACCCTGCGGGCGGCCTCAGCGGGGGCGCTCACGCCGTAGGCCGCCGCCTTCCTCACTCCCGACTCGTCGAGGAGTACGTAGAGCCCGTCGCGCCCGAGCCTGTCGTGCACCGCGCCCAGCAGGTCCTCGCCGGAGCCGCTCTGGTACGGCAGGACGAGCACGTACGTCGGTACGCCGGTGCGCTCGGCGAGCCGGGCGAAGTCGGGCGCCATGGAGGGCGGGACCTCGCGGGGGAGTTGGTCGGTGACGTGGACCGGGTTCTCGCGAAGGCGGTCGGCCAGGTAGGCGGCCTGGATGGGCGGCCGATCCGCCGCGGGCGCGTCGGCGGCGCGGGCCGGGGCGGCCACCTGGGTCGCGGAAGCGAGGAGCAGGGCGGCGAGGCCGCAGAGGGTGAGCAGCAGGCGGGTCACGCCGACTCCGGTGCCGGCGGCCGGCGGCCGTTCATCCGTCATGAGTGTGGTCACCGCTCGCACTGCCCCGTGTCCCCGTCCCCGATCGTGGATCTCTCGCCCGCGGCACTCTACTGACGGCTTCGCTGCTGCGAAACCGCCCTCCCTCAGCCCAGCTTGGCGTTCTGCGCCTTCACGACCGCCGCGGACAGCTTCGCGTCGCTCGGCCTCGCGTTGGCGATGGCCAGGCCGTCGACGGAGAAGTACACGGCGACGACGTCACCGCTGCGTACAGCCTGGGTGTGCACGGTGTGGGTGGCGCCCCGGAACGTCAGCGTCGACCGGAAGGCGAGCGACTCGTCACCGGCCTCGGCCACGGGCTTCTCGGCGGTCACGGAGTCGTACGCGCTCGTGTTGCCGTTGGCCTTGGCCGTGAATCCGTCGGTGCAGGCGTCCACGGCCTTGGACAGCCCGGCCAGGGCGGCTTCGGCCTTGCCGGACTCGTACGCCATGAGCATCACGTACGTGAAGGGCTCGTTGATGTCGGAACTGAGGGAGCGCGTGAGGTCGGCCTGCGGCTTGCCGAGGGGGAGCTGGTTCATGGCGTAGGCGAGTGGGGCGCAGACGGGCTTCTCGACCGTTACCTCCTGCGGGGACTTGGCGAAGGCGAACTCGCTGTTGTCGGAGCTCACCACGTCCGCGTCGGAGACGCTCATGCCGGAGACGTCCGCCTTGGTGATCACAAGCTGCGTTAGCCGCTCTTCCGGCGTCTGCTTCTTCTGCTTCTCCTGCGAGGCGGTCGCTGCTGGCTTTGCCGCTGAGTCCGTTTCCGAGTCGGAGTCCCCGCCGCACGCGGTGAGCGTGGCGAGGGAGAGGGCGGACAGGGCGGCGACGGCGGCCGGGGCGGCGCGCTTCATGTGATGGGCTCCTTGTGCGTGAGGGGAGAGAGGGTTGTGCATCTTGGCCTCGGCTGCCTGCGTTGCCGCTGGCTCCCGGAGATGAGCCGGCGCCGCCCCGTTCACCGGTCCGAGCGAAGATCATGGCACGGGCCGTCCGCACCTTCGTGAGTGATTCGTGCAGGCATCATGGCCGCAGTGTGACGAACGGCTCGCGGACGGTGTCCCGTCGTAGCGCAATCCGATTCGCACGCGCACAGTTGGGTCGGGTGGCTCCCGGGTCGCGCTCAAGGGGGCTGTGGGAGTGAGAAGTTGCAGACCGGTAACGGCGTGAGCTGTGAGGTCCGAGGGGCCGGCGCGCCTTGAGGGGCTTATGTGCGGCTGATACGGTGCGATGGCTTGACACTCGCCTCGCTGCTGGCTATTCACCCAGGTTGGGCGGGTGCGTCAGGGGTTGTCCCGGGGCGTCGTAGGTCGGGCGGACACGCGTGAAGTGTCCGAATTTACAGATGATTGCGCGTACTTGAGCGGTGACTGCTGCTCGAGCGAGTGCGCGGCAGACAATTTCTTGGGTGTACGGGGAGCGGTTGCGTGAAGATCCAGGAGCGTACGGGGGCGGGTGCGGGACGTTCCGCGGCTCCGGCTCAGCCGTCGGTCGGTGACCGGCTTCCCAGTCCTCCTCGCGAGCGCAAACCCGCGCTGGCCGCGCTGGCGGTGCTGCTGATCCTGCTGGGTGCGCTGGGTGCCACGATGCTGGTGCTGCGGGTCGGGGAACGGGTCGAGGTCGTCAAGGTGACGAAGGACATTCCGCCGGGCGGCAAGATCACCGACCAGAACTCCACGATCGTGATGGTCGCGGACGACCCGGGCATCAACTACATCAAGGAATCGCAGCTCAAGACCATCCAGACCTACCAGACGGTCACCATGATTCCCGGTGGCACCCTCCCGGTCGGCGAGATGTTCGCCAAGGAGCCCAAGATGCCCGCCGGCAAGGCGTCCGTCGGCGTGGCTCTCAAGGAGGGCCAGTACTACGCGGACATCAAGGGCGGCGACACGGTCGCCGCGTACCGGGTCGGTACCCGCGGTGCCGGCAGCTCCGACTCCGACCAGGACTCCTCGTCGTCCTCCTCCGGCAACGCCCTGATCGCGACCGCCTCGGTGGAGAACGTCAAGGGAGACGGCGACGCCACCGTGAGTACGGGCAGCAAGTCCATCACCCTTCTCGTCGACGAAGCCGACGCGGCCGCCCTCGCCTCGGCGGCCTCCGCCGGCGAGGTGGCCCTCGTGCGCGTCCCCGGCAAGTAGAAGGCGACCAAACCACCCATGGCCCTCATCGCCCTCGCCGCCGACAAGGGTTCCCCCGGCGTCACCACCGCGGCCGTCGCCCTCGCGGCGGTCTGGCCGCGCCGCGTCCTGCTCGCCGAGACCGACCCGGCGGGCGGCGACCTGGTGTACCGGTCCGCCGCCGCGCACGGCGGGCCGCTCAACCCCAACACCGGCATGCTGTCGATCGCCGCGACCGCGCGCCGCGGCCTCGTGCCCGACCAGCTCTGGGACCACGTACAGCCGCTCAGCGGCGGCCTCGAGGTCCTCGTCGGCCTCGGCATCTCCGAGCAGGCCGCCGGTCTCGCGGGCCTGTGGCCCACCCTGGGCCGGGCCTTCGCCTCCCTCGCCGACTCCCCGAACGCGCCCGCCGACGTCATCGCCGACTGCGGCCGCATCAGCGGCGACTCGCCGGCCACCGAGCTGTTCCCGCACGCCTCGCTCGTCCTCCTGCTCTCCCGTACCGAGCCGGAGGCCATCGCCCGCGTCCGTGACCGCGCCGCCGCCCTCAACAACAAGCTGCACGGCGGCCCGCGCGGCGCCGCGAGCCTCGGCATGCCGCTGATCGGCGTCGTCCTCGTCGCCGACACCAACAACGCCGCCAAGCTGTCGGGTCAGGTCAACGACATGCTGGTGGCCGCCCAGACCGGCGCCCGCGTGGTCGGCACCATCGCCGACGACCCGGCCGGCGCCGACCAGCTGGCCGGACGCAGGCGCGGCCGGCTGGAGAAGTCGCTGCTCATCCGCTCCGCCCGCAAGGTCACCTCCGACCTCTACCAGCAGTTCGGCGCCGCCTGGTCCATGCCGACCGGTCCCACGGGTCCCGCCGGTCCCGCCGGTCCCGCCGGCATGGCCGGTCACGCCGGAGCCGGCCGATGACCGCAGTCGACCACTCCTTGGTCAAGCGGTTCCGGCAGGACGCCGGTGACCGTATCGCCGAGCAGCGTCGCCAGGACCAGGTCAGTGGCGTCACGCCGATGTCCACCGAGGACGAGCGGCAGTACGCGCGCGCCGTCATCGCGCAGATCCTGGAGGAGTACGCCCGCGCCGAGATCAACGCCGGGCGCACGCCGCTGGACGCGGAGACGGAGGAGGCGTACGCCGCCGCCGTGCACGCCGCGCTGTTCGGCGTCGGGCGGCTCCAGCCGCTGCTGGACGACCCCGAGGTCGAGAACATCGACATCAACGGCTGCGACCAGGTCTTCGTCGGCTACTCCGACGGGCGTGAGGAGCGCGGGGAGCCGGTCGCCGAGACCGACGAGGAGCTCATCGAGCTGATCCAGATCCTCGGCGCCTACTCCGGCCTCTCCTCCCGCCCCTTCGACTCCGCCAACCCGCAGCTGGACCTGCGCCTGCCGGACGGTTCGCGTCTGTCGGCGGTCATGGACGTCGCCCGGCGCCCCGCGCTCTCCATCCGCCGTGCCCGCATGGGCAAGGTCTTCATCTCCGACCTGGTCGGCAACGGCACCGTCACCCCCGAGCTGGGCCACTTCCTGGCCTGCGCGGTCCGGGCCCGCAAGAACATCATGATCGCGGGCGCGACCAACGCCGGAAAGACGACGCTGCTGCGCGCCCTCGCCAACGAGATCCCGCCCAACGAGCGTCTGATCACCGTCGAGCGGGCCCTGGAGCTGGGCCTCGACACCTTCCCCGACCTCCACCCCAACGTGGTGGCCTTCGAGGAACGGCTGCCCAACTCCGAGGGCCAGGGCACCATCAGCATGGCGGAACTGGTCCGCCGGTCCCTCCGTATGAACCCCTCCCGCGTCATCGTCGGTGAGGTGCTCGGCGACGAGATCGTGACCATGCTCAACGCCATGTCGCAGGGCAACGACGGCTCGCTCTCCACGATCCACGCCAACAGCTCGCACGAGGTCTTCAACCGCATCTCGACGTACGCCCTCCAGGCCGCCGAACGGCTGCCGATCGAGGCCAGCCAGATGCTGGTGGCCGGTGCCGTCAACTTCGTCGTCTTCATCCAGCGGCGCAACAACTTCCACAGCGGCGGACGCCTCCAGCGCATGGTCACCTCCGTCCGCGAGGTGAACGGCGTCGACGGACGCGTGCTCTCCAGCGAGGTCTTCGCCGAGGCCCCCGACGGCCGGGTCGTCCCGCACGCCCCCATAGCCTGCCTGGAGGAACTCATCGCCTACGGCTACCGGCCCAACGGAACGTGGGGGTGACGCACATGACCACCACGCACACCACGCACACCACTCTGGCCGCGCTCGACTCCCTCGGCTCCATGGGCGGCCTGTTCTCCACCACCGTCCTGTACGCGCTCGGCTGCGGCGTCGCCGTCGGCGGCGGCATCGCGCTGCTCATGGTCGCCGTACGCGGTCTGCCCGCCAAGCCCGAGCACGAGAAGCGCCAGGCCACGGAGCGGGCCAACGAACTGATCCGCTGGGCGGGCCAGCGCGGCTCCCTCGCGGCCATCGTCGGCCTCGCCGTCCTGCTCGTCACCCGCTGGGCGGTACTGGGCATCGCCGCCGGCGTCCTCGTCTTCTTCTGGGACCGCCTCTTCGGCGGCGCCGCCGAGGAACGCGCCGCCATGAAGCGGGTGGAGGCCCTGGCCTCCTGGACGGAATCCCTGCGTGACACCATCGCCGGCGCCGTCGGCCTGGAGCAGGCCATCCCGGCCTCCGCCCGAGCCGCCGCGCCCGTACTCCGCCCCCACCTGGACGCCCTGGTCGACCGGCTGCGCTCGCGCACCCCGCTGCCCGACGCGCTCCAGCACCTCGCCGACGAGATCGACGACGCCTCCGCCGACATCATCGTCGCCGCGCTGATCCTCAACGCGCGGCTGCGCGGTCCCGGTCTGCGCCAGGTCCTCGGCGCGCTCGCCAAGTCGGCGCGCGAGGAGGTCGACATGCGCCAGCGGGTGATGGCCCAGCGCGCCTCGACCCGCCGCTCGGTGCAGATCGTGGTCGCGGTGTCGGTGTTGTTCGTCCTCGGCCTGTCCATCTTCAACCGGGACTTCGTCGAGCCGTACGGCTCACCCGTCGGCCAGCTCGTCCTGGCCTGCGTGTGCGGGCTGTTCGCGCTGGGCTTCTGGTGGCTGCGCAAGCTGTCGACCATCGAGACGCCGGAGCGCTTCCTGGTCCGGGACGGCTCGGACGTCCAGTTCGTGCGCCCCCGCACGCCGGGCCAGCCGACGCAGGGGGCCGCTCAGCCGATGGCCCAGACCGCGCAGCGCCTGCCGCAACCGTCCCAGCCGTCGCAGGCGTCTGGGGACGAGGGGGTACGACGATGAACCTGACGATGCCGGTCCTGGTCGGCGCGGTCATCGGCCTGGGCATCTACGCCCTGGTCCGCGCCCTGATGCCGAGCAGGCGGAGTCCGGTCCAGCAGGTCGCCCGGATCGACGCGATGCGGGCGCGCGGGACGGCGTACGAGTCGTCGTCGCGCACGGCGAAGGACACCGGCCGCCTCGGCACGCTGCGCGCCCAGGTCGGCGCCCGCGTCGCCGAGCTGTACATGCAGCAGGGCTGGGAGCTGCGCTCGCTGCGCGCCGACCTGGCGGTGCTGGACCGCAGCTGGGAGAAGTTCCTGGCGACGAAGACGCTGCTGGCCGTGGGCGGCCTGTTCTTCGGCCCGTTCCTGTTCGCGATCGTGTGGCAGCTCGGGTTCGGCGACAGCCCGATCATCCCGGTCTGGCTGGCCCTGCTCTGCGCCGCGCTCTTCTTCTTCCTCCCCGACCTGGAGGTACGCCGGGACGCCGCCGAGAAGCGGCGTGACCTGCGGCGCGTGATCGGCGCGTACCTGGACCTGGTCTCCATGAGCCTGGCCGGCGGCCGCGGTCTGCCCGAGGCCCTGATGGCGGCGGCGGAGGTCTCGGACGGTTGGGCCACCCACCGCATCCGCAACGCCCTGGCCGATGCCCGCATCACCGGCATCAGCCAGTGGCAGGCGCTCGGTCAGCTCGGTGAGGACCTGGGCGTCGAGGAGCTCAAGGACCTCGCCGCCTCCCTCGCCCTGGTCTCCGACGACGGCGCCAAGGTCCGGGAGTCCCTCGCCTCCCGCGCCGAGACCATGCGGCACCGCGAACTCGCCGAGATCGAGGGCAGCGCGGGCGAGAAGTCCCAGTCGATGCTCGTGGCCCAGCTTCTGCTGTGCGCCGGGTTCCTGGTGTTCCTGATCTATCCGGCGGCGATGCGGGTGTTTCAGGTGTGACGCGGCTTATCAGCTCCAGAGGCTCCAAACGCCTCAGAGCGGCTTCGCTTCCAGAAACTGATACGAGAGGACAGAACTCACCATGAACGGACGGAACTTCCGCACCGGCACCACGGGCATCGTGCCCGTGGACTTCCTGATCACCTTCTTCCAGGCCCGCGTGGAGCGCGCCCGCTCCGGCGAACTGGACCGCGGCGCCTCCGCGGTCGAGTGGGTCATCATCTCCGCGGTCGTCGTGGCGATTGTCGGGGTCGTGGCGGCGATCATCACGCAGGCGCTGGACGACGGGGCCAACAAGGTCGGCGACTGCATCCGGGGTGCCAACGCGAACGGCACCTGCTGACCGCTCGAACGGGGACGACGGGGATGCCGGAAAAGCCGGGGGTGCCGGGGATGCGGGGCAGCATGCTGAGACGGGCGCGCCGCAGAGTGGAGACCGCACGTGAAGCGGCGGCCACCCGCGGCGATTCCGGCATGACCGCGATCGAGTTCGTACTGCTCACCCCGGTCCTGTTCTTCATGATTTTCGCGACGGTGCAGTTCGGGCTGTACTTCTTCGCCGACCACGTGGCGCAGGCGGCGGCCCAGGCGGGCGCGCGCAAGGCCCGCGCGACGGCCGACGCCCAGCCCGGCGCCTGGCGCGGCGAGGCGCAGGACGTGGTGGACAGCTACATCAGCCAGCTGGGCCCCCAGCTGGTCATCGCACCGGACGTGAAGATGCTCCAGCCGGAACAGGACACGGTCGGCGTGGAGATCACGGCCCGTATCCCGACGGTGTTCCCGGGCCTGGACCTGACGGTGCACGCGGAGTCGATGGGCCCGGTGGAACGCTTCGTCGAGGACGGGGGGAACTAGATGCGTGCCTCCCTGCGGGCTCTCGTACCGACGGCGCTCGAAGACCGCCGTCGGGTGTCGGCGGACGACGACGGCCTGTCCACCATCGAGGTGGTCATCCTCGCCCCGGTGATGATCCTCTTCATCCTGGTCCTGGTCGCCTTCGGCCAGCTGGTCGACGGCCGCGGTGCCCTCGACGGCGCGGCCCGGGACGCGGCACGCGCGGGCTCGATCCAGAAGGACCACGGCACGGCGATCGCCGAGGCGAAGAAGGCCGCCGAGGCCAACCTGGACGGCGTCTGCTCCGGCCCGGTCTCGGTCGTCCAGAAGAGTGCGGGCTTCGAGCCCGACACCCTCTTCACGGTGGAGGTCAGCTGCGAGGTACGCGGCCTGGCGATGATCGGCCTGGACATTCCCACCACGCTCTCGGCGACCTTCAGCTCCCCGCTGGACCCGTACCGGAGGACGGCGTGAGATCCCTCGTACGCGGCAGGATCGCGCACCGGGTCGCCGACCGGCTCGCCCGCATGGACGACCGCGGCTCCGGCGCCGGCGCGGTCATCATCTTCGCCCTGGTCTTCCTCGCCCTCTCGGCCTTCGTCATCGACGGCGGCATGTCCATCTCCAAGCGGGAACGCGCCGCGGACATCGCCGAACAGGCCGCCCGCTACGCCGCCCAGGACATCGACCGCGAGGCTCTCTACGACGACGTGGGCGGCCCCGCCCCCATCAACTACGAGAACTGCGACGCGAGGGTCAAGGCCTTCGCCGCCGAGATGAACATGACCGGCGCGGACATCGCCGGGACGCACTGCGTGGTGGCCGACGCGGAACAGGTGCAGGTCGAGGTACAGCTCACCTACTCCCCGGTCTTCACGGGGATGTTCTACAGCGGCGACGTGGTCGTCCACGGGCAGGCGGTGGCGGAGAACGAGGTGGGCTGACCACACGCCGCCCCCGCTTCCGCCCCTCGCTTCCATCCCCCCACCAACGGAGGTACGACTCCCATGCGCACACGCCCGACCACCGCCACCGCTGCCGCCGCCGCCCTGACGGCGACGGCGGCCCTGCTGCTGACCGGCTGCGGCGGCTCGGACTCCGAGGACTCCGGCAAGGACAAGATCGCGGGAGCGGACACGGGGGCTTCGGCGTCCGCGTCGCCGTCGCTGTCCTCTTCGGACGACGGTATCGAGAGGCCCGAGGTGAGCCTGCCGGAGGGCGACAACCTGATTTTCGCACCGGAGACGACAGGTGACGCCAAGGCGGACGCCGTACTGAAGGACAACGCGGAGTACCTCCGTTCCATCGACGAGGCGATCGGTAAGCAGAACCCCAAGTCCGAGGCGGTGGCCTTCTACAGCAAGGACTCGGCCTACCTCGGCTCCGTGGAGTGGATCAGTGGCTTCGTCAAGGACGGTGTCACGGTCACGGGCACGGTCCGCTATTTCGATCGCAAGGTGAGCTTCAGCAAGGACGGCTCGGCCGGGCTGGTCTACTGCGCGGACGAGTCCAAGGGCTACACCAAGGACGTCAAGACTGGCAAGGTCAACGTGACCGAGGCGAGCAAGGACTCGTACGTCCTCTACAACGACCGCCTGAGGAAGAACGACAAGGGGGTCTGGCAGACGACCAAGAGCACCTCCGACCGCGGAAGCGAGGTCTGCCAGCCGTGAACCGCATCGCGAGGTCGACAACTCTGAGCACGGCCGTTGCACTGCTGCTCACCTTGCAGGCTGCGCCCCTCGCCTGGGCCGACCGCACCACCACGAGCGGTGAGAGCAAGGACGCCGACGGCGGCCGCAGCGGCCGCACCATGTACGTCCAGACCAAGGTGCAGACAACGGTCAACGGCAGCAGCAACACCACCGAGACCGGCACACTCTCGTCCGCCGACACGAACTGGACGCCCCCCGCTTGCTGGTACGAGCCCGCCTTTTCCCCGAAGGAGATCCAGGAGACCGTCAAGTTGTGGCGTGGCCTGGACGGACTGCCGCTCATCGGCGGCGTCGGGGAACTCGTCGGCGACCTGCTGGACCAGCGGTACAAGAACGGCCACCCGTACAAGGACTACAACCTCGACAAGCAGGGTGAGGGAATGTTCTGGGCAGCCGCGGTCAATCCCAATCGCAAGGACGATCCCGAGGCGAGCGCCTGCGACAAGCCCCCGTTCTGGGTGGACAACGGCGCAACACCCGACGAGCCCCTCGCTGTGACTCCCCAAGTCCTCGCCGAGTACGCCTACGACGAACTCCCCGTCCCCGGCACCGAAATCGAAATAAAGCCGGCCGGAGCCACGAAGGTGAACCTCCCGACCTGGATCTGGCTCGACAAGGCCAAGTTCAAGAAGATCTCCGTCACCGCCAGCCTCCCCGGCACGGGCCTCTCCGCCACCACCACCGCCGAACCCGTCTCCCTCCACATCGACCCGGGCACGAGCGACGCCCAGACGTATCCAGCCTCGGGGGACTGTCAGATCAACGCTGACGGCAGCATCGGCGAGCCGTACGCGGACGGCAAGGCGAACGACACCCCGCCCTGCGGCGTCACCTACCTCCGCGCATCGGGCTCCGACGGCGCGTACGCCTTGCAGGCCACCGTCACCTGGAAGATCTCGTGGACCAGCACCACGGGCGAGGGCGGCGACCTCCCGGACGGCACGTTCGGCGCCACGCAGGACGTGACGGTGCAGGAGATCCAGTCGGTGAACCGCTGAGGACCGTCAGGCACGAGCCCGAGGAGATACCGAGGTTCCGCTTACTCCTATGGTCGTCCAGGCAGCACCGCAGAGAGCACTCGGCGTCGACGCCCGTACCGTCCTGATCACCGACGGTGGCGGGACGTATGTCGGACCGGTCACACCTGTCCTTGTACAGGCGCCCGATGAGCACCGTAGGCCGCGGGCAGCCAGTCCCACGCGTCCTCGGAGCGTTCGGACAGGGGCGCGCCGACGGTGAAGGACAGCGGAATGGCCAGAGCGGCCACGCGCGACAGGCTGCGCGGTGAGACGAAGCCATGGGCACGAGTGGCCACCCGGCCACTCAGGTCGATCTGCACAGTGAGCCCGGCCTGACTGAGCTTCTGAATGTCCCGCAGCTTGTCGGCCATGAGGTCGATCAGCTCGTCCAGCGCACTGTCGAATCCCTGGTCGGGCGTGGTAGTGATCCGGACCGCCCAGACCCGTTCGTCGGGCTGGAAACGGGAACGGTTCGTCACTAGGAGGGCGGACGACGGAACGATACCGAGTGTCTGTGTGACGATTCGAGGGGTCAGGCCCTTGCCGGAGATGAGAAGGGCGGCCGTCGGGTTGTCCCACGATGAGTTCGAGATCGTCATTCTTCCCGTTACCGGTTGCTTGTGCTGGGGTGGGCTGTGAGCGGAACGTTCAGAGCAGCAACTCGGGCGATCACGTCGGGAGTCAGGGAAAAACTACTCCCGTTCCCGACGAAGCCCGTCACTCGGATCGATACTTCATATCCTTGGGCCACGAGAGTGCTGATCTCCGCCGAGTAGGGCTCGATCTGTTCCAGGAGCTTGAGGAGCTGACCATTCACTCCTCCCGGACACCTCTCATACACAGCCAGGGAGGCGGGAAGCCCTTGTGTGACCTCCGAGGGAGGAGAGGAAGTGACGTCGGGCTTGCGGACAGCCAGCTGCACGGCCGTCTCCACCCAGTCCCCTTCTTCGTAGCTCAACCACATGTTCTCCATCCCTCTCGAGTGAGCCCCTCCCCGGAGTTCCGTGCGTCGCACTATTCGCCGCCGCCCTTCCCTCCCCGCTTGTCCTCTGTCTTCACGGCATCGTTGACCTTCTTGGTGAGGTCGTCGTCGAGTTTCTTGAACTCCCGCACCACCGCGTCCGACATGTCGGCGAGGGCGTCGAGCTGCTGGGTGATGTCCTCGCGGCCGTCCTCCCAGTTGGACTCGAAGTCGCCGAGGGCGTCGTTGACGCTGCCGTCGCCGATGTCGTCCTTGTACGACTCGAAGAGCTTCTTGGTGTGGTTCAGCCGGGTCTTCAGCGACCGCAGCCGGCGCCCGTAGTCCTCCATCTCGGAGAGCGGTAGCGCGAGATCGCTCTTGCCCTTGCCCATGGTCCGAAGCCCCCAACTGTCAGACGAAACGGAAGGTGCTGGTCACCGCGTCGAAGATGTCGTGGAACGCCTCGGCGAGATCGAGTACCGGGCTGGCCCCGGAGACGAGGACGACCTGGTCGGTGGTTCCCGGGACGGGAATGTACGTCTGGGTCAGCACCATGCGCAGCGTACGACTGTCGCCCTGGGCGACGGGCACGTCCTCGACGCCGTAGGTTCGTGCCGCTGTGCCGACTTCGAGGATGTCCACTGTCGTGACTTTGCGCCAAGCGTCCCCCTCCCGGCGGGGAGTGATCGTGCGCAGGCTCTCGGCGATGGCCCGCGGGTCGGTGGACAGGGCGACACCCTGCTTGTTCTTGGCACCGAGCACGGACACGGTGACGGTCGCGGAGAGCGGAACGCCGTCGAAGTTCTCGGCCATACAGCCCAGGTAGACGGCACCGGAGTCGTATGCGTCCTTCGCCATCTTGCGGAGCATCGCACAAGCTTCGGAGCGGTAGGGGGCGAGTTCTGGAATTTCGCGTATACGGTCGTCGACTAGATGGCGGACAGTCGCCTCTCTGCCTTCAGGGCGAACACTGAATTCCCACCAGGAGTCAGGGACGGAGAGTGCCAAGCCGATGGGTGATTCCTGATGGGTAGGCTCGTTCATTCAGGTCTTACTTCCTTGAAGCGAGGGACGTAGAGAGTGTCAGGGTCAACCGAAAATGGATGCAAGGTGAATTCCTGTGGCACCCTGATTCGCGAGATGGTGATTCCGGTCAAGCAAGTATTGCACCAGCAGAGTGAATATCCCATGCGAGTGCTCTCGTTGCCCAGAGCTACACACCGAACGGTTCGCGCGTTGCAGTTGGGGCATGTCGCGTCGCTTTCTGCAACCTCGTTATGGATAATCCGGGCAGCCAGTAGTGACCACCTGTCGAACTGTTTTTCTCTCACCTCGACCTCCCGCCGGACCTGTAGTAATCGATGAACGACTGCTCGATATCGTAACAAGCTGCTTCTCGCTTGGCACCATCCACGATCGCGTCATCGACGGGGCCATGAATCGCAAACTGCATAACGTGCATTCTCTCATGGCCGACGGTCGCAACCAGAGTTTCCATGTCTGTGAAGGCGTCAGGGTACAGTGTTATTGTGCCTTTCGGGTGTGTGTACCCGAAAAGGTTCTTGCCGACCAAGTCTGGGTTGCGGTCTATTCGAATTTTGGTTCCGGACAGGCCGATGCCGCCCTCTCGGGCAGCTCGACGTACCGATCGCATCTGCATGGGAACAGAGAGGCCCTTGAACGGGCCAAGGTTGACTGTGCGGCGAAACAGCCCAGGATCTTCTAGAAATCCTTCTCGGCGTAGCTTGCTGGCCATACCTTTTAGGCCGCCGCCGATGCCGTTCATGAAACCGGCACCTAGGCCCTTCAGCCCTCCTGCTTGCCAAAGCTTGCCGAGCTTCGCCAGGCTCGTGATGCCCTTGGTCGCGGGTATGCAGTCCAGTGCCGCCCATAGGAGGTCGCCCCAACCGGCCTCGCCTTTGATGACTTTTCTTATCGTGTCGGCCATCACGACCAGGGCCGCCGCGAACACCAGCCACCCCAGCGGGCCGCCCACGATCATCACGATGATCCCGACGACGGCGACGACCCACTTGCAGACGGTGACGATCTCGTCCCAGTGGTCGGAGACCCAGTCGCCGATCTCCTCCCACCAGTGCCGGTTCGGGATACCGGCGTCCGACGCCTCCTGGAGCTTGGTCACCGTCTGGCGCGCGGCGTCCTCGCGCAGGCCCTTGGCCTGGGCGGCGAGCTTTCTGGCCGCGTCCAGGGCGTCCTTCGCGTTTTCGACGTTCCGCTCGGCCGTGGCCTGGCGGGCCGTCGCGTGCTGGGCGTCGCGGGTGGCACGCCGTACGTCGGCCTCGTCGGGCTTGGGTATGTCCTTGCCGCCGTTCTTGGCGGGGTCGTAGGAGTCCACCTTCTCGGTAGTGGTGCGGACCCAGTCGTTCGCTCCCGACAACGCCGTCTGGGCGGTGGTGAGTTCGTCGCGCGCCTTACGGCCGTCGCGCAGGGCCTTGTCGGCCTTCTCCTGGGCGTCCTGGAGGTCGGGCCAGAAGCTCGCCAGCGCGTCGCCTGCCAGGTCGTACGACTTCTTCAGTTTCCGGAGCTTCTTCGGGACGTCCTCGAACTCCTCGGCGAACACGTCCGCCGTCTTGCCCGCCCAAGAGAGGATCTCGTCCTCCTTGGCTATGCCCTTGAGGTCGCGGAGGGCCTCCGCCACTTCGTCGGCGAAGTCGTGCAGCGTGCCGGCGAGTTTGCGTATGCGTTGCGGGTCGCCCGGGGTCGGGTCCTTCTCCAGGTCGAGTACGTGCCAGTCCGTCGGCCTGTGGGACACCGTGTTCTCCCCCGTACACGTGCGATGCCTATCGCTTAGAACGTGCGTATGAACTTATCGCACGGGTGGATCGTCGCGGAGTAGGCAGACAGGGGGTCAGGGAGTGGCTGTCTTGAAGCTCTGGACGAGTGCGGTGAAGGCGTGCAGCGGAACGGTCACTGTGCCCTGGGAGGTGTCCTTCGAGTCGCGTATCGCGACGCGGGTGGCGAGTGGGGCTATCTCCACGCAGGTGTTGCCGTCGCCTCCCTCGGAGTAGGAGGACTTCTGCCAGTCGATGGGGACGGTCACGCGTCGCGCCTCACAGTTCCTTCGCCAGGTTATGGATGAAGTCCCGCGTCCGGGCAGGGTCGAGTGCAGCCTTTTCCACTCTACGGAACAGCTTCCGGAAACGGTCGAGCTGAGATTCGGCGTCCAGGAAGGCGGTGCCGCTGGGGGAGTCGCGCAGCACGGTGTCCAGACGGGGCAGGGGGCCGCCCACGTGCATCATGGCGGCGCTGGCACCGGCGAAGTGGTCGGTGTCGAAGGGGACGACTCGTACCGTGATGTTCTCCCTCTCCGACTCCTCCAGGAGTCTGTGCAGTTGGGCGCGAGTCACCTTGCGGTCGCTCACGCGGATGCGCAGCGCGGCTTCGTGGACGATGGTCTCGTACGGCACAGCAGGGGAGCGCTCGACGACTGCCCGGCGCTTCACCCGGTGCTCGACGCGCGGAGTCAGCTCGCTGTCGGGCAGTTCCGGGACCATGTAGCCGAAGACCGCGCGGGCATACTCCGGGGTCTGCAACAGTCCGGGCACGTGCGTGATGACGACTTCGCGCAGGAACGTCGCATGCTGTTCCACTTCGGCGACGTCGAGGAAGACCGGGGGTAGGACGCCCTGAAACTCCTCCCACCAACCGTGGGTGCGGTCGGTGGCCATCGCCACGAGAGCATCGACCAAGGCGTCGTCGGGGCAGGCGTAGTGGGCGGCCAATCGGCGCACGCGCTCTTCGCTCACTCCGGCGAAGCCGGCCTCGACCTGACTCATCTGAGCCGAAGTCGAGCTGAGCAGTCCGGCGACCTCCCGGGCTTTCAGCCCGGCGGCCTCGCGCAGTCTGCGCAGTTCCGTGCCCAGACGTACCTGCCGCGCCGTCGGTCGGCTCCTTGGTGCCACGCGTCCCCTCCGGCTCTCAACTCGCCCGCCCATGTACCGCTTACGAGGGTCAGATTAGGGCAACGGCTTGCGCGGGCAAAAATTTTTGCTCTACGTTCAGTGGCGTACCGCATACGCGGCGCTACTACCGAGGCCGGAAGTGCACTGCTTCGCCATGCCTTGGTAAAGCGGCGATGCCACCGGCCGCTTCCCTGCCACCTGATCGGAGTTCACCCATGCCCGAAACCCGACCGGCCGACCCGGCCGCCCCCTGGGAGTACACCCTCTACATCCCGAACGACCTACGCGCAGTCACCGTCTCCCGCCGCACCCTCCGGCTCATCCTCACCATGCACGGCCTCATCCGCCTCGTGGACACCGCCGAACTGATCGCTGCCGAGCTGGTCTCCAACGCCGTACGCCACACCAAGGGACCCGCCGCGCTGCGGGTGCGGTGGGCGGCCGGCGTGCTGCGGGTGGGGGCGTGGGACGTCGACCCCGAACCGCCCGAGCCGCCGGGGAAGTGGGCGTCGCTCGCCGATGCGGAGGAGGGGCGGGGGCTCGCGCTGGTGCGGGCGTGCGCGGACGTGTGGGGGTGGCAGCCGCTGGCCAGGGGAGCCAACCGGGGCAAGTACGTGTGGTGTGACCTCGTCGCGGCGTAGGGCGTTGAGCCGTTGGCTTTCGCTCTGCGGACTGTCGACGCCGAGAGTGCGGCGGTGTTCGGGCAGCTCATCGAATCGTGCCTGGCGGATTCCCGGGCCAAGGAGATCTGGAGGGACCTGATGTCGGAGATCCGCTACTTCTTCAGCAACCCAGTGGCCGAGAAGGTGCGCGAGGAAGGCCGGGTGGAAGGACGCGTCGAGGATCGGGCCGAGATGACGCTACGCATCCTGGAGTGGCGGGACACCCCGGTGCCCGATGCCGTGCGGGAGCGTGTGCTTGCCTGCTCGGATCTGGACCAGCTCGAAGACTGGGCTCGGCGCGCCATGACCGCGGAGCGGGCCGAGGATCTGTTCAGCGGTTGATGGACTGGATCTCCTGGACTTCCATGTCCTGCGTCGTCTCGAAGGTGCCGTCCGGGAGGTCGCCCGCGGTGCCGCCGGAGCCCTGCCAGGAGATCTCCCAGGTGACCGACGCCTTCAGTTGGTACGGCTCGCCGTTGGAGGCCCGTAGGTAGCGGATGCCGCAGGGCGGGGTCTCGTCGGCCTTGCCCTTCGTGTACGGCGTCCCGATGGAGCCGTCGGCGTTGATCTCGCAGTCGCCGGAGGCTGGGAAGGTCTCCGCGTCGTCCGTACCGGGCTCCAGGTGCAGGGTGACCGGCTTGGCGGTCGTCTCCGCCCACAGGCCCGTGTTCGGGAGCTCGGCGCGGACCTTGACCTCCTTGAAGGTGCCCTTGTCGAGCCAGACCCAGGTGGGGAGGTTGACCGTGGACTTGGCGGCGGGCTTCAGCTCGACCTCGGTCTCGGGAACCTTGACTTTGTCGTAGGCGTACTCGGCGAGTGTCTGGGGTGTCGGGCTGTTCGGGTCGTCCGGTACCTCCCCCGCGTCCACCCAGAACATGATCCGGCCGCAGTCCCAGGAGTCCGGGTCTGAGGGATCGGGGGCGACGCCGCGCCAGAAGTACCCGTCCTTGCCGAGGTTGTAGTCCTTGTAGCCTTCGGCGGAGCTGTTCTCGGGCGATCCCAGATCGAAGTTGTCCGCCGGCTTTCCGTCTCGATAGTGGTCCGTCCACAGGCCCTCGCCCCACCAGGACTCGTGGATGCCCACGTCGCCGCCACTGTCCGTCTCCACGAAGTGCTTGAGTTGCTCGGGCGTGAAGATGGGCTCGTACCAACAGGCCGGAGGCTTCCAGTCGGGATCGACCGTACCGAGGTTGCCCTGTTTGTCGCCGCTTCCACTCCCGCTCACATAGGTGACCTTGATGTGGGAGACCGACGCCGACAGTGTCCCGTCGCCGGTGGTGTTGCCACTCGGCTGATCGGCGGGCGGCACTGTGGTGTTGTCCTCCGGGCCCGCCGCGTGTGCGGCACCTGCGGGCCACAGGACAGCCGTGGCGGTCAGTGCGGATGCCCAGCGCAGAGCGAGGGGCCTGGCGGTCATCGCCGGCACTCCTTCACACGTCCCTGCACCTCGATCTGCAGCACCTTCCAGATCTCCTGAGAGCCCTGGGGCGGCTTCATGAGGAGACGGAACTCCTGGTAGTCATTGAGGCTGCCCTCGGTGTACTTGACCTTGTCGGTCTTGACGTTCTTGCCGAAGAACTTGCTCTGGTCCCGGCACATCCTGACGAGCACACCACCGGAGTCGCTGACGTCGTCGGTCCGGGTCTTGTAGTAGCTGTCCGTCCCGGTGGCGGTCCACTCGTCGTCGACCCAGGCCTGGATCTGCTGCCTGGCGTACTTGGTGGCGTTGCCGAGTGAGTAGAACTGATAGCCCGGGTCCTCCGGATCCTGGGCGGTGATGCCGTGGTTCAGGGCCAGGATGTAGTTCTTGGCGTTGTCGAGTGCCGCTGCGTGACGGTCATCGGGCGGCTGAGGGGCGTCGAAATCGACTTTCAGGTCGGTCGGCAGGCTCAGGTCCGGTTGGCCGGACGCCGCAGACGCCGAGGCCGACGGCGAGGAGCTGCCCGCCCCCGTGTCCGCCCCCTTGATGTCCTCCGACGAGGAATCGTCCCCGCCCCCGCCGCACGCCGTCAGGAGCAGTGCCGCCGTCGCGGTGAAGGTGGCGGCGGTGATCGAGAAGGCGCTGCGGGCCACGGTTGTCCCCCCGGGGTACGGCGTTGCGAGAGGGAACGAAGCTATCAGCGGGCGGTGCAGGGGACCTGGCCGGTTTCTGGGGATTGTGTGGGGGCGGTGAAGGGGTTGACGGCGTTGCGGGGCAAAGGGCGCGAAGCGGGCGGATGTTGCGCGGGCGTCCGTACGCGGGCTTTCGACGGTGTCGGCGGGAGTCCATAAGATCTCTGTAGGCTCAGCACATCCCTCATACCGGACGCTCCCGCCGCTTCCGGCCCACACGGCCCACGACCCAGGACACCGCCCATGCCGCGACGCCGCACCTCAAGCTCCGCAAGCTCGACGGCTCCCTCGGCGGCACCGAGGAACCGGACGCCTCAGCCGGTGCGGGTGCGGCGGCGGTCGTTCGGGGACTTCGTCAAGGCGTTCCTCGCGTTCGTCGTACTGCTTGTGCTCGTCGTCGGGGTACCCCTCGCGCTGGCCATGCAGATCGGGTGGCCGCTGCCGGACGGAGTGCCCAGCCTGGACTGGCTGCAGCGTGAGATCACCGTCCAGACCTTCCTGAACATTCTGACCGTCGTCGTCTGGTTCGCGTGGGCGCAGTTCACCGCCTGCGTGCTCGTCGAGGTCAAGGCCGCGCTGTCCGGCGTCGGGGTGCCGGGGCGGGTGCCCGGGTCCGGGCCCAGTCAGCTGCTCGCCCGGCAGCTCGTCGCCGCGCTGCTGCTGGTCGGCGCCACCGCGGCCAGCCTCACGCCGGGGCTGTCGCAGCTCGGGCAGAGCATCGAGGGCAACCAGAAGCCCTCCGTGGCGGCGGCGCAGCAGACGCCGGGGATCTTCGCCCAGCAGCAGGAGCAGGCCGCCGGCACCGCGAGCGCCCTCGCCGAGCAGGCCGGTCAGGCCGCGGCCCGCGCCGACGGTGCCTCCGCCGCGCACGGCGACACGAAGTACTACCGCATCCAGCCGCCCGAGGGACGTCACCACGACTCCCTCTGGGAGATCGCCGACCGGCACCTCGGTGACGGACGCCGGTACAAGGAGATCTTCGAGCTCAACAAGGACCGCGTGCAGCCGGACGGGTCCAAACTGTCCGAGGCCAGCCTCATCCGGCCCGGCTGGATCATGGAGATGCCCGGCGACGCCCGCGGCGGCGAGCTCGTCGAGATGCCCGACGAGGCGCCGAACGTCTCCGAGCAGGTGCAGCAGCAAATCAGCGACTACGCCCAGACCGGCGACCACGCACAGGGCGGTGGCGGAGCCGGCAGCGGGGCCCAGGGGGCCGGTGGGGCCGGTGGGGCCGGGGTCCAGGGGGGCGGCGACAACGCCCAGGTCTCCCTCCCCGAGCAGCGACCCGCACCCGCCACTCCCGCGACGCCCGCCCCCAGCACTGGCAGCACCGGACACGACCAAGCCACCCCCGCCGCGGCCGACCACTCCTTCGGCCTCCCCGAAGCCCTCCTCGCCGCCCCACTCCTCGCCGCCGGTCTCCTCGGCGCCCTCGGCCGCCGGCGCCGGCAGGCGCTGTGGCAGTCGGCGCTCGGCAGCGTCGCCGGGCGGCGCGGCATGGAGCCGCCCACGCCCACCGGCGACGCCCAGGACGTGCAGGACGCGCTCCTCGTCGGCGCCGACCCCGAGGGCGTACGCCTGCTGGACCGGGCGCTGCGCGGGCTCGCCGCCGCACTCGCCGCCGAGTCGCGGCCGTTGCCGGTCGTGTACGCGGCCTGGATGGGCGGCAACGGCGACCTGCACCTCCAGCTCGCCCAGCCGGCCGGGAAGCCGCCGACGCCCTGGCAGCTCGGGCAGGACCAGACCTTCTGGCTGCTGGCCCGCGCCGACGCCGAGCGGTACGAGGACGCCGACACCGCCGCGCCGTACCCCGGACTCGTCAGCCTCGGCACCATGGACGACTCCCGGCTGCTGCTGAACCTGGAGTCGGTGCCCGGCATCGTCTCGCTCGGCGGCACCGAGGCCGACCGGACCGCCGTGTTCGCGTCGGTCGCCGCCGAACTGGCCACCAACGGCTGGTCCGACCGCATGACCATCACGCTCGTCGGCTTCGGGGACGACCTCACGCCGCTAGCCCCCAACCGCATCCGGCACCTCGACGGGTTCGAGGACCTCTTCGAGACCATGTCCGCCGAGACCCGGCAGCGGCGCGGCGCGCTCGGTGCCGCCGGGCACGATTCCGTCCTCACCGGCCGTACCGGGCCCGCCCAGCACACGCGTTGGGCCCCGCACCTCGTCCTGCTCGCCGCGCAGCCCTCCGACGAGGACGCCCTCCGCCTCGCCGAACTCGCCGCCGACGCCGGCCGTCTCGGCATCGGCTACCTCGTCGGCACCGAGGGCGCCGACCTCCCGGGCGCCGCCTGGGAGATGCAGATCACCGGCGAGGGCAAGCTGCTCGCGCCGCTCCTCGGGCTGGAGCTGGAGGCGCAGATGCTGCCGGCCGCCCAGCAGCGGGCCGTCGTCGAGCTGTTCACGGACGCCGACCCCGAGCACGGTCCCGGCGGGTCCGGGGGCTCGGGTGGCTCGGGGGGCGCGGCCAACCGCCCGCCGTTCCTCGTCGACATCAGTGAGCAGGGGCGGCCCGCGGTGTACGCCCGCCTCGTCGGGTCGTACGAGATCATCGGCCTGGACGCGCCCGACGGCGACCGCAGTGCCCTGCTCCACGAGGCGCTGGCATTGCTGCTGCTGCACCGCGAGGGCGTCCACCCGCGCGTGCTGTCCTCCGCGCTGTGGCCGCGCGGCGTGACGGCGGACGTGCGCGACGCGCTGCTGGAGCGGCTGCGGGCCTGGCTCGGCACCGACCCCGACGGCACCCCGCGGCTCGGCACGGACGCCAGTGGACGGCTCACCCTCGCCAAGTCCGTCGTCTCCGACCTCGACGTCCTGCGCTCCCTCTACTACGAGGCCACGCAGGGCCGCGGCGTCGGCAGCCGCCAGGTGCGCGGGCGGCTGCTCACCGACGCGCTGGTGCTGGTGCGCGGGCCGCTGCTCGCCGACCGGCCCGAGGGCCGCTACCGCTGGCTCACCCACGAGATCGTCGACGCCCAGCTCCCGCTGCTCGTCGCCGACACCGGGCTCGCGCTCTCCGAGTTCCACCTGGAGAAGAACCGCGCGGAGAAGGCCATCGAGGCACTGAACGCGGCCCTGCGCACCGCCCCCGCCGACGAGCGCCTGTGGCACGAGCTGCTGCGCGCCACGCACGCCACCGACGACACCAACCGGCTCCACGCTCTCGCCGCCGACCTCGTCGACCGCAGCGGGGCCCGCGGGCTGCCGCCGCGCACCGAGGCGCTGCTCGACGAACTGCTGCCCACCTGGCGCGATCGCGTCGCGGCGGCGGGATGAGCCTCGACCTCCTGGTCGTCCTCGTCGCCGCGTTCTGGGGCCTGGTGACGGGGTCGCTGCTGCCGCGGGCCGCCTACCGCTTCTCCGCCCCCGCGGGGGAGGCGTGGCGCGAGCGGTGCCCGCGGGAGCATCCCGTGCCGGGCTGGCTCGGTCGGGCCCGGTGCGGGCAGTGCGCGACCGGCCAGGCGAGTTATGGCCCCGGCACCACCGCCCTCGCCACCGTCACCGCCCTCGTCTGCGCCGCCCTCGCCGCCGCCACCGGGACCCGCCCGGAGGTGGCGGTCTGGCTGCTGCTCGCTCCGGTCGGTGTGCTGCTGGCCGCCGTCGACCTGCGGGTACGGCGCTTGCCCGACCCCCTCACCCTGCCGCTCGCCGGCGCCGCACTCGTCCTCCTCGGGCTCACCGCGCTCGTGCCCGAGCACGCCGGGGAGTGGACCACCGCCCTGCTGGGCGCCCTCGCCCTCGGCGGCGGCTACGGCGTGCTCTTCCTGATCAACCCGGCCGGCATGGGCTTCGGCGACGTCAAGCTCGCCCTCGGCGCGGGTGCCGTCCTCGGCTGGTACGGCTGGCCGACCCTCATGCTCGGCACCTTCGCCGGGTTCCTGCTCGGCGCGCTCTACGGCGGCGCCCTCGTCGTCGCCCGGCGGGCGGGGCGCAAGACGGCCATCCCGTTCGGGCCGTTCCTGATCGCGGGCGCCTTCCTCGGCGTTCTGGCCGGGGCCTACGCGGCCTGACGACGGAGGCGCGAACCCCCTGGCGTACGCTGGTCGCGTCCGTCCACAACCCTTACGAACCTTGCGAAAGGGACGCCGGTGACCGAGAAGGCCGACCTTCAGCCCATCCTCGACCGCGCCGCCGCCGGTGGGCGGATCACCCCCGAAGAGGCGCTCGACCTCTACCGGGACGCCCCGCTGCACGCGCTGGGCGCCGCCGCCGACGCCGTACGCAGGCGCAAGTACGCCGGGACCGAGCACATCGCGACGTACATCATCGAGCGGAACATCAACTACACGAACGTGTGCGTCACGGCGTGCAAGTTCTGCGCCTTCTACGCGGCCCCCAAGGACACCAAGAAGGGCTGGAGTCGCGACCTCGACGACATCCTGCGCCGTTGCGCGGAGACGGTCGAGCTGGGCGGCACGCAGATCATGTTCCAGGGCGGCCACCACCCGGACTACGGCGTGGAGTACTACGAGCAGCACTTCGCCGCCATCAAGAAGGAGTTCCCCGAGCTGGTCATCCACAGCCTGGGGGCGAGCGAGGTCGAGCACATGGCGCGGATCTCGAAGGTGTCGGTCGAGGAGGCGATCCAGCGCATCCACGCCGCCGGGCTCGACTCCTTCGCCGGAGCCGGGGCGGAGCTGCTGCCCGAGCGTCCGCGCAAGGCGATCGCCCCGCTCAAGGAGTCCGGTGAGCGCTGGCTGGAGATCATGGAGATCGCCCACAACCTGGGCGTGGAGTCGACGTCCACCATGCTCATGGGCACCGGCGAGACCAACGCCGAGCGCATCGAGCACCTGCGGATGATCCGGGACGTGCAGGACCGCACCGGCGGCTTCCGCGCCTTCATCTCTTACACCTACCAGCCTGAGAACAACCACCTGAAGGGCCGCACGCAGGCCACGCTCTTCGAGTACCTGCGGATGATCGCCATCGCCCGGGTCTTCCTCGACAACGTCGCCCACATCCAGGGTTCCTGGCTGACCACCGGCAAGGAGGTCGGCCAGCTCTCCCTGCACTACGGCGCCGACGACCTCGGCTCGATCATGCTGGAGGAGAACGTCGTCTCCTCCGCGGGCGCCAAGCACCGGTCCAACCGGCTGGAGATCATCGACCTGATCCGCAAGGCGGGGCGCGTCCCGGCGCAGCGGGCCACGACGTACGAGCACCTCGTCGTGCACGACGACCCGGCGAACGACCCCGTCGACGAGCGCGTCGTCTCCCACATCTCGTCCACCGCCATCGCGGGCGGCACGGCCCACCCCGAGCTGAAGCTGCTCGCCCCCAACTGAGGCCAACGTGCTCACGATCCACGTGTCCGAGGCCTCGCCCGAGACGGCCGTCGTGGTCGACGGCGCGCAGCTCGCCGCCGTCGGCCCGTACGAGGCACTGGCCGCCGACCACCCGCGGGCGCGGGTGCGCCGGTGGCCCGGCATCCTGACGCCCGGACTGCTCAACCCGTACGGCCCGGAACTGCTGGAGCAGGCGTACCACCCCGACCCGCGCGAAGCGGACCGGCTGGGCACCGAGCCGCTCTTCGGGGAGCGCGCGCGGGTACTCTTCGCTGCGAACGCGTCCGCGCGGGGCGCCAGCGCGCGCCGAGGGGTACAGCGCATGCTGGCGCACGGCACGGTCGCCGTCGCCGGTGAGCTGCGCGGCCGCGCGGCCCTGGACGCGGTGCGCGGAGCGGGGCTCGCCCTGGCGGGGCGGCCGGCCGGTCTGCCCGGGCCTGCGTCCTTCTCGCCGGTTCCGCTCGTGCTGCTTCCTGGGCTCGCTCCCGGGAAACCCGCCCGGTTCGCGGTGTTCGACGTACCCGACCGGGCCGCGCTCGTGCGGGAGGGCGCGTCCACGTGCGTGGCCACCGTCGTGGGCGGGCGTCTGGTGTACCGGGGGCGCTGAGCCGAGCTTCTCAGGGGCCTCGGTCCCGGGACCGCGGGTCGGGTGGGTGGAGGACGCCGCCGCGCGCAGGACGCCGCCGCGTGCAGGAGGCCGTGCCCGCTGCCGTGAGCCCGTCCGCGCCGCAGAGGACACGTGCTGCAACAATGGGCCCGTGACCCGCGCTTCCCTGAACAAGCAGCCGCACGAAGTCGCCTCGATGTTCGACCACGTCGCGGAACGGTACGACCTGACGAACGCCGTGCTCTCGCTCGGCCAGGACCGGGCGTGGCGCAAGGCGGTCGCCCGGGCCGTCGACGCCCGCCCCGCGCAGAAGGTCCTGGACCTCGCGGCGGGCACGGCGACCTCCTCCCTGCCCTTCGCCCGCACCGGCGCCTACGTCGTCCCCTGCGACTTCTCCCTCGGCATGCTCCAGGTCGGCAAGGAACGGCACTCCTGGCTGCCGTTCACCGCGGGCGACGCGACGCGGCTGCCGTTCCGGGACGACACCTTCGACGCCGTCACCATCTCCTTCGGGCTGCGCAACGTGCAGGACACCGATGCGGCACTGCGCGAGATGTACCGGGTGACGCGGCCCGGCGGCCGGGTCGTCATCTGCGAGTTCTCGCACCCCACCTGGACGCCGTTCCGCACCGTCTACACCGAGTACCTGATGCGCGCCCTGCCGCCGGTGGCCCGCGCGGTGTCGTCCAACCCCGACGCGTACGTCTACCTCGCCGAGTCCATCCGCGCCTGGCCCGACCAGCCGGCGCTCGCCGAGCGGCTGGGCAAGGCCGGCTGGTCGAAGGTGGCGTGGCGGAACCTGACGGGCGGCGTGGTGGCGCTGCACCGGGGGTTCAAGGCGAGCTGAGGGCCGCGCGGCGGTTCAAGGCGAGCTGAGGACCGCGCAACGGCTCAAGGTGAAGCTGAGGACCGCGCAACGCCTCAAGGCCGGCTGAGGACCGCGCAGCACGGCGGTCCGCCCACTTCCGATCCGGCCGCGTCCGGCCCGCCGTGACCCGGCTCGGTCAGCTCCCGCCGCAGCCCGCCCCACGGCGGCCCCGGCACGCGCGGTTCGCGGATGCCTCCGCCGCCCTCCCCTTCCCCGAAGTCGAACCACACGTACACCTGCGAGTCCCGCGGCACGTGCGCGCCGGGCGGCGGGTACTGGCGTACGACGTGGTCGACGACGGCGAGGTGCAGGTCGGGCCGGTCCGGCGCGTGCAGGGACAGGCCCCGCGCGTGGGCCTCTTCCTGCGCGTCCACGGCCATCAGGCCGACCAGGCGCGGTACACGTACGTCCTTCTTGGGTGCCAGGCGCACGGGCGTCACCCCCCAGCGGTACCCGGCAGAGTAACGCCGCCGCGCACCACCCGGAAGCGCCAAGTGGCTTACTGTGACAGTCGGTTGCAGCGAGTCACCGGCTGTGCAGCGGGAGCCGGTAGCAGTGCCCCTGCTGTTGCGAGGCCGGGGTGGTGAAGACCTCGGCGAGGCGCATGCCCAGGCGTTCCGTCACCGCGATGGACCGGGCGTTGCGGGCGTCGACCATCGCGACCACCTCCGCGACGCCCGCGGCACGCACCCGTTCCAGTGTCTGCCGGGCCGCCGCCGTGACGTAACCCTTGCCCCAGTACGTCCGCCCCAGGCGCCAGCCGATCTCGATCTCGCCCTTGGGGCCCCAGTCCCGCGGCCACGGCTGGGCGCCGGTGAAGCCGATGACCGTGCCCGCCTCGTCCACCATGGTCCACAGGCAGAAGCCGTGCTCCGCGTCATGGCGGCGCTGGCGGGCGGTGAGCTCCTCGTAGACGGACAGCTCCGCGGACCTCCCGCCGTGGAACTCCATGACGTCCGGATCGTCGAATATCCGGTGCCAGGCGACCGCGTCCTCGTCGGTGGGAACGCGCAACCGTACAACGGGCCAAGCTCGGTTCACTGGGCAGCCCTTCAGCCGGGTCGTGGGTGTCGCTGAATAGACTGCCCATGACCAGTGCCGGTCGGCACGCAGATTTCGAACTTGGGGAGATCCCGCCGTGACCGTCGAGACTGAGCCACTCTCCGAGAACACCGCCGACGTGATCGTCGTGGGCGCGGGGCCGGCCGGCTCCACGACCGCCTATCACCTGGCCAAGGCGGGACTCGACGTCCTGCTGCTGGAGAAGACCGCCTTCCCCAGGGAGAAGGTCTGCGGCGACGGCCTGACCCCCCGCGCGGTCAAGCAGCTCGTGGCCATGGGCATCGACATCTCCGAGGAGGCCGGCTGGCTGCGCAACAAGGGGCTGCGCATCATCGGCGGCGGCTCCCGCCTCCAGCTGGACTGGCCGGATCTCGCCTCCTTCCCCGACTACGGACTCGTCCGCAAGCGCGACGACTTCGACGAGCAGCTCGCCCGGCAGGCCCAGAAGGCCGGCGCCCGCCTGTACGAGCGCTGCAACGTCGGCGCCCCCGTGATCGACGACCGCACCGGCCGCATCACCGGCGTCCACGCCAAGCTGGGCGAGGACAAGCGCGAGGTCACCTTCCGCGCGCCGCTGGTCGTCGCCGCCGACGGCAACTCCACGCGGCTGTCCCTGGCGATGGGCCTGCACCGCCGCGAGGACCGTCCGATGGGCGTCGCGGTCCGCACGTACTTCACCTCGCCCCGCCACGACGACGACTACCTGGAGTCCTGGCTGGAACTGTGGGACCGCCGCGGCGCCCAGGACCGGCTGCTGCCTGGTTACGGCTGGGTCTTCGGCATGGGCGACGGCACCTCGAACGTCGGGCTCGGAGTGCTGAACACCTCGGACTCCTTCAAGGAGCTGGACTGGCGCGAGGTGCTGAAGGCCTGGTGCGCGTCCATGCCGGAGGACTGGGGCTACACCCCCGACAACATGACCGGCCCGATCCGCGGCGCCGCCCTGCCCATGGCCTTCAACCGCCAGCCCCACTACACCAAGGGCCTGCTGCTCGTCGGCGACGCCGGCGGCCTGGTGAACCCCTTCAACGGCGAGGGCATCGCCTACGCCATGGAGTCCGGCCAGATCGCCGCCGACGTCATCACCCAGGCCCACGCGCGGGCCACGCCGGCCCAGCGGGAGATCGCCCTCCAGCGCTACCCGCGCGTCCTGAAGGACACCTACGGTGGCTACTACACCCTGGGCCGGGCCTTCGTGAAGCTCATCGGCAACCCGAAGGTCATGCAGATCGCGGCGCAGCGCGGCCTCACCCACCCGCTGCTGATGAAGTTCACCCTGAAGATGCTCGCCAACCTGACGGACCCGACGGGCGGCGACGCGATGGACCGCATCATCAACGGACTGAGCAAGGTCGCGCCGAAGGCCTGATCAGTCCGCCGCCCCTTCAAGAGCCCTGGCGTTGGCCGTCCGGCGCGCGAACACCTCGTCGCGCCGGTCGGCCGACTGCCGCAGCGCCCGCTTGCGGTCGCGCGCGGAGAGCCGGTCCAGATACACCTGACCGTTCACGTGGTCGGTCTCGTGGGCGAGGCAGCGCGCGAAGTAGCCGGTGCCCTCGACGACGAGCGGCTCGCCGTCCTTGTCGAGGCCCCGCACGACGGCCCGGTCGGGGCGGGGCACGGCCATCGCGGCGCCCGGCACCGACAGACACCCCTCGCCCTCGTCCAGCAGACGGCGCCCGGCCGGGTCGAGGGGATCCAGCACCGGGTTCACGATGTGCCCGACATGTCGGGCGCCCTCGTCGTCGGGACAGTCGTACACGAACAGGCGCAGGTCGACCCCCACCTGATTCGCCGCCAGCCCGCAGCCGTCGGCGACGTACATCGTGCGGAACATGTCGTCGATGAGCGCGGCGAGGTCGGGCCCGAACTCGGTGACGTCCCGGCAGGGCTTGTGCAGCACCTCTTCGCCGACCTCGGTGACCCGTCGCACCGACCCGCACCGGGCCTCTGGTGCGAGCGGGGGATAGGCGGCGGTGGGCCGCCCCTGTACGAACACGCTGGGCATGGTCTCTCCTTCGGCTCGTGGACGGGCCGGTGGAGGTCCGGCCCGTGCCGAGCATGCCAGGAGCGACCGCGGGGCCGCAGCCCTCGAGTGGCTGCGGCCCCGCGCGCGGACGTGTCCGCGTTGCGTGTCTTCTGAGGTGCTGGGGTTGTGGGGGTTACAGCACCCGCACCGCGCCGCTCGGCGGGTCGTACGACAGCGGCTTCAGAACCACGCCGGTGGACGGGTTCTGCGCGCCGACGAACATGCCGTCGCCGACGTAGACGCCCACGTGGTACGCGCTGCCCGCGCCACCCCAGTACAGGATGTCGCCCGGCTGGAGGTTGCCCAGCCCGACCTGGGTGCCGGCGGTCGACTGGGCCTGGGAGACGCGCGGCAGGTCGACGCCGACCTGCTTGAAGGCGGCCTGCACCAGACCGGAGCAGTCCCACGAGTTGGGGCCGGTGCCGCCGGAGACGTAGGCGTCGCCGACCTGGGACTGGACGAAGGAGATGACCGCGGCGGCCGAACCGGTGGCCGACGAGGAGCTGCTGCCGAGGCTGCTGCCCGAGCTGTCGGAGGACCCGGTGTCCGCGGAGGCGCTCAGGGTGGCGCGCTCGGCGGTGCGCGAGGCGCGCTCGGCGGCCGCCTTGCGTGCGGCCTCCTCGGCCTTCTTCTTCTCCTCCTCGGCCTTCTTCTTGGCCTCGGCGAGGTCCGCCTCGGCCTGCTTGGCGGCCTTGGCGGCGGCCGCGTCACGCTCGGCCTGCAGCTCGTAGCTCGCGGCCGCCTGCTGCGTGACGTCCGCGGACTGGGCGACCTGAGCGGCCAGGTCGGCCGTCAGAGTGGGCAGTTCCATGGTCTGCGTCACCGGCTCGGCCGCGCTGGCCGAACTCGACGCACCGGCTACTGCCAGGGTGCTGAGGACGCCACCGGCAACTCCGGCCCGCATCGCGATGGTCGACGCGCTGCGGCGGGGCTTCCGGTGGCTGCGTATGTGAGCGGTGTGGGACATAGGGACAACCGGTATCAGGAGCTCCTCCATACCTTCAAGAAACGTGGGCTGCGCCACAGTTGTTCAATCGGGCCCCGAATCCCGGGCGTGTCGCTCCTTATTGACGCCCTAACGGACATTGCGGGCGGCCCGTAACCACCCTGTGATCACGGACTTTGATCGTTACGCCCGAATTGCCCCGCGCTTACCACTTGTTGAGGCAGTTGGCCAAGCCCGGTTCTCAGACGCCTCTCATGAATGTGGCGCAGGTCACGGAACGGTTACCCCGTCGGCCGCGTCCGCGGCGCGCGGCCGGCCCCCGGGGTCACCGCCGAGCGCTCGTGAACGCGTGCACGTGTCCACATCGCACCCCGCCCCTCCCTCTGATGTGTGAACGCGCCCTCTATCAAGTGATCGAGTCCAGCGCCAGTTTGCATGCAAGGGAACCATCTTGATATTGAGACGCCCGCAGCGCGCCCCCTCTGGCCAGCGGCGACGATCGAAATTGTCACCTCTGGTGATCACCTGAACGCTTCTTGTGTGAAGATCACCGCTCATCCGACTTCATGATCCTTCGTCAGGTGGTGGAGATCACAAAGCTTGTGCAATACCCCGTGTCGCAGATCACAGAGTGGCGGGCATAAGATGCGAGGCAGTTGGGCTTGTGACCTGCTTCACATGTTCGCGATCTTCGCCGGGACGAGCGGGGTTCGTGGGGCTGTTGGGGCGGCTGTGAGTCCGATGCAACCGCCAGCAGTCAGTGCCGACTGAGAGGAGCGAGGAGCGGTGAACGCGTATGCGCCCATCCTCGTACTGGGAGCCCTCGGGGCAGGCTTTGCGATCTTCTCCGTGGTGATGGCCACGCTGATCGGTCCGAAGCGGTACAACCGGGCGAAGCTCGAGGCCTACGAGTGCGGAATCGAGCCGACCCCCACGCCGGCCGGCGGCGGGCGCTTCCCCATCAAGTACTACCTGACGGCGATGCTCTTCATCATCTTCGATATCGAGATCGTCTTCCTCTACCCCTGGGCCGTCACCTTCGACGCCCTGGGGATTTTCGGGCTCGTGGAGATGCTGCTCTTCGTGCTCACCGTCTTCGTCGCGTACGCGTACGTATGGCGGCGCGGCGGCCTGGAATGGGACTGAGGGGCCTTTGACATGGGACTCGAAGAAAAACTGCCGAGCGGCTTCCTGCTGACCACCGTCGAGCAGGCCGCGGGCTGGGTGCGCAAGTCGTCCGTCTTCCCCGCCACGTTCGGCCTCGCCTGCTGTGCCATCGAGATGATGACCACCGGCGCCGGCCGCTACGACCTGGCGCGCTTCGGCATGGAGGTCTTCCGCGGGTCGCCGCGGCAGGCGGACCTGATGATCGTCGCGGGCCGCGTGAGCCAGAAGATGGCGCCGGTGCTGCGGCAGGTCTACGACCAGATGCCGAACCCGAAATGGGTGATCTCCATGGGGGTCTGCGCCTCCTCGGGCGGCATGTTCAACAACTACGCGATCGTCCAGGGCGTCGACCACATCGTCCCGGTCGACATCTACCTCCCGGGCTGCCCGCCGCGGCCCGAGATGCTGATGGACGCCATCCTCAAGCTCCACCAGAAGATCCAGACCTCCAAGCTCGGCGTGAACGCCGAGGAGGCGGCCCGCGAGGCGGAGGAGGCGGCGCTCAAGGCCCTGCCCACGATCGAGATGAAGGGGCTGCTGCGGTGAGCGACGCGAACAACACCGCGGGTGACAAGAACAACGCCGCGGGTGACGCGAACGGGGTGAACCCCGAGAAGGACCTGTCCGCCGAGAACCTCCCGGGTCAGCGCGGCCAGGGCGGCGAGGAGATCCGCGTCCAGCGCGGCATGTTCGGCGCCGCGGGCGGCGGCGACACCTCCGGCTACGGCGGCCTGGTCCGTTCCGTCCGGCTCCCCGGACCGGCGAGCCGGCCCTACGGGGGATGGTTCGACGAGGTCGCCGACGAACTCGAGGGCGCGCTGGAGGAGCAGGGACTGCTGCCCGACAACGCCATCGAGAAGACGGTCGTCGACCGCGACGAGCTGACCTTCCACATCGAGCGCGAGCACCTGGTCCGCGTCGCCCGCACCCTGCGCGACGACCCGGCCCTGCGGTTCGAACTGTGCACCGGCGTCAGCGGCGTCCACTACCCGAACGACAAGGGCCGCGAGCTGCACGCCGTCTACCACCTGCGTTCGATCACCCACAACCGGCTGATCCGGCTCGAGGTCAGCGCGCCCGACGGCGACCCGCACATCCCGTCGCTGTTCTCGGTCTATCCGACGAACGACTGGCACGAGCGCGAGACGTACGACTTCTTCGGCATCGTCTTCGACGGCCATCCGGCGCTGACGCGGATCATGATGCCGGACGACTGGCAGGGCTTTCCGCAGCGCAAGGACTACCCCCTCGGCGGCATCCCCGTCGAGTACAAGGGCGCCCAGATCCCGGCTCCGGACCAGCGGAGGTCGTACTCATGAGCACTTCGCACGCCTCCCCTCGCGAGACCACCGAGGGCACCGTCTACACGGTCACCGGCGGCGACTGGGACGAGGTCGTCCAGGCCGCGGCCCGCGCCGACGACGAGCGCATCGTCGTCAACATGGGGCCGCAGCACCCCTCCACCCACGGTGTGCTCCGCCTGATCCTGGAGATCGACGGCGAGACGGTCACCGAGGCCCGCTGCGGCATCGGCTACCTGCACACCGGCATCGAGAAGAACCTCGAGTACCGGACGTGGACCCAGGGCACCACCTTCGTGACGCGCATGGACTACCTGACGCCGTTCTTCAACGAGACGGCGTACTGCCTGGGCGTCGAGAAGCTCCTCGGCATCGAGGACCAGATCCCGGACCGGGCCACGATCATCCGGGTCCTGCTCATGGAGCTGAACCGGCTCTCCTCGCACCTGGTGTGCGTCGCCACCGGTGGCATGGAGCTCGGCGCGACCACCGTCATGATCTACGGCTTCCGCGATCGTGAACTGATTCTCGACGTCTTCGAGCTGATCACCGGCCTGCGGATGAACCACGCGTACATCCGCCCGGGCGGACTCGCCCAGGACCTGCCGCCCGGCGCGGTCGACCAGGTCCGCGAACTGGTGAAGAAGCTGAAGAAGAACCTCCCGGAGTACGACAAGCTCTTCACCGGGAACCCCGTTTTCAAGGGCCGTATGCAGGACGTCGGATATCTCGACCTGGCCGGCTGCATGGCTCTGGGCGCCACCGGCCCGGTTCTGCGCTCCACCGGCCTGCCGCACGACCTGCGCAAGACCCAGCCCTACTGCGGCTACGAGACGTACGACTTCGACGTCCCGACCGCCGAAACCTGCGACTCCTACGGCCGCTTCCTGATCCGGCTGGAGGAGATGCGCCAGTCGCTCCGCATCGTCGAGCAGTGCCTGGACCGGCTCCAGCCCGGCCCGGTCATGGTCGCCGACAAGAAGATCGCGTGGCCCGCCCAGCTCGCCCTGGGACCGGACGGACTGGGTAACTCCCTCGACCACATCAAGAAGATCATGGGCACCTCCATGGAGGCCCTGATCCACCACTTCAAGCTGGTCACCGAGGGCTTCCGCGTGCCGCCGGGACAGGCGTACACGGCGGTCGAGTCGCCCAAGGGCGAACTCGGGGTGCACGTCGTGTCCGACGGAGGCACCCGCCCCTACCGGGTCCACTTCCGCGACCCGTCCTTCACCAACCTGCAGGCCATGGCGGCGATGTGCGAGGGCGGCCAGGTCGCCGACGTCATCGTGGCCGTGGCGTCCATCGACCCCGTGATGGGAGGCGTCGACCGGTGACCACCTCTTCTTCGGAGCGGGGCGTCAGCCTGGGCATGCCGGAACTGCCCGCGCCCGCCTACCCGGACGACGTCCGGGCCCGGCTGGAGACCGACGCGCGCGAGGTCATCGCCCGCTACCCGGACTCCCGGTCCGCCCTCCTGCCGCTGCTGCACCTCGTGCAGTCGCAGGAGGGGCACGTCACGCGCACCGGGATGCAGTTCTGCGCGGACATGCTGGACCTCACCACGGCCGAGGTCACCGCGGTCGCCACCTTCTACACCATGTACCGGCGCAGGCCGAGCGGCGACTACCAGGTCGGTGTCTGCACCAACACGCTGTGCGCGGTGATGGGCGGCGACGCGATCTTCGAGTCCCTCCAGGAGCACCTGGGCGTCGGCAACGGCGAGACCACCGAGGACGGCAAGGTCACCCTGGAGCACATCGAGTGCAACGCGGCCTGCGACTTCGCGCCGGTCGTGATGGTCAACTGGGAGTTCTTCGACAACCAGACCCCGGCGAGCGTCAGGCACCTCGTGGACGACCTGCGCGCGGGACGGCCGGTGACGCCCACGCGCGGTGCGCCGCTGTGCACCTTCAAGGAGACCGCCCGGATCCTGGCGGGCTTCCCCGACGAGCGGGACGGCGCCGTCGCGGCCGGCGGCAGCGCGGGTCCCGCCTCCCTGGCCGGGCTCAAGCTGGCCAAGGGCGAGGCGTCCGCCGCGCGCGTGGTGCACCCGCGGGACGGCGGACCGCACGACGCACCGCAGGACCGGGCCGTGCACGACCCGTCCCCGACGGAACACCTGAGCTCGCACGACGCGCCGCAGGACACATCGGCATCCGACCCTTCCCACCCGGCAGGGCCTACCGCCGAGGAGGGGGAGTGATGACCGTGGCAGCCGAGATCAAGGGCACCAGTCCGGAGAAGCTGCTCGCACCCGTGCTGTCGGCCTTCTGGGACGAGGACGAGTCCTGGACTCTGGACGTCTACCGGAGGTACGAGGGGTACGAGGGGCTCCGCAAGGCGCTGGCGATGTCGCCGGACGACCTGATCGCGTACGTCAAGGACTCGGGTCTGCGCGGACGCGGCGGCGCGGGGTTCCCGACGGGGATGAAGTGGCAGTTCATTCCCCAGGGGGATGGCAAGCCTCACTATCTAGTTGTCAACGCCGACGAGTCGGAGCCGGGGACCTGCAAGGACATCCCGCTCCTCTTCGCGAACCCGCACAGCCTCATCGAGGGCATCGTCATCGCGTGTTACGCCATCAGGTCTTCGCATGCCTTCATCTATCTGCGTGGTGAAGTCGTCCCAGTGCTGCGGCGGTTGCACGAGGCCGTGCGCGAGGCCTACGCGGCCGGCTTCCTCGGCGAGAACATCCTGGGCAGCGGACTCGACCTCACACTCACCGTGCACGCGGGCGCGGGCGCGTACATCTGCGGTGAGGAGACCGCACTGCTCGACTCGCTCGAAGGCCGCCGGGGTCAACCGCGGCTCCGTCCCCCCTTCCCTGCTGTGGCCGGCCTCTATGCCTGCCCGACTGTGGTGAATAACGTCGAATCGATCGCGTCGGTTCCCGCGATCCTGAACAAGGGCAAGGACTGGTTCAGGTCGATGGGCAGCGAGAAGTCCCCGGGCTTCACGCTCTACTCGCTCAGCGGCCACGTCGCGGGCCCCGGCCAGTACGAGGCCCCGCTCGGCATCACGCTGCGTCAGCTCCTCGACATGAGCGGCGGCATGCGTCCGGGCCACCGCCTCAAGTTCTGGACGCCGGGCGGCTCCTCGACGCCGATGTTCACCGACGAGCACCTCGACGTCCCCCTCGACTACGAGGGAGTGGGCGCCGCCGGTTCCATGCTCGGCACCAAGGCGCTCCAGTGCTTCGACGAGACGACCTGCGTCGTGCGGGCCGTCACCCGCTGGACCGAGTTCTACGCCCACGAGTCCTGCGGCAAGTGCACACCGTGCCGCGAGGGCACGTACTGGCTCGTGCAGCTGCTGCGCGACATCGAGGCCGGCAAGGGCGTGATGTCCGACCTCGACAAGCTGAACGACATCGCCGACAACATCAACGGCAAGTCCTTCTGCGCCCTCGGCGACGGTGCCGCCTCGCCGATCTTCTCCTCGCTCAAGTACTTCCGCGAGGAGTACGAGCAGCACATCACGGGCCGCGGCTGTCCCTTCGACCCGGCCAAGTCGACGGCCTGGGCCGACCGCACGGAGGTGAACGCATGACCGTGACCACCAATGCTCCCTCGGGTGGGGGAGAGGCGGCGGTCCCGCCGGAGGACCTCGTATCGCTGACGATCGACGGCGCCGAGATCAGCGTGCCCAAGGGCACCCTGGTCATCCGGGCCGCCGAGCAGCTCGGCATCGAGATCCCCCGGTTCTGCGACCACCCCCTCCTCGACCCGGCCGGCGCCTGCCGCCAGTGCATCGTCGAGGTCGAGGGCCAGCGCAAGCCCATGGCCTCCTGCACCATCACCTGCACCGACGGCATGGTGGTGAAGACCCACCTGACCTCGCCCGTCGCCGAGAAGGCCCAGCACGGTGTGATGGAGCTGCTGCTCATCAACCACCCGCTGGACTGCCCGGTCTGCGACAAGGGCGGCGAGTGCCCGCTGCAGAACCAGGCGATGTCGCACGGCCAGTCCGAGTCCCGCTTCGAAGGAAAGAAGCGGACCTACGAGAAGCCGGTGCCGATCTCGACGCAGGTGCTGCTCGACCGCGAGCGGTGCGTGCTGTGCGCCCGCTGCACCCGGTTCTCCAACCAGGTCGCGGGCGACCCGATGATCGAGCTGATCGAGCGCGGCGCGCTCCAGCAGGTCGGCACCGGCGAGGGCGACCCCTTCGAGTCGTACTTCTCCGGCAACACCATCCAGATCTGCCCGGTCGGCGCGCTCACCTCGGCGGCGTACCGGTTCCGCTCCCGTCCCTTCGACCTGATCTCCTCGCCGTCGGTGTGCGAGCACTGCTCCGGCGGTTGCGCGACCCGCACCGACCACCGGCGCGGCAAGGTCATGCGGCGCCTGGCGGCCAACGAGCCGGAGGTCAACGAGGAGTGGATCTGCGACAAGGGCCGCTTCGGCTTCCGGTACGCGCAGCAGCGGGACCGGCTGACGACGCCCCTGGTGCGAGGCGCCGAGGGTGAGCTGGAGCCGGCCTCCTGGCCGGAGGCCCTGCAGATCGCCGCGCAGGGCCTGCTCGCATCGAAGGGCCGGACCGGTGTCCTGGCCGGCGGGCGACTCACCGTGGAGGACGCCTACGCGTACAGCAAGTTCGCACGTGTGGCGCTCGACACCAACGACATCGACTTCCGCGCGCGCGTGCACAGCACCGAGGAGGCCGACTTCCTGGCCTCCAGGATCGCCGGACGCGGCCGAGACCTCGACGGTACGGGAGTCACGTACACCGCGCTGGAGAAGGCGCCGGCCGTCCTGCTGGTCGGGTTCGAGTCGGAGGAGGAGGCGCCCGGCGTCTTCCTGCGGCTGCGCAAGGCCTGGCGCAAGCACGGGCAGAAGGTCTTCTCGCTGGCCACGCACGCCACGCGGGGCCTGGAGAAGGCCGGCGGCACCCTGCTGCCGGCCGCTCCCGGCACGGAGACCGAGTGGCTGGACGCCCTCGCCGGCGGTGTCGGCCTGGAGGACGGTGGCTCCCAGGCAGCCGAGGCCCTGCGCGCCGAGGGTGCCGTGATCGTCGTCGGCGAGCGGCTGGCGTCCGTCGCCGGGGGCCTCACCTCCGCCGTACGGACCGCCTCCGCGACCGGCGCCCGGCTGGTGTGGATCCCGCGCCGGGCCGGGGAGCGCGGCGCCATCGAGGCGGGGGCGCTGCCCTCGCTGCTGCCGGGCGGGCGCCCGGCGACCGACCCGCGCGCGCGTGAGGAGGTCGCCGCGGTCTGGGGCCTGGCCGACCTCCCGCACCGCTACGGCCGCGACACCGGTGAGATCGTGGAGGCCGCCGCCCGGGGCGAGCTCCAGGCACTGCTCGTGGCGGGAGTGGAGGTTGCCGACCTGCCTGATCCGGCACGCGCGCGTGCGGCACTCGCGGAGGCCGGGTTCGTGGTCTCCCTGGAGCTGCGGCCCAGCGAGGTCACCGAGAAGGCGGACGTCGTCCTGCCGGTCGCCGCGGTCGCCGAGAAGGCCGGGACCTTCCTCAACTGGGAGGGCAGGGTGCGTTTCTTCGAGGCCGCGCTCAAGCCCGACCAGATGACCCGCCGCCTCGCGCCCACCGACGCCCGCGTCCTGCAGATGCTGGCCGACGCCATGGACGTGCACTTGGGGCTGCCGGACCTGCGCACCACCCGCGCGGAGATCGACCGGCTCGGCGCCTGGGACGGGCCGCGGGCCGGTGAACCGCTGTACACCGCGGGCGCGCTGCCCCGGCCGGCCGCCGGTGAGGCGGTACTGGCCGGGCACCGGCTGCTGCTCGACCAGGGGCTGCTCCAGCAGGGCGACGAGGCGCTGGCCGGCACCCGGCACGCCGCCCGCGCGCGCGTGTCGGCCGCCACCGCCGCCGAGGCCGGCGTCAAGGACGGCGACCTCCTGGCCGTCACCGGACCCACCGGTGCCGTCGAATTCCCGCTCCAGATCACCGAGATGCCCGACCGGGTGGTCTGGCTCCCGCTGAACTCGGCCGGCAACGGCGTCGCCTCCGACGCCGGAGTGCTGCCCGGGACCCTCGTCCGCATCGGTCCGGCCACGCTCGCGGGCGAGGCCCCCAAGGAGGTGGAGGCATGAGCCCGTACCTCGCCGCTGAAGACCTCTCGATGTTCGGCACCGACCCCTGGTGGCTCGTCGTCATCAAGGCGGTCTTCTGCTTCGCCTTCCTGATGGTGACCGTGCTGTTCTCCATCGTGTGGGAGCGCAAGGTCGTCGCCTGGATGCAGCTGCGCATCGGCCCCAACCGGCACGGCCCCTGGGGCATGCTCCAGTCGCTCGCCGACGGCATCAAGCTGATGCTCAAGGAAGACGTCGTCGTCAAGCGCGCCGACAAGGCGGTGTACATCCTCGCGCCCATCGTCGCGGCCATCCCGGCCTTCATGGCGATCGCGGTGATCCCCTTCGGACCCGCCGGCAACGAGGTCTCGATCTTCGGCCACCGCACCGCGATGCAACTCACCGACCTGCCGATCGCCATGCTGTTCATCCTGGCGGTCGCCTCGGTCGGCATCTACGGCATCGTGCTCGCCGGCTGGAGCTCCGGATCGACGTACCCGCTCCTCGGCGGCCTGCGCTCCTGCGCGCAGATGATCTCCTACGAGATCGCCATGGGTGCCGCGTTCGCCTCGGTCTTCCTCTACTCGGGGTCGATGTCGACGTCGGAGATCGTCGCCCAGCAGGGCGACCGCTGGTACATCGTGCTGCTGCCGGTCTCCTTCATCCTCTACATCGTCACCATGGTCGGCGAGACCAACCGCGCCCCCTTCGACATGCCGGAGTCCGAGGGCGACCTCGTGGGCGGCTTCAACACCGAGTACTCGTCGATCAAGTTCGCGATGTTCATGCTCGCCGAGTACGTGAACATGGTGACGGTCTCGGCGGTCGCCACCACGCTCTTCCTCGGCGGCTGGCGGGCACCCTGGCCGATCAGCACCTTCTGGGAGGGCGCCAACCACGGCTGGTGGCCGCTGCTCTGGTTCGTGGTCAAGGTGCAGCTGCTGCTGTTCTTCTTCATCTGGCTGCGCGGCACGCTCCCGCGCGTCCGCTACGACCAGCTGATGAAGCTCGGCTGGAAGGTCCTCATCCCGGTCTCCCTGGTCTGGCTGATGCTCGTGGCGACCGTGCGGGCCCTGCGCAACGAGAACTACGAGTTCACCGACATCGCCCTCTACGTCGGCGGCGGCGTCCTGGTCCTGCTGGTGCTGTCCTTCGTCGTCGACATGTACCGCGAGAAGGGCAAGCGGGCCGAGGCTCCGGCCGAGGAACCGGCCGCCTTCGACCCGATGGCCGGCGGGTTCCCCGTACCGCCGCTGCCCGGGCAGGAGCTGCCGCCGGTGCCCAGGCGCCGTCCGCGCCGGGAGCGGGAGCTGATTGTCAGTGGTGGGCCCGATACTCACAGTGACGGATCTACGGGTGGATCTGCGGGCGGATCTACGGATGGAAAGGAGGCGTCCGATGGCTGAGGAACCCAAGGAGACCGACCCCGGTTTCCTGAACCCCGTGGCCGGCTTCGGTGTGACCTTCAAGGCCATGTTCAAGAAGCGGCTGACCGAGCAGTACCCGGAGCAGCAGAAGACCACCGCTCCGCGCTTCCACGGACGGCACCAGCTCAACCGCCATCCGGACGGACTGGAGAAGTGCGTCGGCTGCGAGCTGTGCGCCTGGGCGTGTCCCGCCGACGCGATCTACGTGGAGGGCGCGGACAACACCGACGAGGAGCGCTACTCGCCGGGCGAGCGGTACGGCCGCGTCTACCAGATCAACTACGCCCGCTGCATCCTGTGCGGCCTGTGCATCGAGGCGTGCCCCACGCGCGCGCTGACGATGACCAACGATTTCGAGCTGGCCGACTCCAGTCGCGCCAACCTCATCTTCACCAAGGACCAGCTCCTCGCCGGCCTGGAGGAGGGCATGGTCGACTCGCCCCACGCCATCTACCCGGGCACGGACGAGCAGGACTACTACCGGGGCCTGGTCACCGAGGCCGCGCCCGGCACCGTCCAGCAGGTCGCGCACTCCAAGGGCGAGGTCGTCCAGGAGGGCGACTCGACCTTCGGCGGGACCGAGCCGGCGTCGGAGGAGGTGATCCGCCGATGACCGCGCAACTCGCCGCCGCGGCGACTCTCTCCGCAGGCACCTCCACCGGAGAGGCCGTCCAGTTCTGGATCCTCGGCACCGTCGCGGTGATCGGCGCCCTGTGCACCGTCTTCATGAAGAAGGCCGTGCACAGCGCGCTCTGCCTCGCCGGGACCATGATCGTCCTGGCGGTGTTCTACCTCGCCAACGGCGCCTACTTCCTCGGCGTGGTGCAGATCATCGTCTACACCGGCGCGATCATGATGCTGTTCCTGTTCGTGGTGATGCTCGTCGGCGTCACCGCGGCGGACTCCCTGAAGGAGACCATCAAGGGCCAGCGCTGGCTGGCGCTCCTGTCCGGGCTCGGCTTCGGCATCCTGCTGATCGGCGGCATCGGCAACGCCTCGGTCAGCGAGTTCACCGGCCTCGGCCAGGCGAACGCGAACGGCAACGTGGAGGGCATCGCCTCCCTCATCTTCACCAAGTACGTCTTCGCCTTCGAGATCACCGGTGCCCTGCTCATCACGGCCGCCGTCGGCGCGATGGTGCTCACCCACCGCGAGCGCACCGAACGGGCCGCGACCCAGCGGGAGCTGGCCGAGAAGCGCGTCCGCGAGGGCAAGTACCTGCCGCCGCTGCCCGCACCCGGCGTCTACGCCCGGCACAACGCGGTCGACATCGCGGGCCTGCTGCCCGACGGCACCCCCTCCGAGCTGACCGTCAGCAAGACGCTGCGCGACCGGGGCCAGATCCGCGACGTGTCGACGGACGCGCTCAACGACCTCAAGGCACTGGAGCAGCGTGCCGAGGAGCGCCTGGAGCGCACGGCGGTCGAGCCGGCCAACTTCAAGCGGTCCGAGGAGGCGTCGAAGTGAACCCCGTGAACTACCTCTATCTCGCGGCCCTGTTGTTCACGATCGGTGCCACCGGCGTGCTGATCAGGCGCAACGCGATCGTGGTCTTCATGTGCGTCGAGCTGATGCTCAACGCCTGCAACCTCGCGTTCGTCGCCTTCTCCCGCATGCACGGCAACCTCGACGGCCAGATCATCGCCTTCTTCACGATGGTCGTCGCCGCCGCGGAGGTCGTGGTCGGGCTCGCGATCATCGTGTCCCTGTTCCGTTCCCGCCACTCGGCCTCGGTCGACGACGCCAGCCTGATGAAGCTGTGAGGGGTCGCTAGAACCGTGACTAACGCAGAGAATCTGATTGCGCTGCTGGTGGCGGCGCCCTTGCTCGGAGCGGCGGTCCTGCTGTGCGGCGGACGCCGACTGGACGCCGTCGGCCATTGGATCGGCACGGTGCTGGCCGCCGCCTCCTTCGTGATCGGCGTCGTCCTCTTCGCCGACATGCTCGGCGCCGGCGCCGAGGACCGCACCCTGACGCAGCACCTGTTCAGCTGGATCCCGGTGGAGGGCTTCCAGGCCGACGTCGCCTTCCGGCTCGACCAGCTGTCGATGACGTTCGTGCTGCTGATCACCGGCGTCGGTTCGCTCATCCACCTGTACTCGATCGGGTACATGGAGCACGACGAGCGTCGCCGCCGCTTCTTCGGCTACCTGAACCTGTTCCTCGCGGCGATGCTGATCCTCGTCCTCGCCGACAACTACCTGCTGCTGTACGTCGGCTGGGAGGGCGTCGGTCTCGCCTCCTACCTGCTGATCGGCTTCTGGCAGCACAAGCCCAGTGCCGCCACCGCCGCGAAGAAGGCCTTCCTGGTCAACCGCGTCGGCGACATGGGCCTGTCCATCGCGATCATGCTGATGTTCCTGTGGTTCGGCACCTTCGCCTTCGGGCCGGTGCTCGGCGGCAACGGGGAGGCGGGGCTCGCGGGCTCGGCCGACGAGGGCAAGCTCACCGCGATCGCCCTGATGCTGCTGCTCGCGGCCTGCGGCAAGTCCGCCCAGGTACCGCTGCAGTCCTGGCTCGGGGACGCGATGGAGGGCCCGACCCCGGTCTCGGCCCTCATTCACGCCGCGACCATGGTGACGGCGGGCGTGTACCTGATCGTCCGCTCGGGGGCCATCTTCAACGGCGCGCCCGACGCACAGCTCGTCGTCACCATCGTCGGCGCGGTCACGCTGCTGTTCGGTGCGATCGTCGGTTGCGCCAAGGACGACATCAAGAAGGCGCTGGCCGGCTCGACCATGTCGCAGATCGGCTACATGGTGCTGGCCGCCGGTCTCGGCCCCATCGGCTACGTCTTCGCGATCATGCACCTGGTGACGCACGGCTTCTTCAAGGCCGGGCTGTTCCTCGGCGCCGGTTCGGTCATGCACGGCATGAACGACGAGGTCGACATGCGCCGCTACGGCGGACTGCGCAAGTACATGCCGGTCACCTTCATCACCTTCGGCCTCGGCTACCTCGCCATCATCGGTTTCCCGGGCCTGTCCGGCTTCTTCTCCAAGGACAAGATCATCGAGTCGGCGTTCGCCAAGGGTGGCACCGAGGGCTGGATCCTCGGCGCCTGCGCCCTGCTGGGCGCCGCCATCACGGCGTACTACATGACGCGCGTGATGCTGATGACGTTCTTCGGTGAGGAACGCTGGCGCAACGCCCCGACGCCGTCGCCGAAGCAGCCGGACGTGGAGCCCGCCGCCGAGACGCGCGGTGAGTACACCCCGCCGCACCCGCACGAGTCCCCGAAGATCATGACGATCCCGATGATCGTGCTGGCCGTCGGCTCGGTGTTCGGCGGCGCGTTCTTCAGCATCGGCGACCGCTTCGTGCACTGGCTCGAGCCCATCACCGGGCACGACCACGGCCATGCGCCGATCAGTGCCCTGACCGTCACGGTCTCGACGGTCGCCGTGATGGTGATCGGCGTCGCGGTCGCCTGGGCGCAGTACGGCCGCCGTCCGGTCCCGGCCGTCGCCCCGCGCGGATCGCTGCTCACCCGGGCCGCCCGGCGTGACCTGCTCCAGGACGACTTCAACCACGTCGTACTGGTCCGCGGCGGAGAGCACCTGACGCGCTCCCTGGTCTACGTCGACCACACCCTGGTCGACGGCGTGGTCAACGGCACGGCGGCCTCGGTCGGCGGCCTGTCCGGGCGGATGCGCAAGCTGCAGAACGGGTTCGCGCGCAGTTACGCGGTCTCGATGTTCGGCGGTGCGGCGGTCCTCGTCGCCGCGACCCTGCTGATGAGGGCGGTCTGATACCGATGTCCTTTCCCCTGCTGACAGTCACGGCGGCGCTTCCAGCCGTCGGGGCCATCGCCACCGCCGCGGTGCCGGCCGCGAAACGCACCACGGCCAAATGGCTGGCGCTGCTGTTCTCGCTGGCGACCCTCGCCCTGGCGATCGCGGTACTGGTCCGCTTCGACCCCGGCGGCGACCGCTACCAGCTCACCGAGTCGCACTCCTGGATCGCGGACTTCGGAGTCCGGTACGAACTGGGCGTGGACGGCATCGCGGTGGCGCTGATCGCGCTGACCGCCCTGCTGATCCCGTTCATCATCCTGGCGGGCTGGCACGACGCCGACCCGCTGGAGACCGGCAGCAGCCGCTGGCGGCCGACCCAGGGCTTCTTCGCCCTGATCCTGCTGGTCGAGGCGATGGTGATCCTCTCCTTCGAGGCCACCGACGTCTTCCTCTTCTACATCTTCTTCGAAGCCATGCTCATCCCGATGTACTTCCTCATCGGCGGCTTCGGGGACCGTGCCCACCAGCACGGCGAGAAGACGGCGGCGACCCAGCGGTCGTACGCGGCGGTGAAGTTCCTCCTCTACAACCTGGCCGGCGGCCTGATCATGCTGGCCGCGGTGATCGGCCTCTATGTGGTCGCGGGAAACTTCTCCCTCACCGAGATCGCCCAGGCGAGGGCCAACGGCGAGCTGGAGATGGCGACCAGCACCGAGCGCTGGCTCTTCCTCGGCTTCTTCTTCGCCTTCGCGGTGAAGGCGCCGCTGTGGCCGCTGCACACCTGGCTGCCCAACGCCATGCAGGAGTCGACCGCGCCGGTCGCCGTGCTCATCACGGCGGTCGTCGACAAGGTGGGCACCTTCGCGATGCTCCGCTTCTGCCTCCAGCTCTTCCCGGAGGCCAGCAAGTGGGCGACGCCGGTGATCCTCGTCCTGGCCGTCATCAGCATCATCTACGGGGCGTTGCTCGCGGTCGGCCAGCGCGACATCAAGCGGCTGATCGCGTACGCGTCGATCTCGCACTTCGGCTTCATTGTCATGGGTATCTTCGCGATGACCAGCCAGGGCCAGTCCGGCGCGACGCTCTACATGGTCAACCACGGCATCTCGACCGCCGTCCTGATGCTGATCGCCGGTTTCCTGATCTCGCGGCGCGGCTCGCGGCTCATCGCCGACTACGGGGGAGTTCAGAAGGTCGCCCCGGTACTGGCCGGCACCTTCCTGATCGGCGGACTGGCGACCCTGTCCCTGCCGGGGCTGGCGCCGTTCATCAGTGAGTTCCTGGTCCTGGTCGGCACCTTCACCCGATATCCGGTGATCGGCATCATCGCCACCTTCGGCATCGTGCTCGCCGCGCTCTACACCCTCGTCCTCTACCAGCGGACGATGACGGGCCCGGTGAAGCCGGAGGTGTCGGCGATGCCCGACCTGCGGGTGCGGGAACTGGTGGTCGTGGCACCGCTGGTGGCGCTGCTGATCTTCCTGGGCGTCTTCCCGAAGCCCCTCACGGACATCGTCAACCCGGCGGTGGAGCAGACCATGTCCGATGTACAGAAGAAGGACCCCCAGCCTGAGGTGGAGGCGGCCAAGTGAGCGCAACAGCCGTCCACAGCCTGTGGACAACGGCGGCGACGGCGGCCGACCCGATCGGCAAGATCGACGCGCCGAAGATCGAGTACGGGCAGCTGTCGCCGATCCTGATCATCATCGGTGCGGCGGTCCTGGGCATCCTGATCGAGGCTCTCGTGCCGCGCAGGTCCCGCTACTACGTCCAGATGTTCCTGTCCGTCGTCGCGCTCGTCGCCGCCTTCGCCGCGGTAGTCGCGCTCGCGGCGGGTGGATACGGCACGACCAAGGCGGGCATCGCGGCGATGGGAGCCATCGCCGTCGACGGTCCGGCCCTGTTCCTGCAGGGCACGATCCTGCTGGCGGCGCTGGTCGGTCTGTTCACCTTCGCCGAGCGACGGCTCGACCCGGAGGCGCACGGCAACCGGGTCGACTCCTTCGCCGCGCAGGCCGCGGCCGTGCCGGGCAGCGAGAGCGAGCAGAAGGCGGTCAAGGCCGGCTTCACCACGACGGAGGTCTTCCCGCTCCTCCTCTTCGCCGTCGCCGGCATGCTGGTCTTCCCGGCGGCCAACGACCTGCTGACGCTCTTCGTGGCCCTGGAAGTCTTCTCCCTCCCGCTGTACCTGCTGTGCGCGCTGGCCCGCCGCAAGCGACTCATGTCGCAGGAGGCGGCGGTCAAGTACTTCCTGCTCGGCGCCTTCGCCTCCGCGTTCACCCTGTTCGGCATCGCCCTGCTCTACGGCTACGCGGGCTCCATGTCGTACGGCACGATCGCCTCGGTCGTCGACGGAACCGTGCAGAACGTCACCCCGGCGCTCGCCGACACCATGGGCAACGACGCGCTGCTGCTCGTCGGCTCCGCGCTGATCGTCATGGGCCTGCTGTTCAAGGTGGGCGCGGTGCCGTTCCACATGTGGACGCCGGACGTGTACCAGGGCGCGCCGACGCCGGTCACCGGCTTCATGGCGGCGGCGACCAAGGTGGCCGCCTTCGGTGCCCTGCTCCGCATCCTGTACGTGGTCCTGCCCGGCCTGCGCTGGGACTGGCGGCCGGTGATGTGGGCCGTGGCGATCGTCACCATGCTGGCCGGCGCGATCGTCGCGATCACGCAGACCGACATCAAGCGGCTGCTGGCGTACTCGTCGATCGCGCACGCGGGCTTCATCCTCGCCGGTGTCATCGCGACCACGCCGGAGGGCATCTCGTCCGTCCTCTTCTACCTGGCCGCGTACTCCTTCGTCACCATCGGCGCCTTCGCGGTCGTGACGCTGGTGCGCGACGCGGGCGGCGAGGCGACGCACCTGTCGAAGTGGGCCGGGCTCGGGCGCAGGTCGCCGCTGGTGGCGGCCGTCTTCGCGGTGTTCCTGCTGGCCTTCGCGGGTATCCCGCTGACCTCCGGGTTCTCCGGCAAGTTCGCCGTCTTCAAGGCGGCGGCGGAGGGCGGCGCGGCTCCGCTGGTCGTGATCGGCGTGATCTCGTCGGCGATCGCGGCGTTCTTCTACATCCGCGTGATCGTGCTGATGTTCTTCAGCGAGCCGCGCCCGGAGGGCCCGACCGTCGCGGTGCCGTCACCGCTGACGATGACGGCGATCGGTGTCGGGGTGGCGGTCACGGTGGTGCTCGGCGTGGCGCCGCAGTACTTCCTGGACCTGGCGGGACAGGCGGGGGTGTTCGTGCGCTGACGCGGCGCTCGCCGGTTCGGACACGGCGGCGGCCCGGCATTCCGCAGGGGGTGCCGGGCCGCCGCCGTGTACGCGTGGGTCATTCGCCGCCGCGGCGCGCCTTGATGGCCGTCAGGTCCAGGTCCAGCGGGAAGGGCGCGCTCAGCTTCATACGCTCACGGAAGATGCCGACAGCCACGTAGACCCCTGTGGCCGGCTCCAGCTCGAAGGCGTGGACGACGGCGAGACCCTTCTCGTTTTCCACGCGCCAGTAGTGGGCGATGCCCGCCCGGGCGTACTTCAGGGGCTTGGTCTCGCGGTCGCGGGAGACGGAGTCCGGTGAGACGACCTCCACGGTCAGTACGACAGCTGACGCCGGGACGCGGGTCTGGTCGGGACTTGTCAGGGCTCCTTCCCGCAGCACCAGTACGTCCGGCTCCAGCCTGTTCTGCCGGTCCACGTCGACGGTGAACCTGCACAGGACGTCGAGCCCTTGCGTTGCGGCTACCGAGAGCTGCCGGCCGAAGAAGGACGTTGCCCGTTCGTGGAAGGTCGTCTGAGGGCAAGGGAAGACAAGTCCGGCGTCGATCAGCTGCGTGTGCGCCGGCAGGTCGGGGAGGCGGTCCAGATCGTCAGCGTTCCAGCCCTCGGGGGGAGGGGGCGGCCACTCGGTGGGTGAGGCCTCGGATACCACTCTGTGCGTCCCAGCGATAGGAGTGTCGGGTATCACACAAGGCTATCCGGCTGTGACGTTCGGCGACGGGTGAAGCCTGTGGATAACTCCGGCGCTGTCGGCGCGGACCCCTATCGTTGAGGCAGTGGTCGGGACAGGGCGGACCAGACGGACAGGACGGGTACAGAAGGCCCGGGCAGGCAAGGCAGGACGTACGGGGGACCAGGCGATGGGCGGGACGGGCGTGATCGGCGAGATGGCAGAGACAGCACAGGTGACCGGCGTGGGCAGTGAGGCGCTGGCCGCGCTGCACCGGGTCTTCGGGTACGAGGCCTTCCGCGGCGAGCAGGAAGCGGTCGTCGACCACGTGATCGCGGGCGGCGACGCCGTCGTGCTCATGCCGACCGGCGGCGGAAAGTCCCTGTGCTACCAGATTCCGTCCCTGGTCCGGCCCGGCACGGGCATCGTGGTCTCGCCGCTGATCGCGCTGATGCAGGACCAGGTGGACGCGCTGCGGGCGCTCGGTGTGCGGGCCGGGTTCATGAACTCGACGCAGGACTTCGACGAGCGGCGCGTGGTGGAGGCAGAGTTCCTCGCCGGCGAGCTGGACCTGCTGTACCTGGCGCCCGAGCGGCTGCGGCTGGAGGGCACCCTCGACCTGCTCTCCCGGGGCAAGATCTCCCTCTTCGCGATCGACGAGGCGCACTGCGTCTCGCAGTGGGGCCACGACTTCCGGCCCGACTACCTCGCCCTGTCCCTGCTCGGTGAGCGCTGGCCGGACGTGCCCCGGCTCGCGCTCACGGCGACGGCCACGGACGCCACGCACCGCGAGATCACCGAGCGGCTGAACATGCCGACGGCGCGGCACTTCGTGGCCAGTTTCGACCGGCCCAACATCCAGTACCGGATCGTGCCGAAGACCGACCCCAAGAAGCAGCTCCTGAGCTTCCTGCGGGAGGAGCACCCGGGCGACGCGGGCATCGTCTACTGCCTCTCGCGCAACTCCGTCGAGAAGACCGCCGAGTTCCTCTCCCGCAACGGCGTCGAGGCGGTGCCGTACCACGCGGGCCTGGACGCGGGCACCCGCGCGGCGCACCAGTCGAGGTTCCTGCGGGAGGAGGGCCTGGTGGTCGTGGCGACCATCGCCTTCGGCATGGGCATCGACAAGCCGGACGTACGGTTCGTCGCCCACCTCGACCTCCCGAAGTCGGTCGAGGGCTACTACCAGGAGACCGGCCGCGCGGGCCGGGACGGCCTGCCTTCCACGGCCTGGATGGCGTACGGACTCAACGACGTCATACAGCAGCGCAAGCTGATCCAGTCCGGTGAGGGCGACGAGGCGTTCCGGCGCCGGGCGCAGTCCCACCTGGACGCGATGCTCGCGCTGTGCGAGACCGCCCAGTGCCGCCGCGGCCAGCTCCTCGCCTACTTCGGGCAGGACCCGGACCCGGCCGGCTGCGGCAACTGCGACACCTGCCTCACTCCGCCGGAGACCTGGGACGGTACGGTCGCGGCGCAGAAGGTGCTGTCGACGGTGGTGCGGCTGAAGCGGGAGCGCGGGCAGAAGTTCGGCGCGGGGCAGATCATCGACATCCTGCTGGGCAAGCGCACCGCCAAGGTGATCCAGTTCGACCACGACCAGCTCTCGGTGTTCGGCATCGGCGAAGAGCTGACCGAGGGCGAGTGGCGCGGTGTCGCCCGGCAGCTGCTGGCCCAGGGCCTGCTCGCCGTCGAGGGCGAGTACGGCACGCTGGTGCTGACCGAGGCCAGCGGGGAGGTTCTGCGCCGGGAGCGGGAGGTGCCGCTGCGCAAGGAACCCAAGAAGCCGGCTTCGGCACGGGCGTCGGGCGGCGGGCGCGGCGACCGCAAGGCCAAGGCCGCCGCCGCCGAACTGCCACAGGAACTGGTCCCCGCCTTCGAGGCGCTGCGCGCCTGGCGCGCGGAGCAGGCGCGGGAGCAGGGCGTCCCGGCGTACGTCATCTTCCACGACGCCACGCTCCGGGAGATCGCCACCGCCTGGCCCACCTCGGTCGGGCAGCTCGGAGGCATCAGCGGGGTGGGTGAGAAGAAGCTGGCGACGTACGGGGAGGGTGTGCTGGCCGTGCTGGCGGCGCTGGAGGGACCGGCCGTCGCGGCGGAACCAGCCCCGGGCCGTCCGTCGGCCGGTTCCGTCTCCGACCCGGGTACGGACGACTGGCCGGACATGGAGCCCGAGCCCGAGCCGGACGACTGGATATAAGGGCGGACGGCGGCGACCGGCCGCTGTCGTGGCGCCCGTTGATACAGGCCCTACGCCAGCGCCGTCAGCCCCGGAGCGAAGGTGATCAGCAGGGGGACGAGGGGTACGAGAGCGGCCGTCGCCGTGGTCAGGGCCCGGTGACGAGGCGTCAGGCGGGGCGGCGGTTCGAGGAGGCGGTCGACCCGCTCGCCGAGGAGGCGGTGGCTGGAGGCGCAGGACAGGACGCCCCGGTGCTGGTTCAGCTCGATCAGGGCCAGGGCCGTGGTCAGGTGGCCGCAGCGGCGGGAGGCGGTGTCGTCGGCGGCCAGTTCGACCAGGCGGTGGGTCTGGTCGCAGAAGTGGGCGAAGAGGGGGATTCGGGGGAAGCCGGTGGCCAGTGCGGTGGACAGGTGCAGCAGCCAGTCGTGGCGGGCGCGGGCATGGCCGCGCTCGTGGGTGAGGACGGCGTCGAGCTGGTGGTCGGTGAGACGTTGCAGGGCACCGGTGGTGACGATCAGCTGGGGCGGGCTCCCCGGCATCCACCAGGCGTCCGGGTACTCGTCCTCCAGGACCAGTAGAGGGCCGCGGGCGGCGGGGAGACCGGCGGGCAGGTCGGGGGCGCGTTCGCGCAGGTGGGCGCGGGACTGCGCACGGCGTCGGCGGGCCTCGACGAGTTCGCGGGCGAGCATGGCGGTCGTCCAGGCGGCGCCGCCGGCCAGCAGCAGAGTGAGGGCGGCGGCCCAGGGCGGGCCGGCGGAGAGGTTGTAGGCGGCGGTCACCGCGGGCGGCGCCGGCGCGAAGAGCTGGGCGCGGACGGTGCCGAAGACGGCGGCGGCCCCGAGCACGAGTGCCGTCAGGCAGCACAGCAGGACGGTGGCGACCAGGCACTGCCACACCCACAGCGCGACGACCGGGTCGCGTTCGGGCCACGTGGACCGGGTCAGCGCGCGCGGTACCGGTACCGCGGCGGTCACGGCGACGGCGAACAGCAGGAGCAGGCAGAGGGTCATGCCACGGGCTCCGGATCCTGGTCGGAAAGGGCGGCTCTGGCTGTGGTGCGGTGGTGGTGGGCGGTGCCGGGGCTTCGGCGGGCCCCGGTGGCCCGGTGGGAGGGTGCGCGGACGTGCAGTGCGGCGCACACCGCCCGACGCCAGTATGACGGTGACGGGCGGTGTGAGTCAGGCCCCGGCGGGCAACCGATCCGGCGCATCGCATCGCATCGCATCGCATCGCATCGCATCGCATCGCGGCGCGGCGCCGCCCGCGCGAGCACCGGGCCGGCGTGGTGAGGCCGGCGCCCGCGCGCATAACGGGGCTCGCGGCGCCTGTCGTCTGCGGGAGGCGGGAGTGCCGGGGCTCGTGGCGGGGCTGCCGCCCGCGCGGTTGCCGGGGCTCGCGGCGGACTGCCGTCCACGCGAGTGCGGGCGCTCGCGGGGCTGCCGTCCGTGCGTGTCGCGTGGGCTACCGGCCGGTGCGCGGTGCGGCGATCCGGCCGGTCACCTCGCCCAGACCCACCCGGACGCCGTCCGGGCCGGGTGCCCAGGCCGACAGGGTCACCACGTCCCCGTCCTCCAGGAACGCCCGCTTGCCGTCGGGGAGTTCCAGCGGGTCGCGGCCGTTCCAGGTCAGTTCCAGCAGGGAGCCGCGCTCCCGCTCGGTGGGACCGCTCACCGTGCCGGAGCCGTAGAGGTCGCCGGTGCGCAGGGAGGCGCCGTTGACCGTCATGTGGGCCAATTGCTGGGCGGCCGTCCAGTACATGGTGGAGAAGGGAGGTTCGGAAACGACGTGGTCGTTGATCGTGACGGTGATCCGCAGGTCGTAGCCTCCGGGCTCGTCCTGCTCCGGGGCGGTGTCGTCGAGGTAGGGCAGCAGCTCGTGGGTGCGCTCCGGCGGCGCCACCCGCGCCTCCTCCAAGGCGTCCAGCGGCGTGATCCAGGCCGACACCGACGTGGCGAACGACTTGCCGAGGAACGGGCCGAGGGGGACGTACTCCCAGGCCTGGACGTCCCGCGCGGACCAGTCGTTGAGGAGGCACAGTCCGAAGACGTGCTCGCGGAAGTCGCCGAGCGGCACCGGGTCGCCCGGCTCGGACGGCACGCCCACCACGAAGCCGACCTCGGCCTCGATGTCCAGGCGTACGGACGGGCCGAAGACGGGAGCGGCGTCGGTCGGAGCCTTGCGCTGACCGGACGGGCGGACGACGTCCGTGCCGGACACGACGACCGTGCCCGAGCGGCCGTGGTAGCCGATGGGGAGGTGCTTCCAGTTGGGGGTGAGGGAGTCGGCGGCGTCGGGGCGGAAGATCTGGCCGACGTTCCGGGCGTGGTTCTCGGAGGCGTAGAAGTCGACGTAGTCCGCGATCTCGAAGGGCAGGTGCAGGGTCACCGAGGAGAGGGGGTGGAAGAGGGGTTCCAGGGTCTCGCGGTGGGCGGGGACCGTGACCCAGGCGGTCAGGGCGCGCCGTACGTCGGACCAGGCGGTGCGGCCGGCCGCCAGCAGCGGGTTGAGGGTGGGCCGCGCGAGCAGGGAGGCGTACGGCGAGCCGAGCGCGTGGGCCGCCGCGCCGGCGTCGAGGACGTGGTCGCCGAGCCGGACGCCCACCGTCCGGTCCTGCGTGCCGGGGATCGAGAACACGCCGTACGGGAGGTTGTGCGGACCGAAGGGGTCGCCCTCGGGGACATCGAAGGGGGGCATCGGGTGCTGCCTCGCTTTCGTGCTCGCCATGTGCGCCGTGCGCGCCGGGTGTGCCACGTGGTTCGTGGGCCGGGCCACACGTTACGGGTGACATACCGGTCTTGGGCAGTGCGTCGGGAGGTGGCGGTGCGTGGCGAGGGGAGTGCGCGCAGGTGTGCTGACGTGCGGGGAGTGGTCCGGCGGACGGTGCGGGAGACGGGGGGAGTGGCCGTTGGGGCGGTGTCTCGGCAGTCGGCGCGCGCCCGCGTGAACGCGGGGAAATGTTGCGCTCCGCTTCCGTTTGAGTGCGGGAAGTTGTCCACAGGCCGGTACGCAATCTTGACGGAGCGGTGCGAACGGGGCGACTCTGGGCGGGTGCTGGAAGGCCTCGGGGAGGGGGCCTTCAAGGGCACACCAGGGGGGCGGATGGCCATTGGGGAGGCCGGTCCGGGTTCGGTGCGGGATGGTTCGCAGCCGAGGAAGCGGCTGGAAGGGACCATGCGTGACCGGCTCGGCCGGGAATGCGTGTACGTACCGTCGTGCCGTTTCGGGCTGTACGCGGCACTGCGTCACTGGTGCCCGCCGGGCGGCCGGGTGCTGATGTCGCCGGTCAACGACGACGTCATCTTCTTCGTCGTGCTCGCGGCCGGACTCCGGCCCGTGCAGGCGCCGTTGAACCCGTCGGACGCGTCCATCGACATCGATGCCGTGCCCGAGGACGTGTGGGGTTCCCTGTCCGCCGTACTGACGACGAACCTGTACGGGAACCCGGACCCGGCCCCCGGTCTGCGGGCCCGCTGCGACGCGCTCGGCATCCCGCTGTTCGAGGACGCGGCCCACGCCATCGGCAGCGAGGTGGGCGGGCGGCCGGTCGGCTCCTGGGGCGACGCCTCCGTTTTCAGCCTGTCCAAGCACGTCGGCGCCAAGGCCGGAGGAATCCTCGCGTTCGCCGACCCGGGAATGCGGGAGGCGCTGGAGAAGGCCTGCGACGATCTGCTGCTCCCGCGCCGCGCGACGGCCGAACTCGCCTACGCCGTACGGCCGTACGCGGAGGCCGCTGTGCGCGGACTGCGGTTGCGGCGAGCTGCCTGGGCCACGATGCGGATGCTGGGGCTGACGGAGCGCGAGGAGATCCGGATGCCGCTGCGTCCTCAGGAGCTGGCCCGCGCGGTCGCCTCGGCCCCCGACCTGGACGCCCACGACCCCTGGGTCCGCGTCGACATGCACGACTACCGGTTGCGGGCCGGCCGGTTCCGGCTCGGGCGCATCGGGCGCGGGCTCGACCGGCTGGAAGAGGTCCTCGCGGAGTGCCGGTCGGGTACGGAACTGCTGCTGGCGACCCGCTGGGGACAGCCCGCGGACGGACGAGCGCGGGCTCCCGTCCAGCCGTTGTTCCGGGTGCCGCTGCTCGTGGCGGACCGGGACGCGGCGGTACGTGCGCTGGCCCGGCGCGGCATCGTCGTCGGCTACCTCTACGACCCGCCGCTGGACGACTACGCGGGCGCGGCCTTCACCGACCCGTCCCCGTCGCCCGAGGGCGCGCGCTGGTTCGCGCGGCACGCGCTGCCGGTGGACCCGCTGCGGGCCCGTTCGGTGGTCGCGGCGCTGGAGGAGTCCGGGGTGAGGCCCGCCGAGGCGCCGGAAGGGTTGGTTCCGTCCGGTGGCTGAGACGCAGGTCCACGAGACGGCCGCGGCACCCGCGGGCGGCGACCCGACGCCGGCCGGGCGCGGACACGGCGGCGACTCGCTCTTCAAGAACGCCTACTTCCTCATGCTCAGCACCGGCGTCTCGGCCGTGCTCGGCCTCGGCTTCTGGCTCGTGGCCGCCCGCTACTACTCGGAGGAGGCGGTCGGACAGGGCTCCGCCGCCATCGCCGCGATGCGGCTGCTCGCCAGCATCACGGCGACCACGATGATCGGCGCCGTCGTCCGTTTCGTGCCGCGGGCCGGCCGTGCGACCGGGCCGCTGGTGTGGCGGGCGTACGCGGCCAGTTCGGTGGTCGTCGCCCTGGCAGCGGTCGTCTTCCTGCTCACCCTCGACCTGTGGGGTGCCTCCTACGCCCCTCTCGGCACCGCGGAGGCGGGAGCCCTGTTCGTCGCGGCTTGCGTGGCCTGGGCGCTGCTCACTCTCCAGGACGGTGTGCTGACAGGGCTGCGCAAGGCGGAGTGGGTGCCCGCCGGGAACGCCGTGTTCTCGGTCGGGAAGCTGATCCTGCTCGCCGTCTTCGCCACCACGCTGCCGGTGCTCGGCATCTTCGTGTCCTGGGCCGTGGCCATCGCGTTCTCCACCCTGCCGCTCGGCTGGCTGATTTTCCGCAGGCTCATCCCGCGCCAGGCCGCCGCCGACCACGACGTGGAGCCGCCCAAGGTCCGTGAGATGGGGCGGTTCCTGGCCGGGGACTCGCTGGGGGCGCTGTTCAGCCTGGCGATGATCAACCTGCTGCCGGTGATGGTCGCGGTCAACTTCAGCGCCGCGGAGAACGGCTACTTCTATGTGGCCTACACCGTCGGCGGCACGATGGAGTTCATGGCCATCAACATGGCCTCCTCCCTCACCGCGCACGCCTCGCACGACCCGCGCCGCCTCGCCGACGGCGTCCGCGGAGCCCTGCGCCGCATGACGCTGCTGCTGGTGCCGGTCGTCCTCTTCCTGGTCGCCTTCGCCCCGCAGATCCTCACGCCCTTCGACGACGGCTACGCCGAGCACGGCTCCACGGTGCTGCGGCTGCTCGCCATCGGGGCCCTGCCGCGCATCGTGGTCGAGTTGTACATCGGCGTGCTGCGCGTCCAGGGACGCACCGGCGCACTGGCCGCCGTGCAGGGCACCATGTGCGTCCTGGTGCTGGGCAGCGCGGCGATGCTGTTCACACCGGCCGGGATCGCGGGCGCCGGCTGGGCGGTGCTGGGCGGCATGACCGTGGTCGCCATCGGCTGTGCGCCCGGACTGCGTGCCGTCCTGCGAGGCGGCGACGGGGGCGGGCGTCGCCCCCGAGGGAGCGGGGGACCGGGCGCCCTCCCCGCCGGCACCGCGACGCGAACCGGCGGCGAGCCGCGCCCCGGCACGGCGTACGGCACCCGCTGGGCCCGGCTGAACGCCACCGCGGGGTACGGCACCAACTGGGCGCGGCGGGCGGCGTACGAGCACGGGCAGACCGACGGCGCGGTGCGGGAGGACACGGTCGCCCTGTTCATAGGGCGTCCCGGGTACGAACGGGAGGCCTTGGAGGCGGACACCCTCGCGGTGATCGTCCGGCGGCCGCGCGACGCCGACGCGGAGCCCGGGTCCGAGCCGGACGCCGACTCCGGGCCCGCGCCCGAGAGCGGCTCCGGGCCCGCGCCCGAGACCGAGTCGGGGGCTCGTCCGGACACGGAGATCAAGCCTGAAGGTGAGCACGCGCCCGCGGTCGGCGCCGAGCGTCCGGCCGCTTCACGCGCCGAGGCCGCCGCGTCCGCCGCGGACTTCGGCGACGACTTCGCCGACGACGGGCCGGCGGGCGACGACGGGATCGGGGCGGTCCCGGAGCGGCTCCTGCGGCCTGCCCTGTGGCTGCTGCTCGGCATCGCCACCGTCGTCCTCCTGGTCGCGTCGCGCGAACTGCCGTGGCTGGGCGCCGGCGTGACCGAGGCCGAGATCACGGGTCGGGAGCTGCTGCGGGAACTGCCCCTGTCGGCACTCGTCGCCGGGGCGGTGCTGCTCGTGGTTTTCGTGGCGTCCGTGACGTTGTGCGTGGCGACCGACCCGCGGCTGCCCGGCGCCGCGCTGGGTGCCGCCGTCCTCACCCTGCACGCGGCACCCGTGGCCCTCGGCCGGGAACCGGAGGCGGTCGGTGGGACGTTCTATACCGAGACGGCCGGTTTTCTGGCGGAAGCGGCGGGGCTCGACGGGCCCGGCCCGCTGCTGCGCTGGGCGCCGCTCGTCCTGCAGTTGCTGTGTCTCGTACCGCTGTGGCTGCTCCTCGCGAAGGCGGGTGGCCGGCTGCCGTGGCAGGGGCGCTGGGGGGTTCTGTATCTCGCCGCGGTGGGGGGCTGGGTCTGGCGCGCGGAGCTCGCGCCTCTCGCGCCGCCGCTCCTGCTGCTGCTCGTCCTCGCCGTCCTCCTCCTGTCGCTCCGCCGCCCCGCCCTGATGACGGACGTGACACAGCCCCCGCACCGCACCAGACCGAACGGCACGTCCAGGGACTGATCAAGCGCAGAGCCGAATCGCCAGGGGGGAACCGTCGTGCGTCCGCCAGCAACTCCACGGGAGAGATCCGTACCAGAGCCCGTGCCCGGGCAGGGAAACCCGGACGCGTCGAACAGGGAGCCCGCGACGACGCTGCCGGAGGGTCCGGAGAGGCCGGAGAGGCCGGAAGGACCAGAGGTGCCGGAGGGGTCGGAAGGACCGGACGCGACGGCATCCCCCCGAGCCTCGCAGGAGACGGCCACCAGGAGCTCGCAGGAGGTGTCCGCCCGGCCGGGTCGGGAGCCCGCCTCCCAGGGCCCCGTACGCGCTCACCGAACCCCTACCCCGGAGCCCTCCGGCTCCGCCACCGAGCCGCCCGTGACGGATCTGTCCGACCTCGCCCCCGCCGCCTGGCCGGCCCGCGCGGCGGCCGCCTGGCCGGCGCTGCCGCTGCTCGTCGCGCTCGCCCTGTGGGGCTACGCGATAGGGCACACCGACGTGTCCGCCCTGGACGACTTCGGTCTCGTCAGCGCCCTGCACCCCGCCTTCTGGGCCGGCCTCGCAGTGCTGACCGCGGGCTTCTGGTTCACGGTCCGTGATCCGCGCCGCCCGGGCGCCTGGTCGTTCGCGTACGTCCTGGGCCTGCTGGTCATGGAACGGGCCACCCAGGCCCTCCTCTACCCGACCCCGCTGTACGCGTGGGCGTGGAAGCACGACGCCGTCATCGACCACCTGCTGACCTCCGGCAGCCTCCAGGGCGCGGACCAGCTCGGCGACATGGCCGTCTACGACCAGTGGCCCGGCTTCTTCGCCGCCCAGGCCGCGCTGGTACGGCTGCTGGGCGTGGACGACGCCGCGATGTACATGGCCTGGTGGCCCCTGGTCTCCAGCGTCCTGCTGCTGCTCCCGCTGCTGCTGATCTACCGGACCTTCACCGAGGACCGACGGCTGATCTGGACCGCCGTGTGGCTGTTCTGCATCGGCAACTGGGTCGGCCAGGACTACTTCTCCCCGCAGTCCGTCGCCTTCGCCCTGCACCTGGGCGTCATCGCGGTCGTACTGCGCCGCTACGGCCGCTCCGGCGGGCGGCGCGGCCGGCAGGGGCAGGCGGTGTGGACCGTGCTGCTCAGCGCGCTGGTCACCGCCATCGTCGTCTCGCACCAGCTGACGCCCGGCATGCTCGTCGTCACGCTCGCCGCGCTGGCCCTGACCCGCCGCCACCGCGACTGGGTCCCGGTGGTCACCACGGTGGTGATCTTCCTGGCCTGGTGCCTCACGGCCGCACTGCCCTTCCTGTCGGCCGCCATGCCGGACATGATCCGCTCCATCGGTGACGTCGGCGCCAACGTCGAGACGGGGTACGGGACCACGCCCACCGGCACCGGCGCGGTGGCGACCTCCTGGGCGGCCCGGCTGCTGTCGGGGTCGGTGCTGCTGCTCGCGCTGGCCGGCATCCTGCGCCAACGGGTGCTGCGGCACCGGGCGCTGCCCTTGCTGCTGGTCGCGGCGGCGCCGCTGCCCATGTTCGTGGCGAGCAGCTACGGCAGCGAGATGATCTTCCGGGTGCTGATGTTCACGCTGCCCGGCGCCGCCTTCTTCGCCGCCGCCGCGCTGCTGCCCAAGGTCCGCACCCTGGCCGCCGACGCCGCGGCGCGGGAGACGGAGGGGCGCTCGCCGAAGCCCACCACCGCCCGGCGGCGCCGCGTCCCGCTGCCCGCGCTGCCTTCGCTGCCCGGGCTGCGGTACGGCGCGTGGGTGCCGTTGCTCGTGCTGCTCGCCGGGACGCTGGCGTTCGTGCCGAGCTACTCCGGCAAGGACCGCGTCAACTACTTCCCGCCCCGGGAGGTCGCCCTCGTCGGCCAGCTCTTCGGCCAGGCCCCCGACGACTCCCTCGTCGTCGCCGCCAACCGGAACTACCCGCTCGCCTACGAGCAGTACTGGAGAGTCGACCACTACTGGTTCCTCGACGACGACCGGCGCCACGTCGACGAGATCGTGCGCGACCCGGCCGCCGTCCTGGCCCGCGACATGGCCGCCGTGGAAGCCCCGGCCCGCGCCTACTTCCTGCTCACGCAGGGACAGGTGGCCAACTCGGAGATGAACGGCCAGCTGGACAAAGCACAGTTGGACCGCATCCGGGAGTCCGTGGCGTCGTCGCCCGCGTTCGAGCTGGTCGCCGAGAACGACGCCGGCGTGCTCTACGTCCTGAAACCGGCGAGCTGAGGAGGGGCGGGCCAGACGATGACACAGCACAACGCCATGACACCGCAGGACCCCATGACACCGCAGATCCCCATGACACCGCAGAACGCCATGACACCGCAGGACCTCGTGATCCGCATGCTGCCTCCGTTCGGCGGCTGGCTGGCGCTCGCCGCACTCGCCCTGCCCGGCGGCTCACCGCTGCGTGGCGCGGCGGTCGCCGCCTTCCTGGCCGTCGGCCCGGGCGCGGCCCTGGTCGGGCTCTGCGGCCCGGCGCTGCGGGCCCGCCGCGCGGAGGGCCCCGTCGAACGCCGGGACGCCCGCTTCGAACGCCACTCCGACCTGCTCGAACGGCTGATGCTGGCCGTCCTGCTCAGCATCGGCGCCGCGATGCTCGTCGCCACGGTACTGATCGCCGCGCAGGCCTTCAGCGGGGACCGAGTCCTGCTGACGCTCACCCTGCTGACCACGCTGGCCGCGTTCTGCCCGCGCCTGCGTGCCTCCCCGACGCCCAGGACGGCGCCGGAGGCGCCGCCGAGGACACGGAAGGGTTCCACTCTGTGAGGTTCGCCCGTCCCGCTCGCCGTACACGCGGGGACTCGACGACGACCGGACAGCACCGCCGGCCCAGGACCCCGGAGGAACACCGGGCCCGGGGCCGGCGCCGGCTGCTGATCACCTCCGTCACGGCCACCTGCGCGGTCCTGGTCGCGGTGCTCGCCCTGCGCGACGCCTCCGGCCCGGCCGACCCGGCCGACGATCCGAAGTGCCGCCCCACCGAGCTCCTCGAACCGCCCTGCGGAGCCTGGTTCGGCGCCTTCGTGCCGCACGACAAGTCCGACCTGGCCGACAAGGTGCACGCCTACGAGGAGCAGGTCGGCCGCCGGCTCGACATCGTGTACACGTACCACGACATGTCCGCCGTCACGGACACCCGCCTGGAGGGCCAGCTCCTCACCGAGCAGGAGCAGCGCGTCGGCGAGGACCGCATGCTGCTGCTGTCCTGGGAGAGCAAGTGGTGGGGCGGCACGGAGCGGCAGCAGCCCACCTGGAAGCAGATAGCCGCCGGTGACCTGGACGACTCCGTGATCGACGTCCAGGCGCGGCGGATCAAGGAGTACGGGGAGCGGACGGGGAAGAAGGTCTTCCTCTCCTTCGACCTGGAGATGGACACCCGCACCCCCGACAACGGCACCCCGGCCGAATACGTCCGGGCCTACCGGCACATCCACGACCGCTTCCGCGAGCTGGGCGTCGACAACGTCGTGTGGACCTGGATCATCACGGGCTACCTGAACCACGCCGACCTCTTCGAGAAGATGTACCCGGGGGACGAGTACGTCGACTGGATCGGCTACAACCAGTACAACTACTACCTCTGCCACGAGACGGACTGGCTCAGCTTCGCCCAGACCCAGTACGCCACCCACGACTGGATCCGCGCCAACATCTCCGACGACAAGCCCCTGATGCTGTCGGAGTTCGGCAGCGCGTCCGATCCGAAGCGCCCGGACCGGCAGGCGGACTGGTACGCGCGGGTGCCCGGGGTGCTCAAGGACCTGGAGGGCGTCAAGGCGGCCCTCCAGTGGAACTACCGCGACCCGGGACCGCACTGCAATCTGGCTGTAGCCAACGAGCAGGCGTGGGACAGCCTGCGCAAGGTGGCCGCCGACCCTCACCTCAACCAGCCGCTCGAATGACCGGGCCGGGCGGCATCCGGCGGAACCGGCCGGTCATCAGGCAGCCCACGCGGTCGTCACCCGGCGAACTCGGGCCCCCGGACCATGGCCCGGCCTCGCCGGTACCAGCGCCACGCCACCGTTTTCGGACCGTCCCGGTAGGGGGCGATCCGGGCGCCGTCTCCCGCCAGCCATCCCGCCACGTCGGCGACCGTGTGGCTCTGCCGCACGATGAGCCTTGCGATGCGGTACCGCTCGTCGCGGTCCGAACTGAGCGCGTGCCGCACCGCGGTGGCCGTCTCGTACCCGGCGCGGGCCGACAGTGACCGCACCTTCGCGCTGTTGTAGCCGTGCGGATAGGCGAGGTGGCGCACCGGATGCCCGAGGGCGTCTTCCAGTACCGCCTTGGACCTGCGCAGTTCGTACGCCAGGTCCTTGGCGGACAGGGTGTCGAGCTGGGCATGGGTGACGGTGTGGCTGCCGATCTCCATGCCGGAACGTTCCAGCTCCGCCGCCTCGCCCAGCGTCATCATCGGCGCGGGCGGCAGCAGGCTGCGGCCGCCGGGGGCGATGGCTCCGGTGGTCAAGTACGCGGTGGCGGGCATCCCGCGCTCGGCCAGCACCTCGGCCGTGGGGCCGGGCAGGTCGGCGAAGCCGTCGTCGAAGGTGAGCAGTACCGGCCGGGGCGGCAGCGGGGCCCGCCCGGCGAGGTGGTCGGCGAGCACGCTGATGGTGACGGGCGTCCGGCCGCTGTCGGCGATCGCGTCGAGGTGCGCCGCGAACTCCTTGGGGCGGACGGTGAACTCGGCGATCCACGAGGGCGGGTCGTCCATCACCGCGTGGTACAGGAAGACCGGTATGTGCGCGGTCGTCCCCTCGTTCATCTCGCCTCCAGCCCGACCGTACGCAGCGCCCGGCGGGCGCGCAGATAGCCGACGGGGCCGTACAGCATGCCCCGGCGCTGCAGCCGGGACAGCCGCCGCGGCCAGGGATGCGTACGGGAGTCGTGCCCACCCGGCACGCCCGCCCCCGCCCCCGCGTCACCGGAACCGCCACCCGCACCGCCCCCCGCACCGATCGCGCGCACGGCCGTCAGCCCCCGCGCGTGAACCAGCCCGCCCGGCACCCGCGCGAGGAAGGCCGGCAGCAGCGCGGGCCGGTTCACCAGGATCGCCGTGAGGTACGCGGTGAGGCCGGCGCCGTAGCCGTACGCCTGCGTCTCCAGGTCCCGCCAGGTCTCCCGGTGGTGGTGCCAGACCAGCGCGCTCGGCGTGTACCGCAGCCGCCGCCCCTCGGCGAGGACGCGGACGAACCCGTAGAGGTCGTCGCCGCCACGCGCCCGTGTGCCCGCGCCGGTCGCCGGGTCGAAGCCGCCCACCGAACGCAGCACCGCCGTGCGGAAGGCCATGTTGGCGCCGGAGCCGAAGCGGCCCGCGGTGAACGGGAACAGCGGCTCGCCGGCGGGCGGGTGCGCCGGGTCGTACGTGCGCGGGGTGAACCCCTTCGCGAAGCCGCCGTGGCTCTCCAGCAGCACCTGGGCGGGGGTGCGCAGCCGCGCGGGCAGGATCAGCCCCGTGGTACAGCCCAGTCCCGGGTCGGTGGCGAAGGGCGCGGTCAGTTCGGTGAGCCAGCGCGGGTCGGCGACCACGTCGTCGTCGGTGAAGGCGACCACCTGGCCGCGTACGGCCGCCAGGCCCCGGTTGTGCGCGATGGCGAGTCCCGGCACCGGTTCGCATACGTACCGCACCCGCTCGCCGTACTTCCGCTCGACCAGTTCCCGGGTCTCCTCGGTCACGGGCGCGTTGTCGACGACGACGACCTCGAAGTCCGGGTGGTCCTGGGCGAGCAGCGAGTCCAGGGCGCGGGCCAGTTGGCCGGCGCGTTCCCGGGTGGCGACCACGACACTGGCGGACGGCGGCACGGGCAACGGCTCCGGCGGCGCCTGCGGGGGCAGCTCCCGGGCGAGCCCGGCCAGCACCGCCACCGGGTCCGCGCCGTCGGGCACCTGCCCGAGGAGGGTGCCGACGGGCTGCCCCGCACGTCTGACCAGTACGAACACCGAACCGGGCGTGACCGGTGGGCCGCCCGGCCCCGGTCTCAGCGCTACGCCCTCGTCGCCAGGGTCGCCCCCCGCCCCCGCCGCCCCCCGAGCACCGGGCAGATCCAGTTCGGCGACCTGCACCGGCCCGATGCCCAGGAACTGCTCGATCTCCCGCCGTGTCTCCCGCCGCGCACGCCGCCCACCGGCCATGCGCCCACCCCCTCGTGGTTGCCCTCTGCATCCCGAAACATCCCGAACGACCTGCGCGCCGTCACGACCGGCGCAGCCGGCCCGCTCCCCGCAGCGTCCGCACCGCCAGCGACGCCAGCCGCGGCCTCCCGCGCACGAAACCGTGCGCGCGGCGGACCGGTTCGCGGCCCAGCCAGTGCAGCGCGGCGCCCGCTCCCGGACGCGTCGCCGCGCCCTCGTACACGGGCAGTTCGCCGGTCTTCAGCGAGTCCTTGTACTCCGCCGGGCCCCGCCCCATGTCGAGCATGCCGATGCCCTCGGCAGCTGCGGCCTCGGCCATCCGCAGGTGCAGGACCAGCCCCGGCGAGTACTTGGCGAAGTCCGGGTCGTACGCCGGGAACCAGCACGCCAGGACCGTCGCCGAGCGCAGCCCGAAGTGGGCGGCGATCGGCCGTCCGCCGGCGTAGAGCACGGACAGCGTGCCCGTGCACTCGGTCGCCCGGGTCCCGGCCAGCCGCCCGACGAGCCGGGTGATCCACTCCTGGGCGAACCGGTCCCGGCGCCCCGTCCTGCGGTATTGCGCCGATTTCCAGCCCATGAGGGCGCGCAGCGCGGCCGGGTCCCGCTCGTCGAAGACGAAGCGCACGTCCCCGACCTGGCGGCCGAGCCGGCGCTCCTTGGCGAGGGTCGTCTTCAGGAACTTCGGCGACCGCGCGCGCAACGCGCTCTCGTACGCCGCGTACCCCTGCTCCACGTCGATGACGTAGGTGGCGTGCTCCTCGGCGGCGTGCGGCACGAACAGTCCCTGCTCCGCCTCCAGGTTGTCGAAGGCGAAGCTGGACAGGGAGCAGGCCCGCAGCAGTCGGCGGGTGTCCGGGGCGAGGTCCTGGCGGAGCACCGCCCCCTGGCAGTCCGACACCCCGAGCCCGATCGCGCGGCCCTGCCCCAGCGGCCCGCGCTCGTGCGGCAGGAAACCCGCCGCCTCGCCGCCGTCGTACACCACCGCCACCCGCGCCCGCGGCCGTACCCGGCCCACGACCTCGGTGAACTCCGGTTCCATGAACGGATTGCGTGGTGCCGACGACTTGGCGCGCAGCTCGCGCCAGCGTTCCCGTTCCCCCTCGCCCAGTTCCTCCGGCCTGAGCACACGCACACGTCCGCTGTTCAACCCGACCCCCCGATCAAGTCCCCCCTGGACACAAGGAAGGTACCTCCGGGGCCGCCCGGCCGGTAGGCAGCGGACCATCTTGTTGCCAACCGGTGCACAGGCCTTTAACCGGCTTTAGCCGATGATGTGCCAGGTTTCGGACACGTTCGGGCGTCGTCGTGCGTAGTCGGACGTACTCGCGGCGTCCTCGTTCGGAAGCGGTCCGGAAGCGGTCGCGGGTGAGTCGGGCACGTGCCGCGTCCGTATTCTCTGATCATGGACCGCACCGCATATTCACTCGTCGCCACCGACCTCGACGGCACGCTGCTCCGCGGCGACGACACGGTCTCCGACCGGTCGCTGGCCGCGCTGGCCCGGGCGGCCGGCGCCGGTGCGCGGCACCTGGTGGTGACGGGGCGGCCGGCGCCCCGGGTGCGCCCCCTCCTGGACCGCCTCGGCTGCACGGGGCTCGCGGTGTGCGGACAGGGCGCGCAGGTGTACGACGCGGGCGCGCACCGGATGCTCTGGTCGGTCACCCTGGACCGGGAACTGGCCGAAACCGCGCTCGGCAAGATCGAGGCGGAGGTCGGGCAGGTGTACGCCGCGGTCGACCAGGACGGGGTGGACGGCCTCACCCTCATCGAGCCCGGGTACCTGATGCCCCACCCGACGCTGCCCGCGGTGCGCGTCGACCGGCGCGACGAACTGTGGGCCACGCCGATCAGCAAGGTGCTGCTGCGTCACCCCGACCTGTCCGACGACGAGTTGGCGGCGACGGCGCGCGCGGTGGTCGGCTCGCTGGCCACGGTCACCATGTCGGGTCCGGGGACGGTGGAGCTCCAGCCGTGCGGCATCACCAAGGCGACCGGCCTCGCGCTGGCCGCCGAGCGCCTGGGAGTGGGCCGGCGGCGGACGATCGCCTTCGGGGACATGCCCAACGACATCCCCATGTTCCACTGGGCGGCCCACGGCGTCGCCATGGCCGGCGCCCACCCCGAACTCAAGGCGGTCGCCGACGAGGTCACCACGACGAACGAGGACGACGGCGTGGCCGTCGTCCTCGAACGGATCTTCAGTACCTCTTAGCGCAGCTCAGCTCAGTACGCGCCTGGTACGGCTCAGTACGCGCCTGGTACGGCTCAGTACGCGCCGAAGACGTTGTCGATCGAGCCGTAGCGGTCGGCCGCGTAGTTGCAGGCGGCGGTGATGTTGGCGACCGGGTCGTACGGGTCCCAGGAGGTGCCGGGCACGTGGTACGCCTGGAAGGTCGGGTCGATCACCTGGAGCAGGCCCTTGGACGGGGTGCCGTTGACGGCGTTGATGTCCCAGTTGTTGATGGCGAGCGGGTTGCCGGACGACTCCCGCATGATGTTGCGGTGAATGCCCTCGTACGTGCCCGGGATGCCGTGCTGCGCCATGACGTCCAGCGACTCCCGGATCCAGCCGTCGAGGGTGTTCGAGTACGTCGTCGTGGCGGTGGCTGCGGCCGGCGCGGCGGCCGGGGTGGCCGCGGAGGCGCTGGTGGCACCGATGAGCGGCAGGGCGAGCACCGCGGCGCCGGTGCCGGCGACAGCGAGCTTGCGGGCGAGGCGGCTGGTGCGGGCGTGACGGTTCTGACCGTTGGCAGACATGCTGAGTCCCTCTCCTTACGCCTGCGAGGTGAGCTGTCGGGTTCGGGCGGGGAGGTGCCCGGCCGGGCCCTGACGGGCACGGCTTCACCCCTAGCCGCTCCGGTGGTGACCGGTGCGGCGACTTACCTGGGTCCCCCGCTCCTGCCGGCGAGTGTGTTGGCGGATGACTGTGCGTCCGGGCGGTGGCAGGATTCGGCGTCCGCCCGACAGGCCGGGAACGTATGCGAGAGCACATGTCCGGAACAAGTGCAGGAATCACCCAACGCGCCTGTTGACCTTGGTCTGGGGCATTTGGGGCGCTTGATCCTTTGCGGCTGCCAAGCTTCAACTCGCTTGCGGGGCAAAGGGAGGGCGCAGTCGGCGGCCGGGTTGCCTGCGGGCGGCGTGAAGTGAGCCAACTCACCGCCCTCAACAAGAGCGGCAAATCGGGCATTCAGCTTAAGTGTGAGTCAATCGTCCGCAGGTTGGGAGGGCTTCGGAGGCGGGTGCGTGGCCGGTTCGGGGTGCCGTCGGGTGGGCTTCGTATTCGGCCGCCGCGCCGTCCGGTGTTCACGAGCGCGTCGTGCGGGCATGCGTTCGTATCGGATACGTATCGGAGGGAGGGCCGAGTGGGTGACGTACTCGGAGTGCGGGCCGTTGGGAGGAGTGATGTGATCTTCGGTGGCGGCTTTCGGCCTCGAGGATGTCGATCGATATCTGCTCATATCGCCTGATCAAAAACATACCGCGCATGATCCGATACCGACCGGCCTGTAACGGTGGGCGCTAGCGGTGATCGAAACGTGACCGGATACGCTGACTTGAGTGGTGGCAGCGACCTATCGACAAACCAGGTAATCGCCAGTAGACACCAGCAGACAGGAGACCCCTCGTGACCGTCGTCGGGCCGTTCGGGCTGAGCGTGCGGGACCAGGCTCTGGAAGCCGATGTCCAGGCCGGATTGGTTGCGGTCGAGGAAGGGTTGCTTGAGGCAACCAAAAGCGAGGTGCCCTTCATCACGGAGGCCGCCCAGCACCTGGTGCGGGCCGGCGGCAAACGGTTCCGGCCACTGCTGGTGATGCTCTCGGCCCAGTTCGGCGACCGCTACGCCCCCGGCATCGTGCCCTCGGCCGTCGTCGTCGAGCTGACCCACCTCGCCACCCTGTACCACGACGACGTGATGGACGAGGCCGCTGTGCGCCGCGGGGTGTCGAGCGCCAACACCCGCTGGGGCAACTCGGTCGCCGTCCTCACCGGCGACTTCCTCTTCGCCCGCGCCTCCCAGATCCTCGCCGACCTCGGGCCCGAGGCGGTCCGCGTGCAGGCCCTGGCGTTCGAGCGGCTGGTCACCGGCCAGATCCTCGAGACGGCCGGACCGCAGGACGGACGTGACCCGGTCGACCACTACCTGGACGTGCTGGGCGGCAAGACGGGGTCGCTGGTGGCGGTCTCCTGCCGGTTCGGCGCGATGATGTCCGGCGCCGACGAGACGGTCGTCGACGTGCTCACCCAGTACGGCGAGCGGCTCGGCGTCGCCTTCCAGCTCGCGGACGACGTCCTGGACATCGCCTCCGACTCCCACGAGTCCGGCAAGACCCCCGGGACCGACCTGCGCGAGGGCATCCCGACCCTGCCGGTGCTGCGGCTGCGCGAGCGCGCGGAGCGGCTGGGGCTCGCCGAGGACATCGCCCTGTCCGAGCTGCTCGACTCCGACCTGAGCGACGACGTCCGGCACGCCGAGGCGCTGCGCCTGCTGCGCGCCCACCCCGCGCTGGAACAGGCGCGCAAGGACACCGTCCGGTACGCCAGGGACGCCCGGGCGGCGCTGGCCCCGCTGCGGGAGTGCGAGGCGAAGTCCGCGCTGGTGGAGCTGTGCGACGCCGTGGTGCACCGGGCCGGCTGAACGCGCGGCGCGGTGACCCGCCTCACGTCGTAGGCGTACCCCGCCCCCTACGGGCCGGGGGAGGCGCGGCCCGTCCGTGTCATCCCGCAGGAGTACGCGGAGTTGAGTCCGCGGTCTGACGCTTCTTCCCGGCCGATTTGGTCAGATGGACACCACGGAAAACACCAATCCTCACCGATTCGGGTGAGAATGGCGGCTCACGGGTGAGACGACGAGTGCGAGGTCGCGAGACAGCCGCCGCCGACGACGGAGGTAGGGCACAGATGGCACCGATCGATTCCGACGACAACAGGACCGCCGGGGAGGGCGAGGACTCGCGCGCCGGACGGCGCAAGGCCGCGCGCTACGTCGTCCCGGTCGCGGTGATGGGAGTGGCGGCCGCGACGATCGGGCTCGTCCCCGCGATCGCCGACTCCGGGGACCCGGACCTCCCGAAGGTCACGGCGGAACAACTCATAGAGAAGATCGCCAAGTCGGACGTCGAGCAGCTGTCCGGCACGGTGAAGATCACCACGGATCTGGGCCTGCCGAACCTCGGTGGCCTGGAAAGTGGCCTGATGTCCGGTATGTCCGGCGCGCCGGGTGCGGCCGGTGAGGAAGGCGGCTCCGCCGCCGACCCGTCGGCCAAGCTCACCGAGCTGGTGTCCGGCACCCACACGCTGCGGGTCGCGGCGGACGGCCCCGACCGGCAGAAGCTTTCCCTGCTGGAGAACGCCGCCGAGTACAGCCTGATCCACGACGGCAAGGACGTCTGGGGCTACGACAGCGCGTCCAACGAGGTCTACCACTCGACCACGTCCGAGGCGGCCGGGCAGTCGGAGAAACAGAAGAAGCCGGAGAAGCAGTCGAAGCCGGAGCAGGACGTCCCGGCCACGCCGAAGGACTTCGCCGACCAGGCCCTCAAGGCGGTCGACGACACCACCTCCGTCACCGTCGACGGCACCGCGCAGGTGGCCGGCCGGGACGCCTACCGACTGGTGATCGAGCCCAAGCAGGAGGGCTCCACGGTCGGCGCCGTCAGTATCGCGGTGGACGCGAAGACCGGCATGCCGCTGAAGTTCACGCTCACCCCGGCGAGCGGCGGCGCCGCCGTCGTGGACGTGGGCTTCACCCAGGTCAGCTTCGCGAAGCCGGACGCGTCGACCTTCGACTTCACCCCGCCCAAGGGCGCGAAGGTCACCGAGGGCGACGAGATGGCCGGGGCGCCGGAGCACGGGCGCGAGACAGCCGGCGCCGACCTGGCCGGGGAGCTGGACGGCCTGGAGGTCATCGGCGAGGGCTGGAACTCCATCGCCACCTTCGACACCGGGGGCCAGGGCCTGCCCACGGCCTCCGCGGGCGGCGACGCCGGTGCCCTCGGCGGCTTCCTCGGCTCCTTCGGCGACCAGGTCAAGGGCGACTTCGGCTCCGGCACGGTCTTCAAGACCCGCCTGGTCAACGCCCTGATCACGGACGACGGCAAGGTCTACGCCGGTGCCGTCACCAAGGACGCGCTGGTGAAGGCGGCCGACGCGGCGCAGTAGACGCCGGACCGTAGCAGGAGCGACGAGGAGAGGGAGCCGATGGCCGAACCGTCCGCCACGGAGCGTAAGCACCCGGAGCGCGGGAGCGGGGACGACGCCGTCATCTCCACTCGCGCCCTCACCAAGCGCTACCGCGGCGGACAGCTCGCCGTGGACGGTCTCGACCTGGCCGTCCCGGCGGGCAGCGTCTTCGGCTTCCTCGGCCCCAACGGCTCCGGCAAGACCACCACCATCCGCATGCTGATGGGCCTGATCGAGCCCACCTCGGGCACCGCCGCCGTACTCGGCAGACCGGTCCCGCGCGACGCCCGCGCGGTACTGCCCCAGGTCGGCGCCCTCATCGAGGGCCCGGCCCTGTACGGCTTCCTCTCCGGCCGCGACAACCTGCTGCGTTACGACGCCGCCGACCCGACCGCCGACCCCCGCACCCGGCGCGAACGCGTCGCCGCCGCGCTGGACCGGGTGGGCCTCGCGGCGGCCGCCGGCAAGAAGGCGAGGGCGTACTCGCTCGGCATGAAGCAGCGCCTCGGGCTCGCCGCGGCGCTGCTCCAGCCGCGCCGCCTGCTGGTCCTGGACGAGCCCACCAACGGACTCGACCCCCAGGGCATGCGCGAGATCCGCACACTGGTGCGCGAACTCGCCTCCGACGGCACCACGGTCTTCCTCTCCTCCCACCTGCTGGACGAGATCGAGCAGGTGTGCACGCACGCCGCCGTGATGGCGCGGGGACGGCTGATCACTCAGGGCCCGGTCGCCGACCTGTCGGCCGGGGCCCGCGGCCGGCTGGTGGTGACCACGCCGGATGCGGGGGAGGCGGCCCGGGTGCTGAAGGAGCAGGGGGCCGGTGACGTCGTCGTCGCCGAGGACCGGGTGACGGCGGAACCACCGGGTCGCGACCTCGCCGACCTGAACGCCGCCCTGGTCGCGGCCGGCGTCCGGGTCCGCGGCTTCGGCGTGGAACGGGCGTCGCTGGAGGACGCGTTCGTGGCGCTGACCGGGGAGGGCTTCGATGTCGCAAGCTGAGACGCGACGGCTGCCGGCGCGCACCCCGAGCCCGCTGTGGACCTTCGGGCTGCTCCGCAGCGAACTGTCGGTCACCTTCCGGCGCTGGCGCACCCTCGCCCTGCTGGGCGTGCTGGCGGCCGTGCCGGTACTGGTGGGCATCGCCGTGAAGATCGAGACGAGCGACGGCTCGTCCTTCGGCGGAGGCGGCGGGGGCGGGGGCGGGGGCGGCGGAGGCCCCGCCTTCATCTCACAGATCAGCAACAACGGGCTGTTCCTGGTCTTCACCGCGCTCGCCGCGACCCTCCCGTTCTTCCTGCCGATGGCCGTCGGCGTCGTCGCCGGCGACGCGATCGCCGGCGAGTCGAGCGCGGGCACCCTCCGCTATCTCCTCGTCGCCCCCGCGGGCCGCACCCGCCTGCTGCTCACCAAGTACGCCACGGTGATCGCTTTCTGCCTCGCCGCGACCCTGGTGGTCGCGGTCTCGGCACTCGCGGTAGGAGCGCTGCTGTTCCCGGTCGGCGACCTGATCACCATCTCCGGCACCCGGATCACGTACGCCGAGGGCCTGGGACGGGCCCTGCTGATCGCCCTGATCGTCGCCGCCTCACTCGTCGGCGTCGCGGCCCTCGGCCTGTTCGTCTCGACCCTGACCGGCAGCGGCATCGCGGCGATGGCGACCACGGTCGGTCTGGTGATCACCGTCCAGATCCTCGACCAGATCCCTCAGCTCGACGCCCTCCAGCCGTACTTCTTCTCGCACTACTGGCTGTCCTTCGCCGACCTGATGCGCGAACCGGTCTACTGGGACGACCTGACCCGGAACCTCGGCCTCCAGGCCCTGTACGCGGCGGTCTTCGGCTCGGCGGCCTGGGCGCGGTTCACGACGAAGGACATCACGGCCTGAGGCGCAACGGCGCGGGCGTGGCCCGCCCCGGGCGGGACTCAGCCCTTCAGCCGGACCGACACCCGCAGACCGGAGCCGTTCTCCCGCTGAGTGAACAGGGCCCCGCCCTTCAGTGCAGCGGCCGGAAGCAGGGTGCCCTCGGGCAGGGCCTTCGGCGCGGTGCCGCTCACGTTCAGCTCGATCACGGGCTTCGGGGCGGTCTCGGCGTCGGTCACCCCGTACGCGGTGCCGTCGTCACCGATGACGCCGACGGTGACGGTGCGGCGGGTCTCGTCGCCGGCCAGGCAGAGCGCCTTGCCCGTCTCGGTGTCGAACGCGACCGGGCCGTAGGCGACATGCCTGCCGTTCGGGGACACGACGAGCGTGCGGTCCCGGAGCGGTTTGTCGTCCGCACAGGCCGTGGCCGCCAGCAGACGCCCGCTCGTCAGGTCGTGCGCCGACCAGACGGGAACGTCGGAGTCGTCGCTCGCCTGCCACCGGGCGACGAAGACGCTGTCGCGGACACCGACCAGATCTCCGTTCTGCTCTCCGCTCACGAACGTCCGGCCCGTCTCGACACCCTCCGGTGCGATGTCCTCGCCGGCCCATCCGCCCGGTACGGCGATGCCCCCCTGCTCCCCGCTCACCACGGGCCCCTGGGGCGTGACGGCCACCACCTCGTTGTTGATGCACATCGCCGAGTCGCAGTCCGCGAACAGCCCGGCGGCGTCCTCGTACCGCGTCACCTTGCCGGACTCCAGGTCGATCGCCACGCTGTGGTGGTCGACACCCGGCCCGGTGATCAGCAGTCCGGCCCCGCCGTCCCCGACCTCGACCGAGCTGTTGTGCGCGTCGACCGGTACGGCGACGTGGTGCAGCGGGGCGACGGAGTCACCGGCGGCGTCCACCGGGTAGACGTCGACCTGGACGACCTCCTGGTCCTTGGTGAGGGCGTCGCCGGTCTGCTCGCCGGTCGCCCAGGCGGCGACGTAGGTCCGCTCGCCCTGCCGGAGCACGGTCACCCCAGGGGTCTCGGGGATGCCGGGAGCGTCCGGGTCCACCACCGGCGTCCGGTACGGCGCGCTGGTCCACCGCACCTTGCCCGTGGCACCGTCCCTCACCTGGACGGCGTACCCGTCGCCGGACCGGAGCAGGTAGGCGACCGCCTCACCGTCCGTGGCCACCGGGTCCGTCGCGGCGTTCTCGGGCACCCAGTCGATCTCCTGGTCCCAGCCCTTGTCGCCGGTGTACGCGGAGGGCACGTCGAGGTCGGTGAGGGGAGTGCCCGCTCCCGGGCGCCCGTCGCTTCCGGGACCGCCTGTATCGCCTGTATCGCCTGTATCGCCGGATGAGCATCCGGCGACCAGCGTCCCGGCCAGGATCGCCGCTGCCATGGCTGTTCTTGTCCTCCGCATGGACTGTTCCCTTCTTGTGGCATCGCGCGATGAACGTTCGCGAGCTGTCGGGCTGCCGCCTCTTCGGCGTCGTGGCGTCACCGCGCAGGCCCGCCCCCGCTGCTGCCCGGACCCGGTGGACGGGGGATGTGAGGCGGCTGGGCCGGGACGGAAGGACCGGGCCCGCTGCCGGGCCCGGTTCTCGGTGCGGAGGAGTGGCGGCCGGGCTGGACCCGGGCCGCGCCCGCGACCGGGTTGGCCGGTGAGGCGGTGCCACCTGTCGGCGGTGCTGTCGAGCGGGCGACGGTGGTGGGCCGCTGCCAGCTCTCCGGCACCGTCGCGTGGCGTTGTACGGTTCCCTGCCGCCGGGCCGCCGCCAGGTGGGCGGCCTGCCAGGCGGTGGGGGCGAACCCGGGCGCCGCGTTGCCGCTCACGGCGGGGACCTGCCGGGTGTTCATCGCCATCAGTGCGCGCTGGGTCTCCACCGGGAAGACGTCACGGGGCAGCGACCGGGACGCCGCGCCGGTCACCTCGACCCGGAACTGCCGGCCTCCCGACTCGAAGGTGAGGCCGTAGCCGAGATACTGGCGGTCCCGGTCGAACATCAGGTCACCGTGGATCCGGCCGCCCGAAGCCCTGGTCCGCTCGCCCGTTTCCTGGAGCGTCTTCGGCAACGGGGAGGTACGGCCCAGGCAGCCGACGTACGCCTCCGCCTCCACGTTGGCCGCCCGGAACCGTGGCCGGCCGTCCTGCCCGGTGAACATCTGGACGGCGCCGACGCGGTTGCCGGGCGCGATGTCGATGGTCAGCCGTCCGTCACCGCCGAACTCCGCGTCGAAGCGCCGGCGCATCGCATTGAACTGAACCTGGTTCGCCAGCGCCGGCGGGAGATTCGGGCCGACGATCGTGACCCGAGCGTTTGGATCGGCCTCCAGAATGATCTCGGCGTTCGCCACGCCGGTGCCGCCCGCGCCCGCGACGACCCAGGTCCTCGGTGCGTCCGGGGCCTGTGGGTCGAAGCGGTTCTCCGCGATCTCGTCGCCGATGAAGACCCGCGCGGGCGCCTCGGCCCGTGCGTGTTCCCACTGTGCTGTGGCGTCGAGGGTCTGCATCGCGGCGCGCGCCCCGGAGTCGGACCGCAGGGCGTTCACCAGCCCTTCGTCGCGCAGGAGGGCCAAGGTCTGCTGCGCGGTGGACGCGGTGGCCAGGCGTTGCTGCACCGCGTGGTCGGCGGGCAGCCGTCGGCCCAGGGCATCGAGCGCCTCGGGCAGGTTCTGCACACTTCGGTCCACGCCTGGCACCATTTCCGGCGGCAGGCCGGTGGCGATGGTGGGTATGCCCTCGACGCGCACGTACATGTCCTGCGAGCGGTCGGCCGCGGCGTCGTTGGGACGCACGTGGGCGTAGAGACGGCCGTCGTCGGCCGCCACCAGCCGGGCCCGCCCGTCGACCACCGGGCCTCGTACCGCGAGCGTGTCCTCCCACAGCCGCACCGCGTCGCGGGGGACCCGGCTGGTGGCGTCTCCGAACTGGTGGGCGTCCCCCAGCCCCGTGAGGTGCATGTCGCGCACTTGGTCGGCGGACTGGACGATGCCCTCACCGGGGTCCAGGTGCCAACGGCCCCGGGCGTCGATCAGCAACGCGTCGGGGTCCCGGCCGACGAGGCTCGCGCCACTGCCGATGACGACTTGGCGGGTCGGCCACTCCCCGGTGGCTGCCGCCTCCGCACGGAGTTGTTCCAGCGTCGATCTGCTCACCTCGGTGCGCGTCGCCGCCGCCTCGGCCGCCGCCGTGGCCAGCTCGGCGCGCGGAATGGCGGTTCCGTCCGGCCGGAATCCCGGCAGGTGAGGGGTGCCCGGCGACAGGTCGGCCGCAGAGGGGGTCCGCGCGGCGTGCTCCCGGAAGTCCCGCAGGGCACGGGCGTCGGACGGAGGCAGTTGCTCCAGGGGGACGGCCAGACGGGCCACGGCCTCCCTGGACAGCGCGGACAACTCCGGGCCGACAGCGCGGAGACGAATGTCGGCGGCATGCTGCTCCAGCGCACGGGCCCGGGTGTCCTCGGCGGGAGCGATCGGACGCAGACCGGTGTGGTCCAGCAGGGCCGAGAACTCACCCCGCGCCTCCCGGCGGCGGCCGTCGTCCAGGCTCGCGTCCTGCATGCGGGCGGCGAGGTAGTTCAGCTCGCCCACGCGGCCGAGGTCCTCCTCCGACAGCCTGAACCGGTCCGAGGCGATCTCCCCGCGCCGCAGCAGGTCCTGCCGGACCCGCTCCGCGCTCGCGGCGGCCCGGTCCCGCACGGCCAGCAGTTCGCCGACCTCGTGGCTCAGGGCGCGGCCGACCTGTTGCGGGTCCATTCGGTCGGAGAGCTGGACGAAGTGATTGTCCGACGTGGTGTTGACGTGCGTACGTGCCACGACGCCGGACGGCAGGGGGACACAGTCGAGCCTGAGCGTCAGTTCGGCGCCTTGCTGGTCGGTGAGCGCGAAATGGCGGTCGCCGTCGGTTCCCCGCGGTCCGGCCCAGCGGAGCCGGTCTCCGTACAGGCTCTGCACGACCAGTGGCAGTGCGGCCTCCGCCTGCGCGATGACCTCGCCCTGCCCGGCACGGGGAGAGGTGCTCGTGAACCGCGTGCCCGCGACATCGGTCGCGGTGATGGTGACGGGTGCCTGGGACCGGTCCGGCCGTGCCCGGTCAGCCCCGTGGTCACGCGGGCTCTGAACCATTGGCGTTTCCCCCTTTGACCTGCCTCACGGCCTGTAGGATTTTCGCATGTTGATCGCCCGCTCGACGCAAGAAGCGCACCTCTACATGGATCTGCACGCCTGTGTCTGCGGGGCCGAGACCTTCGAGCGCTCGCACCGCCTGGAACAGCGGGACGGCGCGATGATCGCGGTGTACGAGGGCGTCTGCCCCCAGTGCGGTCGGCCGCGGGTGTTCGAGTTCCGGTTGTCCGACGAACTGCCGCCCGCGCCACCGGCGTTCGGCGGCCGGGAGCCGTCGCGGATCATCGATCCGGGCGAGTTCATGTGGGTCAGCGACGAGGCGGGGACGGACGCGAGTCTGCGCCTGCTCAACACGCCGCCCGCCGAACAGCGTCGCCACCGCGAGAAGGCCGTCTACGCCCTTGCCGCGCTGGAGGAGGTCCTCAAGTTCCTCCCGGAGGGCGCCGACCGGATCCCCGGGGAGTGCTTCACCTCGGACCGCGGCCGTGCGGTCTACCGGAAGGACCCGAGCAGGTTCGAGCGCCGGTGGCTGCAGGACGGCCTTGAGCGCGATCGACGTATCCTCGCCGGCATCGACTCGTTCAGCCCCCCGGCTCAGTAACCGCCTCATGGCGTCCGGGGAGTAGGGGGCGAGGGCGGGCGGACGGCCGGAACGCGGGTCGCGGCCGGCGGTGTGGTGGGCGTCGGTGTCCCGGACCCGGACCCCGCCCCCGACCGCAACCGGCCGGCCGCGGCGATGCGGACCAGGGCGTCACCCTGCCGGAAGGCCGACGTGGTGCGCGGCGTGACCGTCCGGCCCGCGAAGTCGCCCCGGTCCGAGGTGATCAAGCCCGTCGCCAGTCCACCGGCGACCAGTTTCTCCGCGTTCTCCCGGCCGACGGAGTGGCCGCGCCCGGACGTACTGCGCGCGTACAGGTCCCGGATCATCCCCTCGGGTGCCATGCGGCCCCCGTACCAGTCACGGCCCGCGTCGAACTCGGCGCGCCCGTGCTGCCAGCGGCCCGCGTTCTGCGCGAGGCACTGCTCGAGCGGCACTTCCACGGACAGCAGCACGCGCTTGCCGTAGCCGTCGCGTTGCAGGTCACCGAGGAGTTTCTCGTTCCAGCGCTGGTCCCGCAGGGTGGCGTCGTAGAGCAGGTTGTAGCCCTCGGTACGGGCCCACCGCTCGAAGATCCCTTGCAGGTAGGCGGATTCACGATGGGTGAGCGACGCCGTCTCGGACGGTGCCAGCCGACGCCCGTTCGGCAGTTCCCGGGCGTGCGCGGGAAGGTGGGGGGCGCCGCCGTGCTCGAACAGGGCGACCTTGAACTCGTCCGGGTCGAGGACCACGTAGTTCCGTACGTCGACACCGTGCACCCCGGTCAGCGCACGCCCGAGCCCGTCGTCCCGCGCCTGCCACTCGGCGAGGCCGCGCAGCGCGCCGCCCTTGCCCGCGCCGGGCGCACCGGCGGTCAGGAGCGCCGCGTGCCCGTCCCGGGGCAGGCCCGCCACCCGGTGTCTGAAATCCTCCAACACGGCGCTGTGCAGGTGTTCGCGGTCCGCCGCCCACAGCACGCCACGACGGTACTGCCCCATCGTGTCGTGATCCCCCGGTGAGAGGTCGCCGCCCGGGCCCATCCGCCGCTGCAGCTCTCGGTAGAGCCCCTGGTACTCGGGCGTCAGTCTGCTCTCCGGTACCGGGGCCGTCACCGGCGCCGGTCTATCCTGAGCTGGATCTCCTCCACGTCTTCCCGGGACAGCTGTCCCAGCAGGCGTGCTTCCGCGACCACGGACGGCGTGTTGTCCTGGTGGGTCGGCTCGGGGTGGCCCTCGTCCAGTTGCTCCTCCTCGAAGGGCCAGTCGGCCACCGTGGCGAGCATCTCTTCGCGGCCGACCAGACCGGCGGCGTAGCGGTCGAGGTAGGCGCGCAGGGAGCGGGGCACAGGCGTTTCCTTGTTCACGAAGACCTCGTCTACCACAGGTTGCCGTCGTAGGGATCGGGTTCCGCCGCGTCCTGCGGCGTGCGCCCGTCGTCGTAGGGTTCCACCACCGGCACGGTCTTGGCCCGGTGGCTCCCCTCCTTGCACCCCGCGAACGGGCCGACCGGCGAGCGCAGTTCGGCAAGTGCCGGGCCGAGGTGGTCACGGTGCCATACGGCGGGCCCCGCCGAGCCGGCCGCCGCGTCGGTGCACTCCTGCCAGGCCAGCCAGAGGGCGTGGAGGCGTGCGACGGCTTCGAGGTGCTCCCACCACCGGGGGCACCAGGGCTGGGAGGAGGAGACCTCACGGCCGTAGACGGGCAGCAGGAGGTCGGAGACCCAGACAGTCAGATTCCGCAACTCCCGCAGGTACTCCTCACCGTCCATGTAGAGGATGAACGGCGGTTCGGCGGCCGGCTGCCGGTCCACGGCCGGATCGGAGGCATCGGTCATCGGACGGTCCTCTCCGCGGCGCGGGCGGTGATGGCTTTCACCTCGGCCTGGGCGGCCGCCTGGATGCGGTCGGCGCCGGGCTCGGCGTACCAGGGGCGCAGCCGGATCAGGGCCGGTCTGACGCCGGTGGCCAGGAGCAGGGCGGTGCCCTTGGGCAGGGCGCGGATACGGTCGGCGGGCAGGATGCGCTCCAGTCGGTAGGAGGTGGAGCGGGACCGGCCGTCCCTGCCGCGGGACACGCTGACCGTCGACACGTCGTGCTCGCCGACCAGCCGGGACACCTTCTCGACGAAGTCGGCGTCGTCCAGGCCGGCACCCAGCAGCTTGATGGTGGCCGCGCCCCACAGCGCGTCCATCCCGGCCTCGCCCCAGACCCGTACCCCCTGCCGGTAACTCTGCAGCAGGGTGACGATGTTGACGCCCCGCGAGCCGAGGTGGGAGTAGAGATCGGGCAGGTCGGAGATGCGGCAGACGTTGGCGGCCTCGTCCAGTACCGCCGTCATCGGCGGGTCCAGGCGTCCCCCCTGCCGTTCGGCGGCCACCACGCCCGCGCGCAGCACCGAGTCGGCGGCCGCCGCGATGACACCCGCGGCCGATCCGCCGCCGTCCTTCGACAGCAGGTACAGAGTGTCGCGGGACAGCGTGTGCTGTTCCGGACGGAACTGCGGCACCGCCGCGTCCGGCGTCACCCAGGCGGCGATGGCCGGGTCGAGGAGGCAGGCCACGCACTGGCGGGCCGTCTCGTAGATGCCGTCCCGGGTCTCGACGGCGCCCTGGACGGTGCCCTGCAACTGGTCGGCCAGGGCCGGCATGGCCGCGTCGCGCAGCAGATCGACGGGCGTGCGGTCGGCCGGGTCGGCCAGCCACGACAGGACCTCGACGACCCCGCGCCCGCCGCGGTTGGCGGCGTGGAAGAGCGCGGTGAGCGTGTTCTGCGCCGCCGAGATCCAGAAGTCGCGCCTGGACGCGTCGTCGTTGACCGCGCCGACGAAGTGCCCCGCGAGCCTCCTGGCGCCCTCGATGGTGGCGGCATCGGCCAGCATGTCCCACCACATGGCGCGGGGGGTGTGTGCGATGCCCTGCGGATCGAACACCCAGACCCGGCCCGTGCGTTCACGTTCGGCACGAGTGACGCTGTAGACGTCGGCCTTGTTGGAGGTGAGCAGGACGCTGCCCTGGGCGCGCAGGACGCGCGGCACGGCGATTCCGGTGGACTTGCCCGCGCGCGGTGCCATCAGGTCCAGTTCCACATCCTCGTGGCTGGAGCGCAGTTCCGGCCCGTTGGGCTCCAGGTTGCCCAGCAGGTTGCCGGTCTCGTCGGGCTCCAGCCTGGCGGTCTTGGACAGCGACGGGCGCAGCGACCGGGCCCGGGCCGCCGCCCCCTTGGGAAGAAGTCCGGCCAGTTCCCCGCGGCCGGCGAGCCCGGCGGGACGCTTGCCGCGGCCGCGTACGAGGAGGACCAGCACGACCACGAGGGCGACGAAGACGCCGAAGACCGTCGCGATGCCGGCCGTCACCGCGCCGCCCGGCGCGGCGGGCCACAGGGCGCCCGGGCCGTCCTGGACCAGCGTGGCCAGGGTGGACAGCGAGAAGGGGGGCGGATTCCAGCCGCCGCCGGCCAGCGCCGCGCCGAGCGTGCCGCCGAGCCAGGCACCGGCGAAGGAGCCGCCGACCAGGACGGCCACGACCGGGATGATCCACGGCAGCAGGTCGTCCCCGGGGGAGTGGCCCTTGCGGGCGGGCCGTGCACTCATCTCGACGCCTCCCCCTGCTTGGTGAGGTTGAGTTCGTTGCCGGTCCAGCGGTTGTTGGTGTTGTGCAGGGCGCGCTCGGTGTCGGTGATGGACACCTTGATGGGGATGCCGGGCCGCCCGCCGACCTTGATCAGGAAACGGCCCCGGCCGGGCGGCTCCTCGTTGATGCCGGTGCCTGCCCAGCCCGGTGGGGACGACCAGGAGGAGACCAGCTCGACCTCCCGTTCCGACATGCCGACGATCTCGCCCAGTTCCCGCATCTCCGTCCGCGGCAGCCCCGCGCACACGACCATGCCGGCCCGCTCCACGAAGCCGCGCGCCTTGGCCCGGTCGGCCTCGCTGCCCAGCGCCTCGGCGTCCTTGAGCGTGTGGGTGATCTTCGCGTCGCCGAGTCCGAGGGAGCGGTTGAGACGGGTCAGGGCGTCGATCCGCTCGACGATGCCCGAGGCGGCGCGCAACGGACGCCACAGCTCGTCGAGGACCGTGAAGAACCAGCGTTGCGGGGCGAGCCCCGCGTCCGCGAGCGCGTGCGCCGCGGCCACCGTGCCGAGCCCGTCGGACCAGGCGGCCAGCATCGCCGCCGCGGTCAGCTGCGTGTCGGCCTCCCCGATGCGGGAGATGTCGACGCAGACGGCCGGTGACGCCGGGTCGATCCTGGTCGAGGTCTCGGTGGAGAACGTGTCGCCGAGCGGGCCGTCCAGAATGCCGAGCAGTGAGCGGTGCAGCGGGTCGACTGCTTCCTGGTAGCGGTTGATGTCGCCCCGGTCCAGCGTCACCGCGCGCACCCGGTCGGGGCCCTCGTCGAGAACGCGCAGCAGGTCGGCCAGCAAGGGGGCGCGCCCTGGCTCGGTGCGTTCCACCAGGTGGTGCAGACAGGCGGAGAGCACCGACTGTTCGTGGTCGTCCATGGGACGTCCGCGCACGATGGTGACGAGCGCCGCCACCATGTTGAGCACGCGGCCGTGGGCCTCCGCGGCCAGGATTCGCCCGCGCTCGCCGCCGAGCCGCGCCGCGGCCTCGCCCATCGCGCCGGGGTCGAGCACGTTGATGCCGCCGACGCCGCGCCCGATGGAGATCACCTGACCGCCCAGTGCCCGTACGGTGTCCGCGTAGTCGGGCTTCAGGTCCCCGAGCACCAGCGGGGTGACGCCGGTCGCGGTGAGGCCGATGAGCATGCGGTTGATCAGCGTCGACTTGCCCAGACCCGGCATGCCGAGCATGAACAGCGAGGGGTTGGAGATGTAACGGGCCCGGGTGAACCAGGAGATGGGGTCGCCGCAGACCGTCGCACCGGTATGCAGGTGCTGGCCGAGCGGCACACCGGTCATGGGGGCGCCCGAGCCCGCGGCGAACGGCCACAGTCCGCAGGCCTGCACGGTGGTCGCCCGCCACATGGCGGGCGGGTCCAGGTGCCCGACCTGGCCGCCGCCGGGGCCGGGCCAGCCGCGAGGCGGGACCATGGGCGGACGGGGCGGTTGCTTCTGCCTGCTCACAGGGCCTCCCGGATCTGGTACGGAACGAGGGTGTGCTCCCACGGCAGCAGCCCGACGGGCAGCGTGCAGGTGAACGCCGAGGCCTGCATGCGGTCGGCGGGACGCAGCACGATCCGGGAGGACGCCTGGAGATTGCGCATGGTGACGGCCGCGTCCTCGAGGTCCTGCTCGGAGTCGACGGTGACCGTGGCCATCAGCGAGAACTCCACGAGCCCCGCACCGGAGGCCTCCTCGGCCGCCGTCTGCTCCGCCGCCCGCACCTCGGAGCTGGCGCGGGCCTGCACCAGTCCGCCGCGCGAGCCGGCCATGAAGTGGGCGGAGCGGCGGTCGGACTCGACGATGCGGGCGGAGGTCGCGGGGTCGATCGGCCGGTAGACCAGCGAGATCCGCTTGCGGCGGGTGCCCGGCGCGGGTTCCAGCAGGCCGCGCAGCACGCTGGAGCGGACGGTGCCGCGCGGCGCGAGCGTCAGCATCCAGGTCCGGGAGACACCGGAGTCGTGCCGGTACGCGTTCACCGTCTCGACGGTGGCCGCCGGTCCGGCGTCGTCCCACTCGATGCCGGTCGCGGTGTGCTCGGCGCGGGTGCTGAGGACGTCGGGGGCGACCGCAGGGTCGTAGGCGACGCGCACGATCTCGGCGAGCCGTTCCGCCGAGAGCGGGTACGCGGAGCCGCCGCCCGCGGCGATCAGGCCGGACAGCAGTCCCGGCAGCCGCATGGACAGGTCGGTGACGACGTCGTCGGTGCCGCGCTTGGGGCCGGCGGTCGGGCCGTACGTGAGGGCGACGTAGGTGTGCATCTCCGACGAGGCGGACGGGTAGCGCTCGACGACCTCCTCCATCACGGCACGGGCCGCGGCGGGGGCGTCGGGCGCGATGCGGGGGAGGACCTCGGCCGCGAGCCGGGTCCCGGTGTCCGGGGCGGTCTCGACCACGACCTGGGCGCCGCGCAGGCCGGGCTCGTGGGAGAGCCGGGCCAGCCAGTCGCCCCAGGACGCCACCCAGACGTCGACCTGCTCGGGGTCGACGAGCGAGCCGCCGTCCGGGTCGCAGCCGATGACCAGTGTGTACAGGTTGCGGCCCGGGTGGTGGAGCACGCCGAACGGCCGGTCGTAGGCGTCGCGGCCCTCGTGCATCTTCGTCCGGGCGAGCAGCCCGGGCGGCTGGAAACGGCCGCCCGGGCGACGCGAGAGCGGTCCGGAGACGTACGTCGTCGAACCGTTCGCCTTCCGCTTCATCCAGCCGACGCGGACGGCGAGGACCTGGTAGACGTTGCGGCCGTCCGCGGTGCGCAGCGCGAGCGGGGCGAGGAAGAGACCGACCGGGACGAGTACGGCGATCGCGAGCATGAGGGAGACCAGCGAGGCCAGCAGGGCCAGCAGGAGCCCGCCGAAGGCGACGACGGTGCCGAGGAGGCCCAGCGGGCCGAGACCGGGGCGGCGCGGGCGCCGCCAGTTCCCGTAGGTGGGACGCGTCATGGCGTCGGTGGACATGGGTTTCCTTCTTCCGGCTTCTGCGGGGTGAACGGCCTGTCTTCCAGGCGGGCGGTGGGGGCTGGGGCCGGGCCGGGGACCCTGCCCGGCCCGGACCGGTGGGCACCCGGCCGACGACTACTGGTTGTGCCCCTTCATCCCGTCGTTGTCGTCGAGGGAGTTGGCGACCTCCGAGGCCGCCGCCACCTGTGTCTGCGCGACGACCGCGGCTGCCTGGGCGGCCAGGGCGACTCCGCCGGTGGCCGCTCCCGCGGCGGCGGCTCCGCCCGCGGCGGCACCGCCCGCTCCGCCGGCACCTCCGGCCCCGGCCCCGCCCGCTCCGGCGGAGCTTCCGGCCCCGGCGGACGGGGAGCCCTGCGGACTCGCTGAGGCGCCGCCTCCGCCGCCCCCTCCGCCACCGCCCCCGCCGGCCGCGCCGCCGGCGATGCTCACGGCGCCACTGGCGAGGTTGTTGACGGCGTTGAGGGTGACCGTGCCGCCGGACGTACTGCCGAGGGCGGCGGTGGCCGGGACGATCAGCTTGAGCAGCGCGGGCAGGGCGAAGACCGCCAGGATGAGCATGCCCATGCCCGCGATGGTCCGGGTGAGGTCCTCGGTGCCCTTGGCCTCCTTGGTCATCGCCGTCGCCGAGAAGATGATCAGCGCGGCGGCCGGCTTGTAGAGCAGCCAGGCGGCCAGCCAGCCGATGTGCTTCTTCCACCAGCCTTCGCCCCATCCGGTCATGGAGGCGGACGCGGCGAGCGGCAGCGTGCCGATCAGCATGATCAGCACGCCGACGCGGATGTACATGAGGACGATCTGGACGAACGTCGACAGCATCACCAGCAGGCCGAAGACGAGGACCAGACCCGGCTGGCCCAGGGTCATCACGCCGAGCATCTCGGCCGCCTGGCCGCCGAGGTCGGATTTGGCGTAGACCTCCTCGGCGTAAGCGTCCGAAGCCCTCGTGAGGGCGCCTGCCGCGGGAACGGCGAGGGCCCCGGCGAGCAGCACCTTCCACATGCCCATGAAGGCCAGCTTCATGGACTGTCCCCGGCGGTCCAGCGCCATCCGGATCGCCGCCATGAGCAGGGAGGCCACGGCCACGTAGCCGACCAGCCAGTTGAGTTCGCCCTGAATGGTGCCGATGGGCTCCGCGGTCTCGCCCGTCTCCACCCCCAGCCAGACGCCGTTGAGCGACTTCAGCACTTCGGAGGCGGCTTCGCCGATCGCCTTGGCGAACACCTCGACGGCTCCGCTGGTGATGTCCTCGCCGACTTCACCGAGGCCCCACTCCAGACCCTCGCCGACACAGTCGTACACCTTCCAGGTACAGGCCATGTCAGACCTCCCAGGTGACGAAGCCCTGCGTGCCACTCACCTGCGCCATGCCGGAGTACACCGAGCCGTCCGCGCCGGGTACGACCTTCCAGTCGCCCTCGTGCCAGCGCACGGTCACGGAGGCCGTGCCGTACACACCCCTCTCGGGGCCGCGCAGCAGGAGCATCACTGTCGCCTCTTCCTTGTCGTAGGCCAGGACCGAGAAGCCCGCGTATCCGCCGGCGTCCGCCTTGCCCGAGGTGGGCTTGTCCTCGTCCTGCGAGCGGCTGGAGATCAGGGCGTCGCGGCCCGCTCCGGGCACGACCTGCCGCTCCATCACCTCACGCCAGCCCGGGTAGCTGAAGTGGTCCGTGATGGAGTGCGCGGCGAGGACCGCGCCCATCGGGGTGTGCGCGTAGCAGGACCAGACGGGACCGTCGTACTTGAGCGGTCCGACCGTCCCGGACACGGGCACGAGTCCCGTGCCGTTGGCCTTCCACGCGAAGTCCGCGGGAACGGCTGTCGGCTTGTCCTGGTCGCTGTCGTCGGTGCGGCAGTCCTCGGGCCGGCCGCCGTCCGCGTCACCGGTGCTGCTCGGGGCGGGCGCCGGGGCCCGCGTCGGGTCGTCGGCGCGCGTCGTCGGCGTGTCACCGCCGCTGCTCATCAGGGCCACCAGGCCGATGACCAGCAGCGTCGCGAGGAATCCGGCCGACAGGATCCAGCCCCGCTGCTGCCAGAAGGGCTTCTCCCACTCCCCGCTGCCCCCTCGGGATCGACCGGGGGTCACCATGTCGGTACCGCCTTCCGTCGGGACGATCGGGACGCGGAGCGCATCAGCCGAAGACGAAGGTGACGACGGGGCCGGCGGTCGCCACCAGGACGCAGCCGCCCAGGACCATGCCGAGCCGGCCCATGTGCTCCGAGCCCTCGCCGCGGCGCATGGAGATCGCCATCATGGCGCCGGTGATCAGGACACCGGCCACACCGGCCGCCGTGCCGCCCCAGGCGAGGATGCCCAGGACCGTGTCCACCTTGCCGGTGAGCGCGTCCGGCGCGTTCCGGTCGGGATTCGGGACGGTGCCGTCCGCCAGGACTATGTTCTCGTGTGCCTTGGCGACGAGTCTGTCCAACATGTTCTCTCCCCGATTGTTTCCGGCCTTCGGCCGGTGACGTCCTTGATGGTTCTGCGTGCCGGCCGGTGTGCGTGCCGGCCGGTGGCGTCGACGTGAGTCTTGCGACCGCTGTGACGTCGCGCCATGCGTGTGGCGAATCAGCACCACGCTGTGACATGTACGTGGCAATCGAGACGGCGGCCGTACGCGCCGTGCCGCTCCCGTCGGCCGCTCAGGAAAGCATGAGCATCTGCACCAGCGGCCCCGCGGAGGCGCCGATGACACAGGCGCCCATCACCGTCAGGAACTCGCGCAGGTGTTCCTCCACGTCCCCCGTCTTCACGGCGAGCGCCATGCGTGTGCCGACGATGATCAGTCCGGCCACGCCGGCGCAGGTGACCAGCCACGCCATCCAGCCGAGCACCGTGTCCAGCTCGGTCGTGACGTCCGAGCCGACGGCCAGGATGGTCATCGGGTGACTGATCATCGGGTACTCCTCGTCGCCGTGCGTCGGGGTGGTGCGGCCAGCAGCCGGCTCAATGCGGCCGTCTCGCGCGGTGGCGGTGCGCCCAGGTCCCCGGTGCGCCACGAGGGGACCCAGGGCAACCGGTGCACGGCGGTCACCGAGCCGATGACCTTGATGCGCTGGTGCAGTTGGCGGGGCAGGCGTCCCGGTGCGTCCGCGACCAGTACGACGGCGATCAGTTCCAGGCCCGGCGGCTGATCCCCGCGCCGGAAGACGTCGAGAGCCCTGGACGCCGCCTGCAGCCCGGCGGCATGGGTGCGGGCCACCAGCAGCACCCCGTCCGGCTCCCCGTGGTCGGGGCGCGGCCAGGTGCACCCGGCGTCGAGTCCGCCGAGCACGGTCGCCAGTGTGGACGTGCCCGCACCGCCGTGCGCGCCGACCCACGCCAACTGCCGTGGCGGATCCGGTGCTTGGGCGTCCGCGGTGGGTGCCGATGGCTGCCCGGCCGTGATGAGGGGCTCGCGGGTCCAGATCTCCGGACCGTACGTGCCCGACGGCATGTTGGTTGTCACCGCCGCACTCCCCCGTGTCAGATCAGCGGTTTACCCATTGATCATTACTGATGACAGAGTGGCAGGTAACTGCCTGTGAGGCTCTGGGACGAGTTTGTGACGTAGCGGTGACCGGCTCGGGGGCTGTCGACCGGGAAACTCAACCAGGCGTTGTGCCGGAGCAGTTGAGGACGAGGGGGGTTGATGTCGCAGAACGGGGGAGGCGGCGCGGCGGCATGGGTGTTCGGCGGTGGCGTCGCCGCGGTCATGCTGCCCGTGGTCATGATGATCGCGGTGAGCGGTGGCGCGGGCGGTGCGGCGGGCGGCGGTGCCGGGACCGGAGTGGGAGGCGGTCTCCAGGACGGGGCCGTGCCCGCCGAGTACGTTCCCTGGGTGCTCAAGGCCGGCGCGCTGTGCGACGTGATCAAACCGGCGGTCGTGGCGGCCCAGATCGAGGCCGAGTCGGGATGGAACCCGAACGCCGTGTCGCCGGTCGGCGCTGAAGGCCTGTCCCAGTTCATGCCCGGCACGTGGGCGAACTGGGGCCGGGACGACGACGGCAACGGCCGGGTGTCGCCCTATGACCCGGGTGACGCGATCATGGCCCAGGGGCGCTACGACTGCGCGCTCGCCGAACAGGTCGAGGGGTACAAGAAACGGGGTGTCGCATCCGGCGAGACACTCGATCTGACGCTGGCCGCGTACAACGCCGGCCCCGGCGCCGTCGAGGACTACGGGGGCATACCGCCGTACACCGAGACGCGGAACTACGTCGCCCGCATCAAGTCCCTGATACCCAAGTATGAGTCGGTGGACGACCCACCCGGCAAGCTGCCGCCGGGCCAACGGATGGCCATGCCGCTGCGCGGTACGCCGCCCGTCACCTCGCCCTACGGGATGCGCTTCCACCCGGTCCTGCACGTCAACAAACTGCACACCGGAATCGACTTCGGCGCCGCCGCGGGCACGCCGTTCCTCGCCGCGCGCGGCGGCAAGGTCACCTTCGCGGGCTGGTCCAACGGCTACGGCAACCGGGTGGTGATCTCGCACGGCAGCATCGACGGCAAGCAGGTCTCCACCACGTACAACCACATGTCGGCCTTCAGTGTCGCCGTGGGGCAGACGGTCAAGGTCGGCCAGCAGGTCGGCGAGGTGGGCTCCACGGGCTTCTCGACCGGCCCGCACGCCCACTTCGAGGTCATGCAGAACGGCCAGTACGTCGATCCCGCACCATGGCTGGGGATGGAATGACGGCTCAGGCCAGGGGGGACAGGATGAGGAGACATTTCACACGGTCCGTACGCGGGCCGGTGACCGCCGTGGTGACGGCGACCACCGGCCTCGTCCTGCTGTCGGGATGCGGTCTGCCCGACCACCGCGAGGCGGGTTCGAGGTCCGACGGCAGCACCTCGCAGCAACCGTCCATCCTGCCCAAGGTTCCCGTCCCGTCGGGAAAGCCGCTCGGGCCCGACGCGCACGTCCCGGACCTCGGCGCGGTCGACGACAGCGACGCCACGGCGGTCTCCAAGGCCTGGGCGGAGACGACGTACAGCTACGACACGAAGTACGACACGAGTCCGCACGGCGCGGTGCTGCGAGGCACGCGTTGGTGCACGGAGCGCAGGGCTTCGGCCGAACGCCGTTATCGGCCCGCCGCCGGACCCGGCAGCGAGTGGAACGACTGGGAGCGCCACCAGGCGTGGACCACTGTGACCGTGAGCAGTGAACTGGTGGACGACGCCCCGCGCGACACCGAAGGGATCGCCTACCGCTCGCTCGTCGTGGCCGGAACCGCCCACGGCAGGGACGGCTGGACGGGTACCGGACCGCGGCTCAACGCCTACGTCAAGCTGGTGCGTACGGCCGTGGGCGAACCATGGCGCGTGGACGACGCGACCGTCGTCGAAGCCGCCACCCCGCCCAAGCCGAACGAGTCGCCGGAGCCCACCGGTTCGTCGTCCGACGACCCCACGCAGTGAGGGAATCCATGCCCATATTCAGTCGCAGCGAGCACAAGCGGCAGAAGAACCAGGCGGGGCAGGAGCGGCCGCCGGCCCCCGGCCTCAAGCCCATCGACGTGCACGTCACGGCCGACGGGAGCGCCTCGGTGGGGGGCCTGCCGGTCGTCGCGGGATCCGGCGAGAGCGTTCAGGACGCCGTGCTGGACTACCTTCACCAGCTGGTCCTCGCCACCGGCCACGCCGTCGCGGCCGACGTCCACGACGAGCGGATCGGGTACAGCACGCCCATCCGCGTCGCGGCGGACGGATCGAGCCGCTTCGCCGGGGAGCCCGTCCCGCTGCCCCGTCAGGCACGGCCCGACGTGGCTGCGGCCGTGGGCACCGCCCCGCCGTACGAGCGCCCCGCCGGCCGTGAGCAGGACGGCCCCATGCCGCCGGAGAGGGTTCCGGCCGCCCCCGCCCGGCCCGCCCGCGACAAAGCGACACGCGCGTTGCGCGCGGTTCCGGACCGGGTGTCCGGCGAACCCGCCCCGAGGATGCCGGCCCCCGAGCCGGAGCGGTCCGGGCGGTCGGATCAGCGGTCGGCCGACCGGCCGGCGGCGGCCGTGGCGGCACCGGTGGACGCCGCGGCCCCCGCACTGCTCGCGGAGCCCGTCCGGCGGATCAACGAGGCCGTGAGCATGGGGCGGATCGAGTCGGCCGCGACCATGGCGGAACAGGCCATCTCCTCCGCGGCGCGGACTCTGGGCGCGGAACACCCGGAGACGCTGCAACTGCGCGAACTCGCCGCCTACATCGCCTACCTGGCCAAAGACGCGCAACGCTCCTTCGTCCTCTCGATGGCGCTCGCGCGAGTCCGCCGGGGCCGGGACGACGAGGCGGCGCTCGGCAACGTGCAGAGTGCGGCCGCCGCCTGGCGGGCCCTGCCGGACCCCGTCCAGGGGCTGGCTCTGGGGCACGAGCTGATCGCCCTGTGGAGCGAGATGCTCGCTGACGGAAGCCGGTCCGGGGCCGACCCCGCACACCTGGAGGCGGCCCGCGCGCGGATGGGCCGCCTCGCCGCGCGGGCAGACGCGCTGCGCGACTCGCGTCCGGACACTGAGGGGCCGTATGCGCAGCCACGGTGAGCCGGCTGCCGGCCCCGGCGGCGGCCCGGCGGCCCGCCCCGGCCGCTTGCCCCGCCCCGGCCGGGCGTCCCGCTCCGGCCCGGCAGCCCGTCCGCCGGGTCCGGAGCCCCTTCCGGACACGGGGCAGGAGCACCGGGCGCGGCGGCGCGCGGCCCTGCGCCGCTCCCCGCGGACGCGGGTCGAGGTGACCTTCAACGAGCTCACCGGGACGATGAGCTGGCGCGTTCCCACGGACGGGCGACGCGGACGGCCGGAGCGGGGAGGCGGGGGCGGGGGACCCTCCGTGACCACGCGGGCCGCGGCGCTGCGTTCGGTCGGCGTCGGCCCGAGCGGCACGCCGGTGGAGGGCGCCGCGCCGATCCCCGTGCCTCCCGCCGCGGTCCGAGCGGTCGCGGACGCGCCCGCGGACACCTTCACGGCTGACCGGCGCGGCGGTCACCTGGCGCGGACCGCCCTGCTGCGTTCACGGATCCAAGGGGACCTCTCAGGCGTCGCGCGCATGCCGTCGGCCGTCGCGGCCCGGTTGCGCACGACGACGGTGCCCGCCCACCTGGGCGCGCTGTCGGCGGCGCGGGCGACGGTCCGGAGGCCAGGACCGGACGCCCGCGGCAGCGCGACTCCCGCGCCGACCCGGCCCGGAGCGGTCCGGCGGTGAGCGACCCGGCCCGGGGCCCCGGCGCGTGAGCCGGACGGCCCTCTCGCACCTGGAACGAGCCTGTGACACCCCGGTGACGCGAGAACCGGGAGCGAGCGGCGAGACTCGACGGTAGGTGTACGACAGGCATGACAGGCTCTGGACGGTACGGGCACGAAGCCGCCGACGGAAGCCGCCGATGAGTGGGGGAACGATGTCTCGACTCGGCCGCGACAGGCAACGGGAACACGAGGACGCCGAGCGTTCGCCCGGCCCTGCGCCGACGCCGATCGACGTCCGTGTGCCGGCGGTCACGTCGACCGCTTCCGGCGCGCGCAGCGCCTCGGTCGACGGCTCGCCTGTCGTCGCCGCCCCCGGCGAGGAGATCCAGAACGCCGTCCTGAACCGCCTCCACCGCCTCGCCGTCGCCGCCGGCCGCCCCGTCCTCGCCACGATCCACGACGAGCGCATCGGGTGCTCCGTGCCGCTCCGGGTCGACCCGGACGGCTCCAGCCACCTCGCCGGGGAACCGGCGCCGACGACTCCCGAACGAGGTGCCGCACGGCAGGACCGGCCCACGCACGTCCTGCGCTCGGTGTCACCGGCACGGGACAGCGCCCCGACGTTCCGCCTGACACCGGTGCCGGAGCCGCAGCCCACGCCGGCCGGCGACTCCTCGCCGACCTTCACGCTGCGGGCCCTGCCGGAGCCGGCGGGCGGTGCGGAGAGGGCCGCGGCGCCCGGGACGGTGGCGCCGCCGACGGGAGCGTTCGGGCCGCCGCCCCGGATGGACGGTGGCGTGGCGAACGGTGGCTTCGAGGGCGAAGGCGCGGGCGAGGACGAGGGAGAGCACGAGCGCGAGGGGGCGCGAGCGGCGGCTGGGGTGGTCGCCGGGGCGGTCGCCGGGGCTGAGGTGCCGACCGGGTCCGGGGCGGCCGGCGGGCCGTTCCTCGTCGTTCCCGACGTGGACCCGGAACCCAAGCCCACCCCCACCCCCGCCCGCGGTTTCGACGCCGTCGCCGAGGCCGTGCTCGGGGACGGGCCGCTCACCGCCCCCGGCGACGCCACTGCCCCCGCGCTTCTCGCCGAGCCGACGGCGCGCATCAACGAGGCCGTCAAGGAAGGACGTACGGAGGAGGCGGCGCGGCTCGCGGAGCAGGCCGTGGCGGACGCCTCCGGGACGCTGGGGCCGGAGCACGCCGAGGTGCTCCGGCTCCGCGAACTGACCGCCTACATCGCCTACTTGTCCGGCGACCCCGACCGCGCCTTCCGTCTCTCCCTGGACCTCGCCCGGATACACCGCCGCGCGGGCGACGCGGAGGCCGCCTACGGCAACGTCCAGAGCGCGGCCACCGCCTGGCGCGCCGTACGCGACCCGGCACGCGGGCTGGAGCTCGGCCACGACCTCGTGGGCCTGTGGGGCGAACTGGCCGCCGAGGACGGCCCGGCCGCCGAGGACGCCGAGGAGCTGGAGTCGGCCCGCACCCGCATGGGCCGCCTCACCGAACGCGCCGCCCGCGCCCAGGCCGGCTGAGGCGGGCCCGCGATCCGGCCGGACCCGCGAAGTGGTTCTACTGCGACAGCTCCCACATCGCGTACGCGATGGCGTCGCTGTTGCGGTCCAGGGCCGTGTCGTCGATGTTGGCCGTCGTGTCGCACGACGAGTGGTAGCACCGGTCGAACGGCTGGCCCACGGTGCCGCCCCACTTGGCCGCCTGCGCGGACGTCTTCCGGTAGTCGGCGCCGCTGAAGAGTCCGCCGACGGGCACACCCGCGTTCTTGAAGGGCGCGTGGTCGGAGCGGCCGTCGCCCTCGGTCTCGATCTCCGTGGGGACACCGAGGCCGGCGAAGTAGTCCTTGAAGGTCTTCTCGATCGTGGGATCGTCGTCGTAGACGAAGTAGCCGGGGTTCGGCGAGCCGATCATGTCGAAGTTGAGGTAGCCGCTGATCTTCGCGCGGCCCGCGGAACCGAGGCTGTTGACGTAGTACCTGGAGCCGACCAGTCCCAGTTCCTCGGCGCCCCACCAGGCGAAACGCAGGTGCTTGGCGGGCTGGTGGCCGGACCGGGCCACGGCGAGCGCGGTCTCGAGGACGGCCGCCGATCCCGAGCCGTTGTCGTTGATGCCGGGACCGGAGGAGACGCTGTCCAGATGTGACCCGGCCATGACAACCTGATTCGCGTCGCCGCCGGGCCAGTCGGCTATCAGGTTGTACCCGGTGCGGCCGGAGGCGGTGAACCGCTGGACGGTGGTGGTGAACCCGGCCGCGTCCAGCTTGGCCTTCACGTAGTTGAGCGACGCCTGGTAGCCGGGGCGGCCGTGGGCGCGGTTGCCGCCGTTCACCCTGGCTATCGCCTGGAGCTGCGTCAGGTGTGCCTTGACGTTGGCTATCGGGATGTCGGGTGCGGCGGCTGCCGCCGGGGCGGAAACGGCCGCGGGGGCGGAAACGGCGGCGGGGGCGGAAACGGCGGCGGGCGCCGCACCGGCCACCGATCCGCCGGTCGTGAGTGTGGCCACGGCGACGGCACCGGCCGTCAGCGCACGTCCGGAAAGGGGGAGCTTCATGTGGGGGGCTCCGAATTCCTGGGGAGTCCCTGGGGACGGACTCCGCTGTGAATGGGGTGCCTGGATGGTGGGGTCGGGACTGACCGCGCGTCAAGGCCGTTAACCGGCCAGGATGTTGCGCATATCGGAGACCCTGTCCGGACGCCGGCGCCACGCGGTCGTCTCGTCCTCCCCCTAGTGCACGCAGAATTCGTTCCCCTCGGGGTCCGCCATCATCACCCACTCCCCGCCGGGCTCCTTCACGTGCCGCAGTACGCTCGCCCCCAGCGCCTCCAGCCGGGCCACCTCCTCCTCGCGCCGCCCCTCGGCCGCGTGCACGTCCAGATGGATGCGGTTTTTTCCGGACTTGGTCTCCGGGACCCGCTGGAACAGCAGGCGCCGTCCCAGTCCCGTGCCGCTCTCCTCCTGGTACGGGTCGTCGGGGTGCCGTACGGCGGCCAGATCCCGCCAGGCGCGGCGGCCGTGGGACTCGGTGGTCAGCTCGGGCGGCACGGCCCCGAAACCCAGCAGCTTCTCGATGAGCGCGCTGTTGTCCTCCACCTCGTAGTGCAGGGCGGCGGCCCAGAAGTCCGCCTGCGCGTGCGGCGCGGCGGCGTCGATGACGATCTTGAAGTGCAAGGGGGCGGGTCCCGCGGTTGGTGTCATGTAACCAGTTATAATGGTTACGTGAGTGAGCGGACAGTGGAATCGCCGGAACCGGCCCCCGGACTGACGCTGCTGTCGCACGAGGGCAAGCCGTACCGCTTCGACCCGGGTGCCCTGTGCCTGGAGTTGCTGACGACGGGCGGGCCGGGTGCCTACGCGCGCTGGGAGGTGCTGCACCGCCCCGAGGACCTGGTGGCCTGGGCCGGCCGCAGCCGGCTGCCGGGTGGGCTCGACCTGGTGGTGGAGCAGGCCGATGTGCTGCGGGCCCGGACACTGCGCGATGCCCTCTTCCTGCTCACCGCGGACCGCGCCCACGGACGCCCGCTGCGGCCCGAGCACCTGGACGTGGTCAACGCCGCGGCCGCCGAGCCGCCGCTCACCGCCCGCGTCGAGGCGGACGGCACCCGCGGCTGGGCCCCCGGGGCCACGGGGGTGCGTCTGTTGTCGACGGTCGCGCGCGACGCGATCGAGCTGTTCACGGGCCCCTACGCCGACCGTGTCCGCGAGTGCGGCGCACACGACTGCAAGCTGCTCTTCGTCGACACCTCGCGCCCGGGCCGCCGCCGCTGGTGCGCGATGGAACACTGCGGCAACCGCGAGAAGGCCAGGGCCCACCGCGCCCGTCGGGGACCGGAGAGGCGCTGAGGGGGCAGGGGCGTGGGGGAGTGGTGCTACGGCTTTCCCGCCGGGGCGTCGGCCTGTTCGTTCCCGGCCTGCTCGTTGTCGGCCGGGTCCTGGGCCGGGACCCCGGAGGCCACGATGCCCTTCTCCCGGCCGGTGCCGTCCTTGGCCGGCGGTACTCCGCCGCCCGCCCGGTCCAGCTGGGCCCGCAGGGTCCGGGCGTTGCGGTGGGCCGTGCGCAGGGCGTCCCAGGTCAGCAGGGAGAGCGCCAGCCAGACCAGTGCGAAGCCGGCCCAGCGCTCGGGCGGCATGGCCTCACCGAAGTAGAGGACGCCGAGCAGGAACTGGAAGACCGGGGCCAGGTACTGCAGCAGCCCCAGCGTGGACAGCGGCACGCGGATCGCCGCCGCGCCGAAGCAGACCATGGGGATGGCGGTCACCAGGCCGGTGGCGGCCAGCAGTGCCGAGTGCCCGAAACCTTCGGTGGTGAAGGTCGACTCGCCCTGCGCGCCCAGCCACAGCACGTAGCCGAGCGCGGGCAGGAACTGGATCGCCGTCTCGGCGGCCAGCGACTCGACGCCGCCGAGGTTGACCTTCTTCTTCACCAGGCCGTACGTGGCGAAGGAGAAGGCGAGGCAGAGGGAGATCCAGGGCGGCTGGCCGTAGCCGACGGTGAGGACGAGCACGGCGGCGAAGCCGGTCCCGACCGCCGCCCACTGCGCGGGCCGCAGCCGCTCCTTGAGCAGCAGCACGCCCATCGCGATGGTGACCAGCGGGTTGATGAAGTACCCGAGCGAGGCCTCGACCACGTGGCCGCTGTTCACGGCCCAGATGTAGACGCCCCAGTTCACGGTGATGACCGCGGCGGCCACGGCGACCAGACCGAGCCTGCGCGGCTGCCGCAGCAGCTCCCCCGCCCAGGCCCAGCGCCGTACGACGACCAGGGCCACGGCGACGAAGGCGAGGGACCACACCATCCGGTGGGCGAGGATCTCCCCGGCGCCCGCGGGCTTGAGCAGCGGCCAGAACAACGGGACCAGGCCCCACATCCCGTACGCCGCGAAGCCGTTCAGCAGGCCTACTCGCTGCTCACTCCTGGACGACCCGGCCACGGCCACCTCCTTCTCGCACTCGGCATGCGGGGACGGATGCATGCCACGACGAAGGTAGCGCCGCACCCGCCCTCCTGTCATGCCCGTATCGGCATACGGTCATGACAGGAGGGCGGGTGAGTGGGGCGGGCCGGTTCCGGTTCGGGCCGGGCGGCCCGCGCGGTTCAGCTCGAGAGTGCCGCGGCGACGGCCTCGGCGAGCGGAGTGGTCGGGCGGCCGGCCAGCCGGGAGAGGTCGCCGGTGGCGACGACCAGTTCGCCCTTCTCGATCGCCGCGTCCACTCCCGCGAAGACGTCGGCCAGCGGGCCGGGCACCCCGGCGCCGGTGAGGATGCCGGTGTAGACCGTGGTGGAGACGGGGGTGTAGACGATCTCCTTGCCGGTCTGCCGGCTCAGCTCGGCCGCGTACTCGGCGAAGCTCCACGCCTCGTCGCCGCCCAGCTCGTACGCCTTGTTCTCGTGGCCCTCGCCGGTCAGTACGGCGACGGCCGCGGCCGCGTAGTCGGCGCGGGAGGCGGAGGAGACGCGTCCCTCACCCGCCGCCTGGACGACGGCGCCGTGCTCCAGGACGGGGGCCAGCTGCTCGGTGTAGTTCTCGTGGTACCAGCCGTTGCGCAGCAGTACGTACGGCACGCCCGAACCCGTCAGCACCTCCTCGGTGGCGCGGTGGTCGTCGGCGAGCGCGGCCGTGAGGCTGCTCGGGGCGCTGGTGTACGCGAGCAGGGCGACGCCGGCCTGCTTCGCCGCGTCGATCACGACGGTGTGCTGCTGGACGCGGCCCTTGTCGAACTCGTTTCCGGAGATCAGCAGCACCCGGTCGCCGGCCGCGAACAGGGCGTCGAAGGTCTGGGGGTCGTTGTAGTCGGCGACCGCGAGCCGTACGCCGAGGGCGGCGAGGTCGGCGGCCCTGTCGCGGTCGCGGACGACCGCGGTGACCTGGTCGGCCGGAACCTTCTCCAGTAGCTGCCGCACGACGTGGCGGCCGAGGTTTCCGGTGGCTCCGGTGACGACGATGCTCATGGCTTCAGCACTCCTTGTGGGGGTCGGTATGACTAACCCTAAGTCGTGCGCTAACCATAGGAAAGTGACCACTTTGAAGTAAGGTACCTACCTCTGGGTAAGCAAAGGGCCCGGACATTGTTCGTCCGGGCCCTCGTGTGCTGTGCAGGCGGTCCGTCAGCCGACGACCGTCCAGGTGTCGCCGCCGGCGAGCAGTGCGGTGAGGTCGCCCTTGCCGTCCTGCTCGACGGCGGTGTCGAGCTGGTCGGACATGAGCGTGTCGTAGACCGGGCGCTCGACCGAGCGCAGAACCCCGATCGGGGTGTGGTGCAGGGTGTCGGGGTCGGCGAGCCGGGACAGCGCGAAGGCCGTGGTCGGTGACGTGGCGTGGGCGTCGTGGACCAGGATGTCCGCCTCGGTGTCCGCGGTGACGGCGACGATCTCCAGGTCGCCGGTGCGTGGATCGCGTACGACACCCTTCGCGTTGTCGGCGCCGAAGCGGATGGGCTGTCCGTGTTCGAGGCGGATGACCGCCTCCTCGGCCTGCTGTTTGTCCTTGAGGGCGTCGAAGGCGCCGTCGTTGAAGATGTTGCAGTTCTGGTAGATCTCGATCAGGGCCGTGCCGGGGTGGTCGGCGGCCTGGCGCAGGACCTCGGTGAGGTGCTTGCGGTCCGAGTCGACGGTCCGGGCCACGAACGACGCCTCCGCACCCAGGGCGAGGGAGACCGGGTTGAAGGGGGCGTCCAGCGACCCCATCGGCGTCGACTTGGTGATCTTGCCGACCTCGGAGGTGGGGGAGTACTGCCCCTTCGTCAGGCCGTAGATCCGGTTGTTGAACAGCAGGATCTTGAGGTTGACGTTGCGGCGCAGGGCGTGGATGAGGTGGTTGCCGCCGATGGAGAGCGCGTCGCCGTCGCCGGTGACGACCCAGACGGACAGGTCACGGCGGGAGGCGGCGAGCCCGGTGGCGATGGCGGGGGCGCGGCCGTGGATGGAGTGCATCCCGTAGGTGTTCATGTAGTACGGGAAGCGGGAGGAGCAGCCGATGCCGGAGACGAAGACGATGTTCTCCTTCGCCAGGCCGAGCTGCGGCATGAATCCCTGCACGGCGGCGAGAATGGCGTAGTCACCGCAGCCGGGGCACCAGCGCACTTCCTGATCGGACTTGAAGTCCTTCATGGACTGCTTGCCCTCGGCCCTGGGGACGAGCTGGAGCAATGCGTTGGCGTCAGCCATCGATGGCCTCCTTCAGCACGGTGGCGAGCTGTTCCGCCTTGAACGGCATGCCGTTGACCTGGTTGTACGACTCCACGTCGACCAGGTACTTCGCCCGGACCAGGGTGGCGAGCTGCCCGAGGTTCATCTCGGGGACCACCACCTTGTCGTACCTCTTGAGCACGTCACCGAGGTTGCGCGGGAAGGGGTTGAGGTGGCGCAGGTGCGCCTGGGCGATCGCCTCCCCGGCACCGCGGAGGCGACGGACGGCCGCCGTGATCGGCCCGTAGGTGGAGCCCCAGCCCAGCACCAGGGTGCGGGCCTGGTCGGGGTCGTCGGGCTCGATGTCCGGGACCTGGATGCCGTCGATCTTGGCCTGGCGGGTGCGGACCATGAAGTCGTGGTTGGCCGGGTCGTAGGAGATGTTCCCCGTGCCGTCCTGCTTCTCGATCCCCCCGATCCGGTGCTCGAGACCCGGGGTGCCCGGCACGGCCCAGGGACGGGCGAGGGTGTGCGGGTCACGCTTGTACGGCCAGAACACCTCGGAGCCGTCGTCCAGGGTGTGGTTGGGGCCCTGCGCGAACTGCACCGTCAGGTCCGGCAGTTCGCCGGTCTCCGGGATACGCCACGGCTCGCTGCCGTTGGCCAGGTAGCCGTCCGAGAGCAGGAACACCGGTGTGCGGTAGGTCAGCGCGATCCGCGCCGCCTCCAGAGCGGCGTCGAAGCAGTCGGCCGGAGTGCGGGGGGCCACCACCGGGACCGGCGCCTCGCCGTTGCGCCCGTACATCGCCTGCAACAGGTCCGCCTGCTCGGTCTTGGTCGGCAACCCCGTCGACGGCCCGCCCCGCTGGATGTCCACGACCAGCAGCGGCAACTCCAGGGAGACCGCGAGCCCGATCGTCTCGCTCTTGAGCGCCACGCCCGGGCCGCTCGTCGTCGTCACCGCCAGCGAACCGCCGAACGCCGCGCCCAGCGCCGCGCCGATCCCGGCGATCTCGTCCTCCGCCTGGAAGGTGCGCACACCGAAGTTCTTGTGCCGGCTCAGCTCGTGCAGGATGTCGGAGGCCGGGGTGATCGGGTACGAGCCCAGGAACAGCGGCAGGTCCGCCTGGCGGGAGGCGGCGATCAGGCCGTAGGCCAGGGCCAGGTTCCCGGAGATGTTGCGGTAGGTGCCGGGCGGGAACGCCTTCGCCGCCGGGGCGACCTCGTAGGAGACGGCGAAGTCCTCCGTGGTCTCACCGAAGTTCCAGCCCGCCCGGTACGCGGCGATGTTCGCCGCCGCGATGTCCGGCTTCTTCGCGAACTTCGTCTTCAGGAACTTCTCCGTGCCCTCCGTGGGCCGGTGGTACATCCAGCTCAGCAGCCCGAGCGCGAACATGTTCTTGCTCCGCTCGGCCTCCTTGCGGGAGAGGCCGAACTCCTTGAGCGCCTCCACCGTCAGCGTCGTCAGCGGCACCGGATGCAGGTGGTAGCCGTCGAGCGAACCGTCCTCCAGCGGCGAGACGTCGTAGCCGACCTTCTGCATCGCCCGCTTGGTGAACTCGTCCGTGTTGACGATGATCTCCGCGCCGCGCGGCATGTCGCCGATGTTCGCCTTCAGCGCCGCCGGATTCATCGCCACCAGTACGTTCGGGGCGTCGCCGGGCGTGAGGATGTCGTGGTCGGCGAAGTGCAGCTGGAACGACGAGACACCCGGCAGGGTGCCGGCGGGCGCCCGGATCTCGGCCGGGAAGTTCGGCAGCGTCGACAGGTCGTTGCCGAACGACGCGGTCTCCGAGGTGAAACGGTCGCCGGTGAGCTGCATCCCGTCGCCCGAGTCCCCCGCGAACCGGATGATCACCCGGTTCAGCCGGCGGACGTCCTTCGCCCCGGCCGGTTTGCGCTGCTCTCCTACGACGGTTCCGTCGGCCTGCTCCGCTGGGCTGCTGACCTGGCTGGTCACTGACTGGACCTCCCTCGAGGCGGCTGTCCGGGGAGTGGTCTCCCACCGACCATCCCGGGATCAACACTACGTCCGCAGGGGTTGCCTTCCGATGGACATTCGCATGATGGACACGACCTCGAGATGGTCGGCCGCCCTGTAGTCCCACGGTTTCCGCGCCCCCCGGCGCCTGTGAGGACGCCCCCGGCCCGTGCTCCGGTTTCTCATTCGTTCGGATGAGCGGCCGGTGATTCCGGGCTCTGGGCTGCGCGTGTCAGGAATTGAGATAGGTGAGGACGGCGAGCACCCGCCGGTGATCACCGTCGCTGGGGGACAGCCCCAGCTTCAGGAAGATGTTGCTGACGTGCTTCTCCACGGCCCCGTCGCTCACCACCAGCTGCCTGGCGATCGCCGAGTTCGTCCTGCCCTCGGCCATGAGGCCCAGGACCTCCCGCTCCCGCGGGGTGAGCCCCGCGAGCACGTCCTGCTTGCGGCTGCGCCCGAGCAGCTGGGCGACCACCTCGGGGTCCAGGGCCGTACCGCCCCCGGCCACCCGCACCACCGCGTCCACGAACTCCCGCACCTCGGCGACCCGGTCCTTGAGCAGATACCCCACGCCCCGGCTGGAACCGGCCAGCAGCTCCGTCGCGTACCGCTCCTCCACGTACTGGGACAGCACCAGTACGCCGAGACCGGGATGCGCCTTGCGCAGCTGCACCGAGGCGCGCACGCCCTCGTCGGTGTGCGTCGGCGGCATCCGTACGTCCGCCACCACGACGTCCGGCAGCTCGCCCTGCGCGTCCAGCTCGGTGATGGTCTTGATCAACGCGTCACCGTCGCCGACACCGGCCACGACCTCGTGCCCCCGGTCGGTCAGCAACCGGGTCAGCCCCTCTCGGAGCAGCACTGAATCCTCGGCGATGACCACCCGCACCCTGTCCTCCACGATCCTCGGCCCCCCACAGCCCGTCCACCGCACGGCCCGCGCGGCCCACGCCGCGTCCACGAACCCGTCCGTGTGACAGGACCAGCATCCCAGCATCGGAGACCGAATGCGCTCGGGCAACGGGAAGAGAACGCGGAGCAGGGGGTTCCGGCCAGGTCCGGCTCCTCGGCGACCGATTACCGGCCACCTTGGCCGGGGCCGGCTCGGTGACGCCGATCGGGGTCCGGATGGGGCACACCGCACACCGATCGGGGTCTGGCTGCCACACCGACCGGGGTCCTGTTCGGGTACACCGACCGGGGTCCTGTTCGGGCACACCCGATCGGGGTCCGGCTGCCACGCCGATCGGGTTTCGGCATGGCCCGGCACGGCTGGCCTCGCCCGGCACGGGACCGGCATAGCTGGCCTCGCCCGCACGGACCGGCATGGTCCGGCCCGCCTCACTCAGGCTCGGTCAGGGTCGGCCGACCCGGCATGGCCCGACCCGGCATGGCCCGACCCGGCACGGAGCGGCCCGGCACGGAGCGGTCCGGCAAGGGCCGATTCCGCGAGGCCGGGGCCGGTGCCTTCACGCCCCGCCGCCTCCGTCCAGCACGCGCGGCGCCGGGCGGAGGTGGCGGGGACCGGGCGATTCAGTGGCCGGCCACCGGCTCGCTCCGCCACGGCAGTTCCGCGGTCACCCGCGTCGGGCCTCCGTCCGGCGAGTCCACCACGAGGATTCCGTCCACCGCGTCGAGCCGTTCCGCCAGGCCCGCCAGCCCCGAACCGGCCGACACCGCCGCTCCGCCCACACCGTTGTCCGCGACCTGGAGCATCAGCCGGTTCTCCACGCGCCAGACCTCCACGAAGGCCACCGTGGCCCGCGCGTGCTTGCTGACGTTCTGGAGCAGCTCCGAGACGGTGAAGTAGGCGATGCCCTCGATCGCCGACGCCGGCCGCTCCGTCAGGTCGACCTCCACCTGCACCGGCACGGTGCAGCGTGAGGCGACCGAGGAGAGCGCCGCGTCCAGGCCGCGGTCGGTCAGGACCGCGGGGTGGATGCCGCGGGCCAGGTCCCGCAACTCCTGGAGCGCCGTCTTCACCTCGCCGTGCGCCTCGTCCACCATGACCGCCGCCGCCCGCGGGTCCTCCTTCAGCTTCTCCTTGGCCAGTCCCAGATCCATGGCCAGGTTGACCAGGCGGGCCTGGGCCCCGTCGTGCAGGTCGCGCTCGATGCGCCGCAGGTCGGCCGCGGCCGTGTCGACCACGACCCCGCGGTCCGACTCCAGCTCCACCACCCGGGTGGCCAGCCGCGACGGCCCGAGCAGGCCGTGCACCATCACCCGGTCCACCGTCGTCAGCGCCCGGACGATCCACGGCGTCGCCAGTGTGAACAGCAGACCGACCAGCGCGGTCATGGTGATCTCGAACGGGTTGTCCAGGTAGACCCGGTGCGTCTCGTCACCGTAGAGCTGGAGCCCGTCCTGCCCGGCGTACATCGGGAACACCCAGAACCACAGCGGGTACGTGAGCATCGCCCACCCGAACGCCCAGACGTTCACGGCGACGACGAAGGAGAACACCGACCACGGGAACTGCAGCACCGCGTACAGCAGGCTCCGCCAGGAAACGCCGCTCTTCAGGACGGCCCCCATCCAGCCCAGCGCGCCCTGCTTCTTCATCCGCAGCGGCTCCGGGTCGGACACCCGCAGACCCAGCAGGACCCGAGCCCGTGCCCGCTCCATCGCACCGAAGCCCCGGCAGCCGGCCAGCGCCGCCGCCAGCACCGGGACGCCAAGGAACGTCACCAGCAGCCCCGCTCCCAGGGACACCATCGTGACGGCGTAGGTGAAGAGCAGGATGCCGATCGGCAGGCTCAACAGCACATAACCGAACTCTCGCCAACTGCGCGCCTCGAACGGCGCGCGCAGCCCCGCCGGCAGCCGGTGGCGTCGCGCGGCGGTGTCCTCGGGAAAGCCGGACCCGCTCCCGAACCCGTAACTGTGTCCGTAATCCGTGGCCATCGGTGCCGTCCTTCTCCTCGTCCTATGGCTGTGCCGTCGTAACTCCACCCTGATCGACCGCCCGCTCACGGGCCATGGAGCCCGTCGGCGTCTCGAGAGGGGGGTTTTCCCCACCCCGGGGCGCATGCCGGCCCCTGTGGCGTGCTCCTTCAGTGCCCGCGGGAAGCGCCGGACTCGCGCGCGGTGGCGTCGTCGCCGGTGCGGTCGCGCCACGGCAGCTCGGCGGTCACCGTCGTCGGACCGCCCTCCGGCGAGTCGACGACGAAGAGACCGTCGACGGCGCTCAGCCGGTCGGCCAGCCCCTTCATCCCCGTACCGCCGTCGAGGCGGGCGCCCCCGCGGCCGTCGTCGCTCACCTGTATGAGCAGCCGGTCGGAGGACCGCCACACCTCCACGGCGGCGGTCCTCGCCCGGCTGTGCTTGCTGACGTTCTGCAGCAGCTCCGAGACGGTGAAGTAGGCGATGCCCTCGATGGCCGCGGCAGGGCGCTCCATGAGGTCGACGGTCACCTTGACCGGCACGGTGCAGCGTGAGGCGACCGAGGAGAGCGCCGCGTCCAGGCCGCGGTCGGTCAGGACCGCGGGGTGGATGCCGCGGGCCAGGTCCCGCAGCTCCTGCAGGGCCAGCTTCACCTCGCCGTGCGCCTCGTCGACCATGGCCGCCGCCGCGTCGGGGTCCTCCAGCAGCTTCTCCTTCGCCAGACCCAGCCCCATGGCCAGGTTGACCAGGCGGGCCTGGGCCCCGTCGTGCAGGTCGCGCTCGATGCGCCGCAGGTCGGCCGCGGCCGTGTCGACCACGACGCCCCGGTCCGACTCCAGCTCGGCGATCCGCCGCTCCAGCTCGTCGGAGGGGGAGAGCAGCGCCCGCACCATCGCCCGGTCCGCGTTGGCCAGGCCTCGAGCGATGAACGGCAGCACCGGCCACAGCACGAAAAGCGACGTCAGGGTGACGACGAAGGTGAGGATGCCCCAGGGGAGCCGTATGAAGTCGTACAGGACGGTGCGCCAGCCCACCGGGTCCTTCAGCGCCATCCACAGCTGGGGAAAGAACCCGCCCCCGCCGCGCAACGGAAGCCGGCTCGGCTCCTCCACTCGAACCCCGAGCAGGGCCCGGGCCCGGGCCCGCTCCAGTTTGCCCAACTGCCGCGCACCCATCAGCCCCGCGGCCAGCAACGGGAACCCGATCACCGTGACCGTCAGCCCGACGCCGGTGAACAGCATCGTCACCACGTACACGAATCCGAGCAGCGACGCCGGAAGGTTCGCCAGCAGGTGGGCGATCTCCATCCAGGTGTGCCGGTCGTAGGCGAAACGGGCCGGCGGCGGGCGGTCGCCGGGCGCGGCGCCGGTGTTCCCGCGAGGCGTCGGTGTCGAGAGGCGTTCGGTCATACGAGTCAGCGTGCCGTGCCGCGCGACGCCGCGCCATGAGGTCTACCGCCAGGACGCACTGAGGAAAACCCCACCCCCCGGGGACCCACCCCCCGGACCCACCCCTCGGACCCACTCCCGGGACGCACCTTCCCGAGTCCGCCCCGTGTCCCAAGGTGTGACGGGCTGCTTACCGTCTCTTTATCAGGCCCTAGACTCCCGTGCGTACAGATCGTCGATCAGCAGCGTTCGGGACAGGGAGCGCGGGGAGCGAGGGACGGACGTGCCGGAACCGACCGTCGGCCTTGCGGCTGACTACTTCCAGTCCTACTCGGTCGTCGGACTGCTCGCCGTCGTCGGCGTGCTCTTCGTCGCCGTCGCCTTCGGAGCCGGGCGCCTGCTGCGACCCGTGGTCCCGACGCCCGAGAAGCTGCTGACGTACGAGTGCGGTGTCGACCCCGTCGGCGAGGGCTGGGCCCACACCCAGGTCCGCTACTACGTCTACGCGTTCCTCTACGTCATCTTCGCGGTCGACTCGATCTTCCTCTTCCCCTGGGCGACGGTCTTCGCCGATCCTGGTTACGGAGCGACGACCCTCGTGGAGATGTTCATCTTCCTCGGCTTCCTCGCCGTGGGCCTGCTCTACGCATACAAGAAGGGCGTCCTGTCATGGACGTGAACCCTGCCGAGAATCCTGCCGGGAACCCCACCGAACCCGTGCTGCTCCCCGAACCCAAGCGGCTCGGCGCGCTCGCACGTCTCGCCCCCGAGCCGATGAAGGTCGTCCTGAACTGGGGCCGCCGGTACTCCCTGTGGGTCTTCAACTTCGGCCTCGCCTGCTGCGCCATCGAGTTCATCGCCGCGTCGATGGCCCGCCACGACTTCATCCGGCTCGGCGTCATCCCCTTCGCGCCGGGCCCCCGCCAGGCCGACCTGATGGTGGTGTCCGGCACGGTGACCGACAAGATGGCGCCGGCCGTCAAGCGCCTGTACGAGCAGATGCCCGAGCCGAAGTACGTCATCTCCTTCGGCGCCTGTTCCAACTGCGGCGGCCCCTACTGGGACTCCTACTCCGTGACGAAGGGCGTCGACCAGATCATCCCCGTCGACGTCTACGTCCCCGGATGCCCGCCCCGCCCCGAGGCCCTCCTCCAGGGCATCCTCAAACTGCAGGAGAAGATCGCGCGGGAGTCGCTGGGGGAGCGGTACGCCACATCGCACCGGCCGTCGGCGGCGGCGCTGCGGAGCGGCCTGGTCCGGCCGCCGGCGCCGGATTCCGCCGGGGACCGCGACGCGGGCACGGCTGCGGATGCGGGGGAGGGCCGATGACCGCCGTCGGCTGGCTCCCCGCCGACGCCACGGAACTCTTCGGTCCGCAGGCCACGGCCGACGAGTCGTACGACGTCCTGACCGTGGACGTGCCGCCGGCGTCCTGGATCTCCGCCCTCGAGACCGCGCGGGACCGGCTGGGCTGCACCTACTTCGACTGGCTGAGCGCGGTCGACGAGCCGGGCACGGGCTTCCGCGTCGCGGCGCACGTCGTGGCGCTGGGCCCCGTACGCCGGCTGCTGCTGCGCACGACGGTCCCGCACGAGTCCCCGGTCCTGCCCAGTGCCGTCGCGGTGTACGCGGGCGCGGCCTGGCACGAACGCGAGACCCACGAAATGTTCGGCGTCGCCTTCGAGGACCACCCCGCGCTGGACCACCTGCTCCTGCCGGTGGGCTTCGAGGGCCACCCGCTGCGGAAGGACTTCGTCCTCGCCGCCCGCGTCGCCAAGGCCTGGCCAGGGGCCAAGGAGCCCGGCGAGTCCGAGCACGGCGGTCCACGTCGCCGGCAGATGCTGCCGCCCGGCGTCCCCGACCCCAACGAGTGGGGTCCGCTCAAGGGTCAGCTGCCTCCTGCCCCGGCCCGCCCGGCACGAGGAGCGGGACGCGCGGCCGGGGAGCGCCCGACCCGCGAGGTGGGCGACCGCCCGGTCCGCCGATCCCGTACGGCGGCGGAGGGCTCCGCCAGCCAGGGTGCCCCGGCGCCCCGGCGTGCGCGCAGCGCGAGCGGGGGTTCGGCGTCCCAGCGGACGGGTGCGCCGGAAGCCGAGCCCACCACGGAGACGGACTCGAGCGCGGGGACCGGGCCGGCGGCCTCCGGGCCGACCGCACGGCCCCGACGCGCGCGCACCGCCAGTGAGGGCTCCGCGTCGCAGCGACCCGCCTCCGACGCCCGTCCGTCAGAGGCGGACTCGGACACGCAGACGCCCGGCCCTGCCGCCGGCGATGACACGGGCACGTCCCCGGTGCCCGAGGCGCCGGCCCCGAAGCCGCCTGCCCCCGTCACACCGCGCAGCTCGGACGCCCCGTGGCACCACGCCCGCCCCGCCTTCGGCGACGCCGAGCCCGAGCCCGACGCCGACACGGAACGGCAGCCGGACGCGACCTCCGACGAGCCGAGCACCTCGGAGGAGAACGAGAACCCGGCCCGGAAAAAGACTCCGGACCCGAACTCGAACCAGAACCCCAACCGCCCGAACCCCCCAGGAGGCCCGCAGTGAACGACGCGCTCGACGTCACCCTGCGCCTCCTGATCGTCTTCGTCGTCTTCCTCGCCCTTCCCCTGATCGTCGGACAGACCGAGCACAAGGTCATGGCCCACATGCAGGGCCGTCTCGGCCCGATGTACGCCGGCGGCTTCCACGGCTGGGCGCAGCTCGTCGCCGACGGCGTGAAGTTCGCGCAGAAGGAGGACGTGGTCCCGGCCGACGCGGACCGCCGTATCTTCCAACTCGCCCCCGCCGTGGCCCTCCTGCCGTATCTCCTGGTCCTCCTGGCCATCCCGGTCGGCCCTGGAGAGGGCGCGGTCGGCCAGGTCGTCGACGCGGGCATCTTCTTCGTCCTCGCCGTCATGGGCGTGGGCGTCCTCGGCTCCCTCATGGCGGGCTGGGCCTCCGCCAACAAGTTCTCCCTCCTCGGCGGTCTGCGCACCGCCGCCCAACTCCTCGCCTACGAGCTCCCGATGCTGCTGACCGCGGCCTCGGTGGCCATGGCGGCGGGCACCGTCTCGCTCGTCGGCATCCTCGACGCCTTCGAGTGGTGGTGGCTGCCCTGGCAGATCGTGGGCGCGATCGTCTTCTTCGTCGCCGGTCTGGCCGAGCTGCAGCGTCCCCCGTTCGACATGCCGGTCGCTGACTCGGAGATCATCTTCGGTGCCTACACCGAGTACACCGGCCTGCGCTTCGCCCTGTTCCTCCTCGCCGAGTACGCCGGGATCGTGGTCCTGTGCGGCCTGACCACCGTCCTGTTCCTGGGCGGCTGGCACGGCCCCTGGGGCGCCGACGGCCTCGGCTGGGTGTGGACGCTGCTGAAGACGGCCGTCCTCGCCTTCGTGGTGATCTGGCTGCGCGTGACCTACCCGCGCCTGCGCGAGGACCAGCTCCAGAAGCTCTCCTGGACCCTCCTCGTCCCCCTCTCCCTCGCCCAGATCGCCCTCACCGGCATCGTCAAGGTGGTGATCCAGTAACCATGCCCCCCATCCCCGGCTCAGGTCTGGCCAAGGGCCTGGCCGTCACCCTCCGCACGATGACGAAGAAGACCGTCACCGAGCAGTACCCGGACATCCAGCCCGACCTCCCGCCCCGCACGCGCGGCGTGATCGGCCTGTTCGAGGAGAACTGCACGGTCTGCATGCTGTGCGCCCGCGAGTGCCCGGACTGGTGCATCTACATCGACTCCCACAAGGAGACGGTCCCGGCGGCGACCCCCGGCGGGCGCGACCGCAGCCGCAACGTCCTCGACCGCTTCGCCATCGACTTCTCGCTGTGCATGTACTGCGGTATCTGCATCGAGGTCTGTCCTTTCGACGCCCTGTTCTGGTCCCCGGAGTTCGAGTACTCCGAGACCGACATCCGCGACCTGACCCACGAGCGCGACAAGCTCCGCGAGTGGATGTGGACGGTGCCGGCCCCGCCCGCCCTCGACCCCGGTGCGGAGGAACCGAAGGAACTCGCCGCCGCCCGAAAGACCGCCGACAAGCTGGCCGCCCAGCAGGAGGCAACGGGACCGGAAGCGGCCGGACCGGAAGCAACCCGGCCGGAACAGGAGGGCCGGGAATGACCCTCGCAGCGACCGTCGGTCACCTCGCCGCGGACTCCACGACCCTGGCCGCCGAATCGCAAGGCTTTCTCTCCCCGACCGGCGTCGAGATCGCCTTCCTCCTCGTCGGCCTGGTCACCTTCGGCGCCGCCGTCGTCACCGTCACCACCCGGCAACTGGTCCACGCCGCCCTGTGGCTGGTGGTGGCCCTCGGGGGTCTCGCCGTCGAGTACCTCCTGCTCACCGCCGAGTTCATCGCCTGGGTGCAGGTCCTCATCTACGTCGGTGCCGTCGTCGTCCTCATCCTGTTCGGCCTGATGCTCACCAGGGCCCCCATCGGCCGTTCCCCGGACGCCGACTCCGGCAACCGCTGGGCCGCCCTCACGGTGGCCGTGGCCGCCGCCGCGGCCCTGGTCTGGGTCGTCGTCGACGCCTTCCGCACCACCTGGATCGACCTGGACGGCCCGGCCGCCGGCTCCACCGCCGTCACCGGAGCGAGCCTGTTCCAGAACTGGGTCCTCCCCTTCGAAGCCCTCTCGGTCCTCCTCCTCGCCGCCCTCGTCGGCGCCATCGTCCTGTCCCGCAGGACGAAGGCGGACCGCGCGGCAGAAGCCGGCCGGCCGACCGCCCCGAACAGCACCGACAAGGGCGGTGACCGCTGATGCACCTCGCCTATCCCGCCGTCCTCTCCGTCCTCCTGTTCTGCACGGGCCTGTACGGCGTCCTCGCCCGCCGCAACGCGATCCTGGTCCTGATGTCGGTCGAGCTGATGCTCAACGCCGTCAACCTCAACCTGGTCGCCTTCGACGTCTGGCTCAGCAGGACAGCCGAGGAGACCCTGCACTCCGGCCAGGCCCTGACCCTGTTCATCATCGCTATCGCGGCCGCCGAGATCGGCATCGGCCTGGCGATCGTGCTCGCCGTCCACCGCAACCGCGGCACCGCGGACATCGACAAGCTCCGTGACACCGCCGAGGGACCCGACGGCTACGGCCCCGACGGCGACGGCCCCGATGGCAAGGACTCCGACAGCGCGGGCACCGACGCCGCCGCGACCGGGCCGGGCACCGAGAAGGCTGAGGCCACCGCGTGACCACGACCACCCTCGCCGCACTCGTCCCCGTCCTCCCCTTCCTCGGGGCAGCCGCCGGTCTCCTCCTGGGCCGCTCCGCGCCGGGCTTCGTCCGACCGCTCGCCGTCCTGCCGACGCTGGCGGCCCTCGTCCTCGCCGTGGTCGTCGCGGCCCGCCAGGGCGGCGGCCGTGCCGTCGACGCCGTCACGGAGCTGACCCCCACCGGTTCCGTCCCCGTCGAACTCGCCCTGCACATCGACGGCTTCGCCGCCCTCGTCGCCGTCCTGGTCGGCTGCGTCGCCACCTGCGTGCAGATCTACTCGACGGGCTACCTGCGCGACGATCCGCGCTACCCCTCGTACGCCGCCCTCGTCTCCCTGTTCACCTCCGCCATGTTCCTCGTCGTCTACTCCGGCGACCTGATGGTGCTGCTGGTCGGCTGGGAGATCATGGGCATCTGCTCCTACTTCCTGGTCGGCCACTACTGGGAGACCTCGGAGGCCCGCGCTGCCTCCCTCAAGGCCTTCCTGGTGACCAAGCTCGGTGACGTCCCCTTCCTGATCGGCCTGCTGGCGCTGGCCACCGAGGCCGGCTCCTTCCGCATCACCAAGATCCTCGGCGCGGTCGCGAGCGGCTCGCTCGACCACCCGACGCTGATCGCGCTGCTGCTCCTGGCCGGTGTGGCGGGCAAGTCGGCGCAGTTCCCGCTGCACACCTGGCTTCCCGACGCGATGGCGGGCCCGACGCCCGTCTCCGCGCTCATCCACGCCGCGACGATGGTCGCCGCCGGTGTCTACTTCGTCGCCCGGCTCCTTCCGCTGTTCCAGGCCTCGCACGCCGCGATGGTCGTCCTCGCCGTCATGGCCGCCGTCACGATGGTCGGCTCGGCGCTCGCCGCGCTCGCCCAGGACGACATCAAGCGCGTCCTCGCCTACTCGACCATCGGACAGCTCGGCTACATGACCGGCGCCCTCGCCGCCGGCGACCGCGGTGCCGCCGTCTTCCACCTCCTCACCCACGGCGCCTTCAAGGCGCTGCTGTTCCTCGCCGCCGGCGTGATCATCCACGCCGCCGGCACCAACTCACTGGCCGCCATGTCCCGCATGCGGGGCCTGCGCGACCGCGTCCCGGACGCCTACTGGACGATGACCGTGGCGCTGCTCGCCCTGGCCGCGATCCCACCCTTCAGCGGCTTCTTCTCCAAGGAGGCCGTCCTCGTCGTCGCCGAGCACGCCGCCACCGGCCACACCGAGCAGGCGCCCGGCGCCGCGGGCTGGACCGTCCTCCTCGCCGGCCTGGTCACGGCCCTGCTCACCGCCGCGTACGCGATGCGCCTGTGGCTCCTGGCCTTCCACGGACAAGGCACCGAGGCCCCCGACCACGGCCGGCAGCCGGTGGTCATGAACGCCGTGCTCTGGGTCCTTGCGATTCCGTCACTCGCCCTCGGCGGGCTCGCCTTCCGCCTCCTGCCCGACTGGTTCGACGGCCACGACCTCACCCCGACCCTCACCACCTCCGTGCTCGGCACGGGCGTGGCCCTGGTCGGCGGCATCGTCACCTACGCGGCCTGGCGCCACACCACGGCCCTTGCGGCCCGCCCGCCGCTCGGCGCGGTCGCGGCCCACCCGGAGGGCGACGCCGCCCTCGTGGAGGCCGAGGCCATCGCCAGCCACGAGCCGGCCTACGGAGACATCGCCTACGCCGCCGACCCGTCCGACCCCGGACGGCTCCTGCTGGGCCCGCTGCACCGGCACGCGGCCGTCGGCTTCCACCTGGACGCGGTGTACACGACCCTCTTCGTCCGACCGGTCCAGGCCGGCGCGAGTCTCGTGCGGTTCCTCGACCGGGAGGTCGTCGACACCTACGTACGCGCGGCGGGTGCCCTGCCGCGCCTCCTGGGCACCGCCGTACGCCGGGCTCAGACCGGCAATGTCCAGACCTATGTGAGCGCGCTGCTCGCCGGCACCGTCGTCCTCGCGGTCGCCGCCGTCCTCGTCGCCACGGGAGCGTGAGCAGGCGTGATCGATATCAACGAGTCCGTGATGCAGTTCCTTCTGGCGTTGATCGTCGTCGGCCCGCTCATCGGCGCCGCCGCCGCTCTCCTGCCCGCCCCTCCCGGACTGAAGGGGAAGTCACCCGACCAGGCCGTCCTGCGGCACGGCGTCACCGTCACCGGTGCCGTCCTCGTCGCCGCGATCGTCCTCGTGCTCGGCTTCGACCACGACCAACCGTCGAAGATGCAGGCCAGCACCGACATCAGCTGGATCCCCGCACTCGACGTGCGCATCCACCTCGGCATCGACGGCATCTCCCTCCCCCTGCTGGTCCTGACCGCGCTGCTGACCTTCCTCTGCGCGCTCTACTCGTACTTCAACATGCCGTCGGGCCCGTCCCCGAAGGCGTTCGTCGCGCTGCTGCTCGTCCTCGAGTCCGGCACCCTCGCGACCTTCGCCGTCCTCGACCTGATCCTGTTCTTCCTCGCCTTCGAGATGGTCCTGATCCCGATGTACTTCCTCATCGCCCGCTGGGGCGGCGAGGGACGGGCCGGGGCGGCCTGGAAATTCATCCTCTACACCCTCCTCGGCTCCGTCGTCATGCTGCTCGGCCTGCTCCTGGTCGGACTCGGCGCGGGCACATTCGACATGGTGGCACTCGCCACTGACAACGGCCGGTCGCTGACCACATCCGTGCAGGTCATCGCCGTTCTGGCGATCGGGATCGGCCTCGCGGTCAAGACCCCGATGTGGCCGCTGCACAGCTGGCTGCCCGACGCCCACACCGCCGCCCCGACCGTCGGATCGGTCCTGCTGGCCGGCGTCCTGCTGAAGATGGGCACGTACGGGTTCGTGCGCATCCTCCTCCCCGTCGCGCCGGAGGGCTTCCACACCTTCGCGCCCTACCTCGCCGCCTTCGCCGTCGTCGGCATCATCTACGGCTCCCTCGCCTGCCTGGCCCTCGCCAAGCGGGGCGCGAAGGGCGACCTCAAGCGCCTCATCGCCTACTCCTCCGTCGGCCACATGGGCTTCGTCCTGCTCGGCATCGCCACGATGACCCCGACCGGCGTGAACGGCGCCCTGTTCGCCAACATCGCCCACGGCCTCATCACCGGCCTGCTCTTCTTCGTCGTCGGCGCCCTCAAGGACCGCACCGGCACCACCGACCTCGACACCCTGGCCGAGGAGACCGGAGCCGCTCTGTACGGCAAGGCGCCCCGACTGGGCGGCCTCCTCGCCTTCGCCGCCGTCGCCTCGCTCGGTCTGCCGGGCCTGGCCGGCTTCTGGGGCGAGATGCTGGCCCTGTTCGGTGCCTTCGACCCCCACGAGGACCTCAGCCGCCCCGCCTTCCTCACCTTCATGGCGATCGCCGCGTTCGGCACGCTGCTGACCGCCGCGTACATGCTGATCGTGGTCCGCCGCGTCTGCATGGGCGCCGTACCGCGCGAGGCCCCGAAGCTCACCGACGTACGCACCTACGAGTTCGCCGCCTGGACGCCGCTCGTCGCCCTCACCGTCGTCGCCGGACTGTGGCCCAGGACCCTCCTCGGGCTGACCGACCCGGCCGTGCAGCAGCTCCTCTCAGGAGGCACCCGATGAGCTCCCCGGCCCAGCCGCTCGCCGAGGCCCTGTCGCAGCCACTGGCCCAGAACCTCGTCCAGTCCGTCGACTGGCTCGCCATCGCGCCGCCCACCATCACGGCGGTCGTCGGACTCGCCGTCCTCGTCACCGACCTGTTCGTCAAGGACGCCCGCAAATCCCTGCTCGGCTGGATCTCGGTCGCCGGACTCGCCGCCGCCGCGCTCATGCTGCTGCCCCTGGTGAACGACGACCGCTCCACGTTCTGCCTGACCGGCGACGCCGACGTGTGCAGCTACACCGCGGACACCTTCACCCTCGCCATCCAGTTCCTGGTCCTCGGCGGCGCCCTCGTGACCGCCCTGCTGTCGGTCACCGCCGTGAAGGACGCCGACCGCGGACTCCCCGAGGGCGAGTTCTGGTTTCTGCTGCTCTCCTCCGCGGCCGGCGCCGCGCTCCTGCCCGCCTCCCGCGACCTCGCCACGCTGATCGTCGCCCTGGAGGTCGCCTCCCTGCCCGCCTTCGCCCTCGTGGGCCTGCGCCAGGGCGACCGCCGGTCCTCCGAAGCGGCCCTGAAGTTCTTCCTGTCCTCGGTCACCGCGACCGCGGTCAGCCTCATGGGCATCAGCTTCGTGTACGCCTCCACCGGCACCCTCTACCTCACCCAGGTGGCCGAACGCATCCAGGACGTCGACGGGCAGCTCACCACGCTCGCCCAGACCGGGGTCGTCCTCACCCTCGTCGGTTTCGCCTTCAAGACGGCCGCCGTGCCCTTCCACTTCTGGGTGCCGGACACCTATGTGGGCGCGCCCCTGCCGATCGCCGCCTATCTGTCCGTGATCGGCAAGGCGGTCGGCTTCTCCGGCCTGGTCCTCGTCACGGTCATCGCCCTCCCCTCCTACGCCGACGTCTGGGGCCCCGCCCTCGCGGTCCTGGCCGCGCTCACCATGACCGTCGGCAACGTCGGCGCCCTGCGCCAGCAGTCCACGCGCGCGTACAGCGCGGTACGCCTGCTCGCCTGGTCGTCCGTCGGGCAGGCCGGCTACCTCCTGGTGCCGATCGCCGCCGCCGCGTACTCCGACGACCCGGAACGCTCGATCGGCTCCACCGTCGCCTACGCCCTCATGTACGCCGCGGTGAACCTCGGCGCCTTCGCGGTGGCCGCGCTCGTGGGCCGTACGAGGTCCCTGAACCGCGTCGCCGACTACCGTGGTCTGTACGCGTCCAATCCGCTCGCCGCCCTGCTCCTGGCCTTCTTCCTGCTCTGCCTGGCCGGACTGCCGCCCGGCGTCATCGGCCTCTTCGCCAAGGTCACGGTGTTCTCCGCGGCCGTGGACGCCGGGCTCGGCTGGCTGGCCGTCGTCATGGCGGTCAACGTCGCCATCGCGCTGTTCTACTACCTCCAATGGACGGCCCTGCTGTTCCGGGCGCCCGAGGAGGCGACCCCCGGACACCACGTTCCGGCGCCCCTCACGGCCGCGATCACCGTGACCGCGGTCCTCGCCGTCGCCCTCTCGGGCGCGCCCCAGCTGATCCTGCGCTTCGCCGACACCGGCCTCTTCTGAACAGCGGCCGCCTCCCGCCACGACCGGGCGGGAGGCGCCGTAGCGCACGCGAGCGGGACCACCGCCTGCCACCCGCGCGTGCGGGCACCCGGCCTCCACGCGCGCGTGCCGCGCACCGAGCCGTCACCCGTACGGTCCACGCGCGCCCCCGCGGGCGCCGGGGAACTGGTCGCCCTCGCCTGGCGTTGACCAGTACGGAAGGGTCCACTGGACGTGATGCCACGGCACCGGTGGCTTCGGAGACCAGGAAGCAACCACAGCGAGCGACACCAGCAAGCAAAGGGTTCCCCTGCTGCACCACTTGGAGGGCGTACCGTGCACCGCCGGCACAACGGGCTCAGGACCGCAGTACTCCTCGGGGGACTGTCCGCGCTCATCATCGTCATCGGCAGTTTCTTCGGCCGAGCGGGGCTCGTCGTCGCCGTCCTCGTCGCGCTCGGCACGAACGCGTACGCGTACTGGAACAGCGACAAGCTCGCCCTGCGCGCGATGCGCGCCCGCCCGGTCAGCGAGTTCGAGGCCCCGGCGCTGTACCGCATGGTGCGGGAGCTCTCCACCCAGGCCCGCCAGCCAATGCCCCGCCTGTACATCTCACCGACGGAGGCGCCGAACGCCTTCGCGACCGGCCGCAACCCGCGCAACGCGGCCGTGTGCTGCACCGAGGGCATCCTGCGCCTGCTCGACGAGCGCGAGCTGCGCGGCGTCATCGGCCACGAGCTCAGCCACGTCTACAACCGCGACATCCTGATCTCGTCCGTCGCCGGAGCCCTCGCCTCGGTGATCATGTTCCTGGTCAACTTCGCCTGGCTCATCCCGATCGGCCGGTCCAACGACGATGACGGACCCGGTTTGCTGGGCATGCTCCTCATCATGCTCCTCGGTCCGCTCGCCGCCACCGTCATCCAGCTGGCCATCAGCCGTTCCAGGGAGTACGAGGCGGACGCGTCCGGCGCCCAGCTCACCGGAGACCCGATCGCCCTCGCCGGAGCCCTGCGCAAGCTGGAGCACGGCACCAAGCAGCTCCCGCTGCCCCCGGAGCCCCGGATCGAGACGGCGAGCCACATGATGATCGCGAACCCGTTCCGCCCCGGGCAGGGCCTCTCGAAGATGTTCTCCACCCATCCGCCGATGGCGGAGCGAATCGCCCGACTCGAAAAGATGGCAGGTCGTCAGCAGTGAAGACCATCCTGAACGTCATTTGGCTCGTGCTCAGCGGCTTCTGGCTGTTCCTCGGCTACGTCGTCGCGGGCGCGCTGCTCTGCATCACGATCATCGGCATCCCGTTCGGCATAGCCGCGTTCCGCATCGGCGTCTACGCCCTGTGGCCCTTCGGGTACGCGGCGGTCGAGCGACGGGACGCCGGAGCCCCCTCCTGCATCGGCAACGTCCTGTGGCTGGTCCTCGCCGGCTGGTGGCTCGCCATCGGCCACATCGTCACCGGCATCGCGCTGTGCGTCACGATCATCGGCATTCCGCTCGGCATCGCCAACTTCAAGCTGATCCCGGTCTCGCTGCTCCCGATGGGACGCGAGATCGTACGCACGGACCAGCCGTTCACGGCCACCGCCGGCACCCAGCGGGCCGGCTGGTAGGAGCCGCGGTTCTCCACAGGAGCGGAGTTGTCCACAGGACTGCGCGGCTGCCGGTCGCGGCCCGCATGATGAACCCATGACCGACGATCACCGAAACCACCGGACGGCTTTGCGACGTCCTTCTCACCGAGAGAACGGCGACGCGCGCGGAGGAACGAGCAGCCCGCAGCACTGGGACGGCTCGGCCGCGGAGAGAAAGGGCAGGGTCGGGGCATGACCGTCATCAGCTGGATCATCCTGGGACTGCTGGCCGGGGCCATCGCCAAGTTCCTGCTGCCGGGCCGCGACCCGGGAGGGCTCGTCGGCACCACCCTCATCGGTATCGCGGGCGCGTTCACCGGCGGTTGGATATCGGCCCGCTGGCTGGATCACCCGGTCAGCAAGGACTTCTACGACGGAGCCACGTGGGCGGCCGCGATCGGCGGTTCCCTGGTGCTTCTGATCGCCTACCGGCTCCTGTTCGGCAACTCCCGCGACTGACGCCGGCTGAGCGGGCGGGCAGACGAAAGGCCAGGCAGGCGAAAGGGCGGGCCCACTGCCGGCACCCGCCCTTCCTGGTACGACCGTTCAGCAGATCACCGGTAGTTGACGAACTGCAGTGCGAAGTCGAAGTCCTGGTTCTTCAGCAGGGCGATCACGGTCTGCAGGTCGTCCCGGCTCTTGGAGGAGACCCGCAGCTCGTCACCCTGTACCTGGGCCTTCACACCCTTGGGGCCCTCGTCACGGATGAGCTTGGCCACCTTCTTCGCGTTGTCCTGGGAGATGCCCTCCTCGATCGACGCGAAGATCTTGTACTCCTTGCCGGAGAGCTGGGGCTCGCCCGCGTCCAGAGCCTTCAGCGAGATGCCGCGCTTGATCAGCTTGGACTGGAAGACGTCGAGGATGGCGTTCACCCGGTCCTCCGAGTTGGCCTCCATGAGGATCTTCTCCCCGGACCACGAGATCGAGGCGCCCACGCCCTTGAAGTCGTAGCGCTGCGAGATCTCCTTGGCGGCCTGGTTGAGGGCGTTGTCGACCTCCTGCCGCTCGACCTTCGAGACGATGTCGAAACTGGAGTCGGCCATGTCCTGTGGCTCCTTGATATCTGGGTGCGTGTCGGGCCGCGTATCGGCTCCGTACCGGCATGCAGCTACGGCCGCCGAGCTCCGCAGAGGTCCCCGGCCGCATCCGGACAAGCCTAGCCACCCGCCGTCCCCCGGGCGGCGATCAATCGGGTGGCGAAGCACCCCTCCACATCAGGTATTGTTTACGTCGTTGCCACGGAGCGCCGCCGAAAGGCGGTTCGACGGGCAGCGAACCCCGGCGGTGTGCCCGAGCGGCCAAAGGGAGCAGACTGTAAATCTGCCGGCTCAGCCTTCCCAGGTTCGAATCCTGGCGCCGCCACAAGACCGAAAGGGTCTGTGAACAGCAGCAATGCTGATCGCAGGCCCTTTTGGCGTTCACGGACCCCCCTGATCGTTGTGACGCGTGTGGGGCGGGTGTGGGGCAGCTTCCGCTGCCTACTGTGGTTGTGCCCCGAAGTTGAGCCAGGCGGACACGGCAGCGTGGGGAAGATCATATGGACGCTTCGTCGGCGGCGACGGGCACTGAGCGGGCGCCAGAAGTGGCGGCGCGGCCGAACCAGCGTTCGCGACCCCCGGCGGTCAGTCGAGGCTCGTGAAGAAGGGCTGAGGCAGCGCCAGGACCGATGTGCACGACGTCGGTGCGCGATCTCGCCGCACCACCGTCATGGCGGCCGTCTGCACGGCCAACGCCCGCTCGCGCGTTGCGGGCAGACTGGGGGCATGGTCCCGTCCTCCCGCCGCAGAACCTGCCCCGAGTGCCGTCGCGAGATCGCCGTGGTCGCGGGGCGGTACGCGCGTCATGACCCGCCCGGCGCGCGGGGGAGTGGCGAGCTCGTCTCCTGTCCCGGGTCGCGCCGGCCGGCACAACTGGGAGCGGCGCAGCCGTCCTTGGACGGGTACGTCGTCCCCGACTTCCCCGGGCAACTGCCCCTGTTCTGACCGGTGTGCCGGGTGCTCGCGCACACGGGGACCGGCTGCTCAGTTCCCGGCCACCGACTTCACCGCCACCGACACCGGCGCCGAGCCCGCGATCAGCTCCAGGGTCAGGCCCGCCGTGGCCGGCGTGTCGACCAGCTCCGCCAGCACGGCGGCCACGTCGTCGCGCGGCACGGGACCGCGGCCGGTGTGTGCCTCCAGACGCACCAGGCCGGTGCCGGCGTCGTCCGTCAGCATGCCGGGCCGCAGGATCGTCCAGTCCAGCGCGTCCAGGGAACGCACGTGCGCGTCGGCCTCACCCTTGGCGCGCAGGTAGACGTCGAAGATCTCGTCGCCCTGGTGCTCCGGGTCGGCGCCCATGGAGGACACGACCACGAAGCGCCGTACGCCCGCCCGGACCGCCGCGTCCGCGAAGAGGACCGCCGCCGCCTTGTCCACCGTGTCCTTGCGGGTCGCCCCGCTCCCGGGGCCCGCGCCCGCGGCGAAGACCGCCGCGTCCGCGCCCCGCAGCCGCTCCGTGACCTCCTCGGCCGAGGCCGACTCCAGGTCCAGGACGACCGGTTCGGCGCCGACCGCACGCAGATCGTCGGCCTGTTCGGCCTTGCGGACGATGCCCGCCACCTCGTCGCCGCGCGCGGCGAGCAACCGCTCCAGCCGCAGCGCGATCTGACCATGACCACCAGCGATGACAATGCGCATGCCTTCGACCGTACGCCGCGACGGCCGCCCGCGCCGCACGACTTGCACCATGTCCCACCGGCCGCCCGGCGCGCCGCCGTGAGCATTTCCGGACGCCTCGGTGCCCTCGTGCCGCGCTGCCTTCCCTTAGCCCCTCAGCCCTCCAGCCCCTCAGCGCCTCCCAAGCCCTCAGCGCCTCCCAGGCCCCCCACGCCCCTGTCGCGGCAGCCCCAGGTCGGTCGCGGTTGCCGAGTCGCCGTACTCCCGTACCGCGCTCGTCCGTGCCACCACGCGCCCCCGATGTACCACGATCCGGCTGTACGCCAGGGACAGCGCCCCCGCCAGCCGGTCCCCGCGCACCGCGAGGAGTTCGGCCGGGAAACCCGCCTCCACCCGTACCTCGGGCAGGCCCAGGGCCGTCCGTGCCGCCGTGCTCACCGCGTCGTAGGCGTCCTCGGGACGCAGCCCGTGGCGCGAGGCCAGCAGGTACGCCGCCTCCAGGGGGTCGCCGCGCCCGACCGGGTTCGACACGTCCCGCAGGGCGCCGCTCCCGGCGGTGACCCGCACCCCGGCCGCCCGCAGCAGCCGTACCGGTGCCGTGCCGTCGCGGCCCTCCACGGCGCCGCAGGCGCCCTGCGGCAGGCATACGACGGTCACTCCGGCCGCAGCGAGGCGGTCCGCCGCCCGGGCGGCCACGTCGGAGGGGAGCCGGGCGAGGCCCTCGCAGGGGCCCAGGGTCACCCCGGGGCGCAGTCCGCCCGCCATCGCCGCCAGCCGGGCCAGCCGTGCGGGGTCGGCGGCGTCCGTGTGCAGGTCGACCGGGCAGCCGTGCTCGGCGGCGACCTCGAGGACGGCCTCCACGTAGCCCGTCGGATCGGGGTCCAGGTCCGGGCAGCCGCCCACCGCGTCCGCGCCCATCTTGACCGCGTCCCGCAGCAGCGCCAGTCCGTCGGCGCCGGCCGCCCCGGTCAGCACCCTCGGCATCGCCACCGCGGTCAGGTCGGTCAGCCCGCGCAGCGAGCGCTGGGCCCGCAGTACGCCGGTCAGCGCGCCGAGCCCCGGAACGGCGCCCACGCGTACGTGCGCCCGCAGCGCGGTCGTCCCGTGCCCCAGCTGGAGCAGGGCGGCCTCGGTGGCCCGCCGCTGGACGTCCAGGGGGTCGCAGGAGACGGGACCCGGAGTCTCGGCCGTCAGCGCGGTGTCGCCGTGGACGTGGGGGTCGGCGGGGGCGGGCAGGAGCAGGTAGCCGCCGAGGTCGACGCGGGTGCCGGGGCCGCAGGCGCCGGCCGGGGACAGACTGCCGGCCGTGCCGACCGCCTCGATGCGTCCGCCGTGCAGCCGTACGTCCACGGTCCGGCCGTCGGTGAGGCGGGCCCCGGTCAGCAGGAGCGAGCCGGGACCGGCGGAACCGGAGGGGGAGGGCGAAGGGGAGGGCTGCGGCTGGCTGTCGGGCATCGCGCTCCTCTGGGCTCGGGGCTGCGCAGTGGGGGACGCAAGATCACGCAGAGTGAGTCGAGCCTAGGACGGTGATCAGCTCGTGGCGCGGAGGAGCGCAATAGTCGTACCGGCGCGGTCCGCCGCTGCGCGGTGGTCGGGACGGGCCGGGGCAGGGGCGGCGAAACGGATTTGGGCGAACGGCGGGCGACCGTGTAATGTCTTCATCGCTCGCCCCAATAGCTCAGTCGGCAGAGCGTCTCCATGGTAAGGAGAAGGTCAACGGTTCGATTCCGTTTTGGGGCTCTGGTGTGAGAGGTTCCCGCCGCGAGGCGGGGCCCGATCGCATCACAGCGGTGTAGCTCAGTCGGTAGAGCAAGCGGCTCATAATCGCTGTGTCACCGGTTCAAGTCCGGTCACCGCTACTCTTAGTAGCCGATTGCGGGGTCGGTCCTTCAATCGGCTACTCTTTCCTGCGTTAATACCATCAATCCGTTCGTCAAGGAGCACTTCACGTGGCTGCCACCGACGTCCGCCCGAAGATCACGCTGGCCTGCGTGGAGTGCAAGGAGCGGAACTACATCACCAAGAAGAACCGGCGTAACAACCCGGACCGACTGGAGATGAAGAAGCACTGCCCGCGTTGCAACGCGCACACCGCGCACCGCGAAACGCGATAAATCAGGCTCGTACGTGAGGCCGTCCCCGAAGCTCGGGGGCGGCCTCACGTCGTTTCGCCGTCCGCAGGCAGACGGCAACAGGTAGACAGAGACCAGCAGGAGGTGCCGAGCCCATGGCGCTCGACCAGTCCTTCGTGGGGCGGACCTATCCGCCCACCGAGCCCTACGAGGTGGGCCGGGAGAAGATCCGTGAGTTCGCGGAGGCGGTGGGGGACGCGAACCCGGCGTATACGGACGCCGAGGCGGCGAAGGCGCTCGGCCATCCGGACGTGATCGCGCCGCCGACCTTCGTGTTCTCCGTCACGTTCCGTGCGGCCGCGCAGGTCATCGAGGACCCGCGGCTCGGTCTGGACTACAGCCGGGTGGTGCACGGCGACCAGAAGTTCGCATACTCCCGCCCGGTCCGCGCGGGTGACCGGCTGAGCGTCACCTCGTCCATCGAGGCGATCAAGTCCATGGCGGGCAACGACATCCTGGACGTCCGCGGTGAGGTCCACGACGAGGCCGGCGAGCACGTCGTGACCGCCTGGATCAAGCTGGTGGCCCGCGCGGCCGAGGAGGCGTGAGCATTCGATGACGGCGAAGATCTCCTACTCCGACGTCGAGGTCGGTACCGAGCTGCCCGCCCAGAGCTTCCCCGTGGACCGGGCCACGCTCGTCCGGTACGCGGGTGCCTCCGGCGACTTCAACCCCATCCACTGGAACGAGAAGTTCGCCAAGGAGGTCGGCCTCCCGGACGTCATCGCGCACGGCATGTTCACCATGGCCGAGGCGATCCGCGTGGTCACCGACTGGACCGGTGACCCGGGCTCGGTCGTCGAGTACGGCGTCCGCTTCACCAAGCCCGTCGTCGTCCCGAACGACGACAAGGGGGCCGTCATCGAGGTCAGCGGAAAGGTCGCCGCCAAGCTCGACGACAACACCGTCCGCGTCGATCTGACGGCGACCAGCGCCGGACAGAAGGTGCTGGGCAGGTCCCGCGCGGTCGTACGGCTGGCCTGATACATGCAGGTGTAAGGGGCGTCCTCCAAGGGAGTGCGCCCCTTACCTGTGTCCGCGTACCCGTCTGCGGTTGACCTAGTTAGTGATTGAGTACTAACTTACTCGTCATGGTCAGGATGAGCGCAGAGGAGAGGCGCGAAAGCGTCATCCGTGCGGCGATGAGCGAGTTCGCCCGGGGCGGCTATTACGGCACGTCCACCGAGGCCATCGCCAAGCGGGTGGGGGTCTCCCAGCCGTACCTCTTCCGGCTCTTCCCGGGCAAGAAGGCGATCTTCCTGGCGGCGGCGGAGCGATGTCTCCAGGACGCGCGCAGGGTCTTCATGGAAGCCTCTGAGGGCCTCCACGGCGAAGAGGCGCTGCACGCCATGGCGAACGCCTACACGCAGCTGATCGCCGAACAGCCCGAAAAGCTCCAGATGCAGTTGCAGACGTACGTGGCCGTGGCGGCGGCCGAGGCCGCCGGGGACCTCGAGTTCGGCGAGATGGTGCGCAAGTGCTGGATGGAGCTCTTCGACGCCGTTCATGTGCCCCTCGGCGGCGACGTGGGCGAGACGACGACCTTCATGGCGTACGGCATGCTCGTCAACGCCCTGGTCGGCATGGGCTTCCCGCCGGAGCACCGGATCTGGGAAGGCTTCTACATTTCGGCGAGGGCCAAGACCGGTCAAGGCGAGGCGTAGGTATGTGAGGCGTAGGTGCCCGGCGCCCGCGCGGGCTTGCGTTTCACTGCGCTTCGCGCTTCCGCATGGGCGCAGAAGTTAGTAATCAATAACTAATCGACAGAAGTCCGACGCAAGCAGTGCACACCCTCTGGGGGAGAGATGTCACAGCACGGCGCACAAGGGAGCGCCCGCCGTGGGGGAACGGCCTGGGCCCTCGTCATCACCAGCGTCGCCGGTTTCATGGCGGCCCTGGACAACCTCGTCGTCACCACCGCCCTGCCCGCCATCCGCGAGGACCTGGGCGGGGCGCTGCACGACCTCGAATGGACCGTGAGCGCCTACACGCTCACCTTCGCCGTCCTCCTGATGTTCGGCGCGGCACTCGGCGACCGCTTCGGCCGCCGCAGGCTCTTCCTCGTCGGCATCACCGTCTTCACCGCGGCCTCCGCCGCCGCGGCCATGGCACCCGGCATCGACTCGCTGATCGCCGCCCGCGCGGTGCAGGGCGTCGGCGCGGCCATCATGATGCCGCTCACCCTGACCCTGCTGACGGCCGCCGTGCCCGCCGAACGACGCGGGATGGCGTACGGCATCTGGGGCGCCGTCAACGGGCTCGCCGTCGCCTCCGGTCCGCTGGTCGGCGGAAGTCTCACCGAGCACATCTCCTGGCAGTGGATCTTCTGGCTGAACGTTCCGCTGGGCCTGGCCCTCCTGCCGCTCGCCCGCCTCCGCCTCGCCGAGTCGCACGGCACCGGCGCGCCGCTCGACGTCCCCGGCACGCTGCTCGCCAGCGGCGGACTCTTCGGCATCGTCTACGGCCTGGTCCGCGGGCCCGTCGACGGCTGGACCGGCCCGGTGGTGCTGACGAGCCTGTTCGCGGGCGCCGCGCTCCTCGTCGCCTTCGTCCTCTACAGCACCCGGGCGAGGAATCCCATGCTCCCGATGCGGCTGTTCCGCTCCCGCGCCTTCGCCGGCGTCAACGCGGCGAGCCTGCTGATGTTCCTGGGGATGTTCGGCTCGATCTTCCTGCTCAGCCAGTACATGCAGAACGTGCTCGGCTACACGCCCACCGAGGCGGGCCTGCGGATGCTGCCCTGGACCGGCATGCCGATGCTGGTCGCGCCGCTCGCCGGAATCCTCTCGGACCGGATCGGCGGCCGCCCGGTCGTCGCCGCCGGCCTCTTCCTCCAGGCGGCCGGACTCGGCTACCTCGCCTACGTGGTCACCGCCGACGTCACATACGCCGCCCAGTTGCCCGGCCTCATCCTCAGCGGCATCGGCATGGCTCTCTTCTTCGCCCCGGCCTCCGCCCTGGTGATGTCCAGCGTCGTCCAGGCGGAACAGGGCATCGCCTCGGGCGCCAACAACGCCCTGCGCGAGGTGGGCGGCGCGCTCGGCATCGCGGTGATGTCCTCGATCTTCGCGGCCCAGGGCGGGTACGGGTCCGCGCAGTCCTTCGTCGACGGACTGCGGCCGGCGATCGCGGTGGGCGCCGCGGTCGTCGCCCTCGCGGGCGTCGCGGCCCTGCTGATCCCGGCCCGCCGCGGGAACGGCGCGCTGCCCGCGGACCACCGCCAGACCCAGCCACCCACCGACCCGGAACTCCAGCCACCCACCGACCCGGAACTCCTCCCACCCGCCGAAGCGGCCACCCGCTGACCGGCGGACGAGAAGCGAAGGCAGCCCACACGCCCCTCACCGCCCGGCCCGCGCCCACCCTGCCGCCGAAGTACGAGTACGCCCGACCCGAACCGAGGAACGCCCCGGCCGACCGGCCGGGGCGTTTCCCGCTGCCCGGCCCTGTCACCGCCGTCTCGTACCCTTGACCGCGTGCAGGAACTCCACGACGCCCCCCTCGCCCCGCTGACCACCTTCCGGCTGGGCGGCCCCGCGACCCGCCTGATCACGGCCACCACCGACGCCGACGTCATCGCCGCCGTCCGCGAGGCCGACGACACCGGCACGCCCCTGCTGCTCATCGGCGGCGGGTCCAACCTGGTCATCGGCGACAAGGGCTTCGACGGCACCGCCCTGCACATCGCCACGCGCGGCCTCTTCCTCGACGGCACGACGCTCGAAGTCGCGGCCGGCGAGATCTGGACCGACGCCGTCGCCCGCACCGTCGAGGCCGGCCTCGCCGGCGTCGAGTGCCTGGCCGGCATCCCCGGCTCGGCGGGCGCCACCCCGATCCAGAACGTCGGCGCGTACGGCCAGGAGGTCTCCTCGACGATCACCGAGGTCACCGCCTACGACCGCAGGAACCGCGAGACGGTCACCCTCGCCAACGCCGACTGCGCCTTCTCCTACCGCCACAGCCGCTTCAAGGCGGAGCCCGAGCGGTACGTAGTCCTGCGCGTCCTCTTCAAGCTGGAGGACGCCGACGGGCTCTCCGCGCCCCTCCGCTACGCCGAGACGGCCCGCGCCCTGGGCGTCGAGGCCGGCGACCGGGTACCGCTGGCCGCCGCCCGCGACACCGTGCTGAAGCTCCGCGCGGGCAAGGGCATGGTCCTGGACCCCGAGGACCACGACACCTGGTCGGCCGGCTCGTTCTTCACCAACCCGATCCTCACGGACGACGAATTCGCCGCCTTCCGCTCCCGCGTGGCCGAACGCCTCGGCGACGCCGCGGAACCGCCCGCCTTCCCCGCGGGCGAGGGCCGGATCAAGACCTCCGCCGCCTGGCTGATCGACAAGGCCGGCTTCACCAAGGGCTACGGCACCGGCCCCGCCCGCATCTCCACCAAGCACACCCTGGCCCTCACCAACCGCGGCGAGGCGACCACAGAGGATCTGCTGGCCCTGGCCCGCGAGGTCGTCGCCGGCGTCCGGGAGGCCTTCGGCGTCACGCTGGTCAACGAACCGGTGACGGTCGGCGTCAGCCTTTAGGGGCCCACGCCCCGTGCCGTGTCAGTAGGCCACACCCACACCCTGCTTCACGGTCGCCGCGTCCTCGGTCAGCGCCAGCATCGCGTGTGCGACGTCGGCCCGGCCGACGAAACGCCCCTTGGCCGGGAAACCGCCGACCACCGTCCGGTACCGGCCCGAGAGCGGCTTGTCCTGCAGCCGCGGCGGTCGGACGACCGTCCAGTCCATGCCGCTGCGCGCCAGCTCCTCCTCCATGGCGCGCAGGTCGGCGTACACGTCCTTCAGCAGGGCGGAGACGACGCCGCGCACCGTCCGGTCCAGAGGGCCGTCGCCCTGCGGCCGCGGCCCCACCGGGGCGGCGCTGACCACCAGCACCCGGCGCACGTCCTCCGCGCCCATCGCGCCGAGCACCGTCCGGGTCAGCCGGGTCGCGACGCCCGCGTCCTTCCGGCTGCGGGCGCCGAGCCCGGACAGCACCGCGTCCCGCCCGGCCACCGCCGGACGCACCGACGCCGGGTCGCTCAGATCCGCGCGGAACACCTCCAGGCGCTCCCCGGTCACGGTCAGCCGCGCGGGGTCCCGGACGACGGCGGTGACGTGGTGCCCCGCGCCGAGCGCCTGGCGTACGACCTCCTGGCCGATGCCTCCGGTGGCACCGAAGACGGTGAGTTTCATGGCGTACCCCATCCGACGATTCGGTGGGTGAGTACTCACTCACCCCGGTCTCTCCTATAGTGAGTAAGCACTCACCCACCGGTCAAGCCCCGACTGGAGCAGCAATGCCGCCCACCAAGCCGACCCGGGAACGCCTCCTGGACGCCGCACACGAACTGATGCTCACCGTCGGGCTCGCCCGTGCCACCACCAAGGAGATCGCCAAAGGGGCGGACTGCTCCGAGGCGGCGCTGTACAAGCACTTCGCGAGCAAGGAGGAGCTGTTCATCCGCGTCCTCTCCGAGCGGCTGCCCCGGCTGGGCCCCCTGCTGCGGAGCCTTGCCGCCGAGCCGGACCGGGCCCCGCTGGAGGAGAACCTCACGGAGATCGCCCACCAGGCCGCGCTCTTCTACGAGCAGAGCTTCCCGATCGCCGCGTCGCTGTACGCCCAGACGGAGCTGAAGCGACGGCACGACGAGGCGATGCGGGAGCTGGGCACCGGCCCGCACCTGCCGATCGAGGGCCTGGACGCCTACCTGCGTGCCGAGCAGGCCGCGGGGCGGGTACGGGGGGACGCGGACACGTTCGCGGCGGCGTCGCTGTTGCTGGGGGCTTGTGCGCAGCGGGCGTTCGCGTACGACGCGGTGGGGGAGGGCGGGATGCCGGCGGCTGACGCCTTTGCGCGGAGGCTGGTGCGGACGGTGTTGGTGGGGATCGGCGGGGGTGGGTGACGGCACCCGGCGTTCACGGCTCACCCGGCGTGGGTGTGGGCGTCGGGGGGTGGGTGCGCGGCCCGGCGCTGACGGGGTGCCCGGCGCGGGTGTGGTCGTCGGGGGTGGGTCGCGCGGCCCGGCGCTGCGGGGTGCCTCCCCCACTCTCGGCTTCGCTCGAGCGGGGGGACCCCCACCGCCCACCCGTGCCGCCCCAGCGGCACGACTGCCCGCAGCTGGGCGGGACGGCGTGGCACCACCCGCCCGCGCGGGCGGTCAGCCGCGTACGGCGGGAAGGGGACGTGTCGGGGGGTGTCCGCCCGTAGCGGTTGGCGCGTCCGCGCCGTTCAGCCCCGTGGCCGACCGATTCCGCGCCGTTCCGAGGACGGACACCCCCCGGCGCGGCCCCGACCCACAGACCACACACCGCGCGCTACCCGCAGCGGCGCCGCAGGCAACCGCACCCCCATCACTCCACCAGCCACTCATCCACCCCCGCCAACAGCCTCCCCTTCACAGCCTCCGGTGCAGCCGACCCCCGTACCGACTGCCGCGCCAGTTCCGCCAGTTCCGCGTCCGTGAACCCGTGGTGCTCGCGCGCGATCTCGTACTGCGCCGCCAGCCGCGCCCCGAAGAGCAGCGGATCGTCCGCGCCCAGCGCCATCGGCACCCCCGCCTCGAACAGCGTCCGCAGCGGCACGTCCTCCGGCTTCTCGTACACGCCCAGCGCGACGTTCGACGCCGGACACACCTCGCACGTCACCTGCCGGTCGGCCAGCCGCTTCAGCAGCCGCGGGTCCTCCGCCGCCCGCACCCCGTGCCCGACCCGGTCCGCCTCCAGGTCGTCCAGACAGTCCCGCACCGACGCCGGCCCGGTCAGCTCACCCCCGTGCGGCGCACTCAGCAGCCCCCCGTCCCGCGCGATCGCGAACGCCCGGTCGAAGTCCCGCGCCATCCCCCGCCGCTCGTCGTTCGACAGCCCGAACCCGACGACCCCCCGGTCCGCGTACCGCACCGCCAGCCGCGCCAGCGTCCGCGCGTCCAGCGGATGCTTCATCCGGTTCGCGGCCACCAGCACCCGCATCCCGATCCCGGTGTCCCGCACGGTCGTCTCGACCGCGTCCAGGATGATCTCCAACGCCGGGATCAGCCCACCCAGCCGCGGCGCGTACGACGTCGGGTCCACCTGGATCTCCAGCCACCGCGACCCGTCTCGCAGATCCTCCTCCGCGGCCTCCCGCACCAGCCGCTGGATGTCCTCCGGCTCCTGAAGACACGACCGCGCCGCGTCGTACAGCCGCTGGAAGCGGAACCACCCCCGCTCGTCCGTGGCCCGCAGCTTCGGCGACTCGCCGCGGCCCAGCGCCTCGGTGAGCGTCTCGGGCAGCCGCACACCGTGCTTGTCGGCCAGTTCCAGCAGGGTCGTGGGTCGCATCGACCCGGTGAAGTGCAGGTGCAGATGGGCCTTCGGCAGTTCAGAGAGATCACGTACACGCTCCATTCCGTGATCCTGCCGCACGACACGCCCGGCCCGACAGCACTTTCCCCGTACGTGGTCTTGCTCGCACAAACAAACAGGGCCGCACCTCGACGTCGAGGTGCGGCCCTGCTCAAGGAACGGCGGGTCAGTCCCGCGCCTCCGCCAGCAGCTTCTGGACCCGGCTCACGCCCTCCACGAGGTCCTCGTCCCCGAGCGCGTACGACAGCCGCAGGTATCCGGGCGTACCGAAGGCCTCACCCGGCACCACCGCGACCTCGGCCTCCTCCAGGATCAGCGCGGCCAGCTCCACCGTGTCCTGCGGACGCTTGCCGCGGATCTCCTTGCCGAGCAGCCCCTTCACCGACGGGTAGGCGTAGAACGCCCCCTCCGGCTCCGGGCACAGCACGCCGTCGATCTCGTTGAGCATCCGCACGATCGTCCTGCGGCGCCGGTCGAAGGCCTCCCGCATCTTCGCCACGGCGTCGAGGTCGCCGGAGACCGCGGCCAGCGCCGCCGCCTGGGCGACGTTGGACACGTTGGACGTGGCGTGCGACTGGAGGTTCGTCGCGGCCTTGACCACGTCCTTCGGGCCGATGACCCACCCGACCCGCCAGCCGGTCATCGCGTACGTCTTGGCGACACCGTTGACCACGACGCACTTGTCGCGCAGCTCGGGCAGGACCGCCGGCATGGACACCGAGGAGGCGTCGCCGTAGACGAGGTGCTCGTAGATCTCGTCCGTCAGCACCCACAGCCCGTGCTCGACGGCCCACTTGCCGATCGCCTCGGTCTCGGCCTCGCTGTACACCGCGCCCGTCGGGTTCGACGGCGACACGAACAGGACGACCTTCGTCTTCTCGGTGCGCGCGGCCTCCAGCTGCTCCACGCTCACCCGGTAGCCGGTCGTCTCGTCGGCGACGACCTCGACCGGGACACCGCCGGCCAGCCGGATCGACTCGGGGTACGTCGTCCAGTACGGCGCCGGGACGATGACCTCGTCGCCCGGGTCGAGGATCGCGGCGAACGCCTCGTAGATGGCCTGCTTGCCGCCGTTGGTGACCAGGATCTGCGACGGGTCGACCTCGTAGCCGGAGTCGCGCAGCGTCTTCGCGGCGATCGCGGCCTTCAGCTCGGGCAGGCCGCCGGCCGGCGTGTAGCGGTGGAACTTCGGGTTCTTGCAGGCCTCGATCGCGGCCTCGACGATGTAGTCCGGCGTCGGGAAGTCGGGCTCACCGGCGCCGAAGCCGATCACCGGTCGCCCGGCGGCCTTGAGGGCCTTGGCCTTGGCGTCCACGGCGAGGGTGGCGGACTCGGAGATCGCGCCGACTCGGGCGGAGACCCGGCGCTCGGTGGGAGGGGTTGCAGCGCTCATGGCCCCATCGTTCCAGACCGGAAACTTCCCGGGCACAGGGGTTTCACGGACTGAACAGAACCGGACCGGGACCTGATACCGGACCGGACCGAGCCCCGCACGGGCCCCGCCACGGACCGGGCGGAGCCCTGAACATCAGTCCGGACGTCCTTTCTGTTCGACGCCCGGCCGTTGAGCACGTACACTCTCACCTCGTTGGCCTTCAGCGGCCCGCACTCATCCGGTGCACACCGAGCATCCGGACGGATGCGGTACGTTGGGGACACACAAAGGGTCGTAGCTCAATTGGTAGAGCACTGGTCTCCAAAACCAGCGGTTGGGGGTTCAAGTCCCTCCGGCCCTGCTACACACACCTTCGCCAGGGTGTGCGCATGTACGTACAGCAATGCACCGCCGTGCGGCTCAGACCGGGCGCGGCACGGCCACGACCCGGAATCAGGTGAGGACGAGTGACGGACGCCGTGGGCTCCATCGACATGCCTGATGCCGAGGACGAGGCTCCGGACTCCAAGAAGAAGTCCCGCAAGGGCGGCAAGCGTGCCAAGAAGGGCCCGCTGAAGCGGCTGGCGCTCTTCTACCGCCAGATCGTCGCGGAGCTCCGCAAGGTTGTCTGGCCGACTCGCAGTCAGCTGTCGACGTACACCACCGTGGTGATCATCTTCGTGGTCATCATGATCGGCCTGGTGACTCTGATTGACTATGGCTTCTCTCACGCCGCCAAGTACGTCTTCGGCTGAGTCGAGAGCGAAGGGCGCCGAGGTACCCGGCGCCCCTTTCGCGTGTTCCACCCCTATGTATCCAGGAAGAAGCAGCCACCGTGTCTGACCCGAACGTGAACGACGCCATCGAGCCGGTCGAGTCCGTCGAGGACGAGCTCGGCACCGTCGAGGGCGCCGACAACGAGGACACCCAGGTCTCCGCCGAGACCGAGGCTGCCGACGACGCCGCCGCGGACGCGGACGAGACCGCCGAGGCCCAGGACGAGGCCGTCGAGGCCGACACCGCGGACGCCGACGAGGCCGAGACGGACGAATCCGAGACGGACGAGACCGAGACCGAAGAGACCGCGGACGCCGAGACCGACGAGGCCGAGGCCGCGCCCGAGGAGCCCGAGCTCGACCCGATCGAGGCGCTCCGCCGCGAGCTGCGCGTCCTCCCCGGCGAGTGGTACGTCATCCACACCTACGCCGGTTACGAGAACCGCGTGAAGACCAACCTCGAGCAGCGCGCCGTCTCCCTCAACGTCGAGGACTACATCTTCCAGGCCGAGGTGCCGCAGGAAGAGGTCGTCCAGATCAAGAACGGCGACCGCAAGACGATCCGGCAGAACAAGCTGCCGGGTTACGTCCTCGTCCGCATGGACCTGACCAACGAGTCCTGGGGCGTCGTCCGCAACACCCCCGGCGTCACCGGCTTCGTCGGCAACGCCTACGACCCGTACCCGCTGACGCTGGACGAGATCGTCAAGATGCTCGCCCCGGAGGCCGAGGAGAAGGCCGCCCGCGAGGCCGCCGAGGCCGAGGGCAAGCCGGCTCCGCAGCGCAAGGTCGAGGTCCAGGTCCTGGACTTCGAGGTCGGCGACTCGGTCACCGTCACCGACGGCCCGTTCGCCACGCTGCAGGCCACGATCAACGAGATCAACGCCGACTCGAAGAAGGTCAAGGGCCTCGTCGAGATCTTCGGCCGCGAGACCCCGGTCGAGCTGAGCTTCGACCAGATCCAGAAGAACTAGCTTCTTTTGGACGTACAGCTTCCGAACAGGTCGGACGGGCCCACGCTGCCCGTCTGACCTGCTCGGTTTTCAGCCGCACATCCATACCCGTTATCGTTGTGCGGTATGCCTGCGTCCGGGTGGTCCCCGAGACGCGGGCAGGACCCGAATCGAAAGGACCCGGAGAGCTATGCCTCCCAAGAAGAAGAAGGTCACGGGGCTCATCAAGCTCCAGATCCAGGCCGGTGCCGCCAACCCGGCTCCGCCGGTCGGCCCCGCGCTGGGTCAGCACGGCGTGAACATCATGGAGTTCTGCAAGGCCTACAACGCCGCGACCGAGTCGCAGCGTGGCTGGGTCATCCCGGTGGAGATCACGGTCTACGAGGACCGCTCCTTCACCTTCATCACCAAGACGCCGCCGGCCGCCAAGATGATCCTCAAGGCCGCGGGCGTGGAGAAGGGCTCCGGCGAGCCGCACAAGACCAAGGTCGCGAAGATCACGCGTGACCAGGTCCGTGAGATCGCCACCACCAAGATGCCCGACCTCAACGCCAACGACCTGGACCAGGCGGAGAAGATCATCGCCGGTACCGCTCGTTCCATGGGCGTCACGGTCGAGGGCTGACCTCCACCCCGTAAGCAAGCAGAAGTGGCGGGGCCTGCTCGGCCCGTACCACGACTCCTAAAAAGCCAACAGGAGCAGTAGTGAGCAAGCGCAGCAAGTCTCTCCGCGCTGCGGACGCCAAGATCGACCGGGAGAAGCTCTACGCCCCGCTCGAGGCCGTCCGTCTCGCCAAGGAGACCTCCACGACCAAGTTCGACGGCACCGTCGAGGTCGCCTTCCGTCTGGGTGTCGACCCGCGCAAGGCCGACCAGATGGTCCGTGGCACCGTGAACCTCCCGCACGGCACCGGTAAGACCGCCCGGGTCCTGGTCTTCGCGACCGGTGACCGTGCCGAGGCCGCGCGTGCCGCGGGCGCCGACATCGTCGGCGCCGACGAGCTGATCGACGAGGTGTCGAAGGGCCGTCTGGACTTCGACGCCGTCGTCGCCACCCCGGACCTCATGGGCAAGGTCGGCCGCCTCGGCCGCGTGCTCGGTCCCCGTGGTCTCATGCCGAACCCCAAGACCGGCACCGTGACCCCGGACGTCGCCAAGGCTGTCAACGACATCAAGGGCGGCAAGATCGAGTTCCGCGTCGACAAGCACTCGAACCTGCACTTCATCATCGGCAAGACGTCGTTCGACGACACCAAGCTGGTGGAGAACTACGCCGCGGCGCTGGAGGAAGTCCTCCGCCTGAAGCCGTCGGCCGCCAAGGGCCGGTACATCAAGAAGGCCGCCCTCAGCACCACGATGGGCCCCGGCATTCCGCTGGACTCCAACCGCACCCGCAACCTCCTCGTCGAGGAGGACCCGGCCGCGGTCTGAGCCCACGGCTCGCCCCACCGGTTCACGGGCCCCGCACCTTCCGAGGTGCGGGGCCCGTTCGGTTTTCCGTACGGGTGTCGCAGCCCTGCGTTAACGTGCGGGGCAGGGGGTGGGCGGATGAGGGGCACGAACAGCACCAGGTCACGCCGTACGGTCGCGTCGATCGCGGTGACGGTCGCGCTGGGGTGTGTCACGGCCTGCACCTCCTCCGGCGGACCCACCGGCTCCACGGCGTCCGCCGACCCGTCGACCGCACCCCTGCGCTCGGCGGAACGGGCCACCGCGCGGGCGGGCTCCGCGCGGGTCGAGTCCACGACCGTCATGGGGGGTGAGCTCTCCCTGGAGGCCACGGGAGCCCTCGGCTGGGACGACGGTCTCACCGGCACCCTGAAGATCACCTACACGGGCGGTACGACCGCCGAGACCATGCGCCGACTGGGCACCACCGCCATGGAAGCCAGGTACCTGCCCGACGCGTACTACGCCCGGATGGGCGACGAGTTCGCCGACCGGGTGGGCGGCCGGCACTGGATCAAGTACGGCTACGCCGACCTGGAGGACCTGGGAAGCGGCGCGGCCGGTGTCGCGGACGGGATGCGCGGCACCACGCCCGACCGGACGGTGAAGCGGCTCCTGGCCTCCGACGACGTACGCAGGGTGGGGGAGGAGACGACCCGTGGCCGGCGCACGACGCACTGGACCGGCACCGTGGGCGGCAGGGCCGGGCAGACCGTCGACATCTGGGTGGACGACCGGGACCTGCTGGTCAAGAAGGTCGAGCGGGGACGGACGGAGACCGGGGAGCTGACCCAGACCGCGTACTACAGCGACTACGGCGTAGCGGTGGCCGCCGAACGCCCGCCGGCCTCCGACACGGCGGACTTCACGGAGCTGCTGCGGCAGACACGGGACGACGGCTGAGCCACAGACAGCACAAGACGGTTCGCAAATCACAAGATCGTTCGAACCATTCCGGATAAGCTCACGTCCTTGCTGTGGAGAAGCAGTCTGTCTTCTCCCGTGTTCACTGATTCCCGTGGGGGGAAAGCATGAAGACTTCCGTACGCATGCCCGTCGGTGCCGGACTGGCCGCGCTGCTGCTCGCCGCCGGTGCGGTGGGCTGCTCCAAGGGGGACGAGGCCGGTCAGTCCCCGGAGATGACGCCGGCGGCGGCCGTCGCCAAGGCGGCGAAGAACACGGAGGAGATCGACTCCTTCCGCTACCGCATGACCGGGCAGGCCCCCGAGGAGGGCCGGGTCGAGGCCGAGGCCCAGATGCAGATCGAGCCCACGCTCGCGATGAGCATGAAGATGTCGGCGCTCGACCAGGGCGCCGACGCCAAGGCGGAGATCCGGATCGTCGACAAGGCCATGTACCTCGGCGGCGGAGCCGCGGCGGCCAAGGAGATGGACGGCAAGAGCTGGATGAAGTTCGACCTGGGCGCGATGGGCGCCGGCGACGAGCTGAACCAGCTGGGCGGAGCCTCCCAGGCCGACAAGAACCCGGCGACCGAGTCCACCTTCCTCACCGGCGCCAAGGACGTGGAGAAGGTCGGCACCGAGACCGTCGAGGGAGTCGAGACCACCCACTACAAGGGCACCGTCACCCTCGCCGACCTGGAGAAGTCCCTCGCGGACGAGGACAAGGCCACCCGGGAGAAGCGGCAGAAGAGCATCGAGCAGTACGAGAAGATGGGCATCGACAAGCTCACTATGGACATGTGGGTCGACGGCGACGACCACACCAAGCAGTTCCGGATGCGAGGCGACGCCGACAAGGGCCCGCTGGACATGACCATCACCTTCCTCGGCATCAACGAGCCCGTGAAGGTCACCGCCCCGCCGGCCAAGGACACGGTCGACCTGGCGGAGATGATGAAGGAAGCCCAGCAGGGCTGAGTCCCAGCAGGGCTGAGATCCGGCACGGCCGGATCGCCGTACGGGCGGATTTGCTTGACACTGCCCCGTTCACGTACGCTCTTCGACGAAGCCAAAGACCGCTGGTCGTTGCCGTGTGCTCGCGAGAGTCACGGTGGCCGAAGGATCCGCTGAACTGCGGACGACCCGCGCAGGTGACTGTGGATGAACTCCCGGAGCACGCGCTCACGCGCATGCCGACCGGTCGAGTCACGCCCCGTGCGCCTGCGCCGGGGCGTTTCGTTTTCCCCAGTCCTCCTTCGGGTCCGCGCGGTCCGAATCACCCGGAAGGAGGCCGAGGCTCTATGGCGACGCCCGAAAAGGCTGCCGCGGTTGCCGAGCTGACGGACAAGTTCCGCAGCTCCAACGCCGCCGTGCTGACCGAGTACCGCGGTCTCACCGTGGCGCAGCTCAAGACGCTGCGCCGGTCGCTCGGTGAGAACGCCCAGTACGCCGTGGTGAAGAACACGCTGACCAAGATTGCGGCCAACGAGGCCGGGATCACGCTCGACGACCAGCTCTTCGCTGGTCCGACGGCCGTCGCCTTCGTCACCGGTGACCCGGTGGAGTCGGCGAAGGGTCTGCGCGACTTCGCCAAGGACAACCCGAACCTCGTCATCAAGGGCGGTGTCCTTGACGGCAAGGCGATGTCCGCCGACGAGATCAAGAAGCTTGCGGACCTTGAGTCCCGCGAGGTTCTGCTCTCCAAGCTGGCCGGTGCCATGAAGGGCAAGCAGTCCCAGGCTGCCTCTGTCTTCCAGGCGCTGCCGTCGAAGCTCGTCCGCACCGTGGACGCGCTCCGTGCCAAGCAGGACGAGCAGGGCGGTGCCGAGTAATTCGGCTCGCTTTCTGACCCACGCCGCCTAGCGGCACGGGTCGCAGCGGGCCCGACGTACGCCCGCCTCACCCCGTACATCCGGCACCTGCCGAATTAGTGGAAGGACCGCCATCATGGCGAAGCTCAGCCAGGACGACCTGCTTGCCCAGTTCGAGGAGATGACCCTCATCGAGCTCTCCGAGTTCGTGAAGGCCTTCGAGGAGAAGTTCGACGTCACCGCCGCCGCTGCCGCGCCGGTCGTCGTCGCCGGTGGTGCCGCTGGTGGCGCCGCTGCCGACGCCCCCGAGGAGAAGGACGAGTTCGACGTCATCCTCACCGGCGCCGGCGACAAGAAGATCCAGGTCATCAAGGTCGTGCGCGAGCTGACCTCCCTGGGTCTGAAGGAGGCCAAGGACCTCGTCGACGGCACCCCGAAGCCGGTCCTCGAGAAGGTCAACAAGGAGGCCGCCGACAAGGCCGCCGAGTCCCTCAAGGGCGCCGGCGCCTCCGTCGAGGTCAAGTAAGACCGCACCGGCACCACGGATCCGTCAGGGTCTGTAACGCCGTAGCACCGAAGAGCGATCATCCATCCGGGTGGTCGCTCTTCGGCGTACCGGGGGTTGGGCGGCGGCTGCCTTGCACGTGCGACGGCGAAGAGTATGGTGATCTTCGTCGTGCCGTCTCCGGGGCCCTGAGAGCCACTGGAGGCAACCGGTTCGGGCCAAGGGGGGCCTTGACGAACCGCACGCAGCGCGCAATTCTCAGGGCGTCGTCAAAGGATCCGAATCCGAGGCATGGATCGACGGCGAAGAGGGCAGTATCTGGGTGCGTTGAGGGCGAGGCCTTGCCGCACAGGTGGTGAGAACAACGAGGAGCGAACACGGTCCCCGAAAGCTGCACTGGACATCAGTGTGCCAAGTGGCTACACTGACCCTTTGCGCTGCCTGTTAGCTGCCCCCTGCCCGTCACCAGGGGTCTGCCCTCGCCCGAGCACTGACGACCAGAGCACGCCTGACCTGGCTCTTTAGCCACATCAGGCACCCCCTGTCTCCGTGCACGGAAGAGGGGCCGGTACGCGCGTAGTGAGTCCGAGCCCTCGGAAGGACCCCCTCTTGGCCGCCTCGCGCAATGCCTCGACCGCGAATACGAACAACGCTGCCAGCACCGCCCCGCTGCGCATCTCCTTTGCAAAGATCAAGGAGCCCCTCGAGGTTCCGAACCTTCTCGCGCTGCAAACCGAGAGCTTCGACTGGCTCCTCGGCAACGACGCCTGGAAGGCTCGCGTCGAGTCGGCTCTGGAGTCCGGTCAGGACGTCCCCACCAAGTCCGGTCTGGAAGAGATCTTCGAGGAGATCTCGCCGATCGAGGACTTCTCCGGGTCGATGTCGCTGACGTTCCGCGACCACCGCTTCGAGCCCCCCAAGAACAGCATCGACGAGTGCAAGGACCGCGACTTCACGTACGCGGCCCCGCTCTTCGTCACCGCCGAGTTCACCAACAACGAGACCGGCGAGATCAAGTCCCAGACGGTCTTCATGGGCGACTTCCCGCTCATGACCAACAAGGGCACCTTCGTCATCAACGGCACCGAGCGTGTCGTCGTGTCGCAGCTCGTCCGCTCGCCGGGCGTCTACTTCGACTCCTCGATCGACAAGACGTCCGACAAGGACATCTTCTCCGCCAAGATCATCCCGTCCCGGGGTGCCTGGCTGGAGATGGAGATCGACAAGCGCGACATGGTCGGTGTGCGCATCGACCGCAAGCGCAAGCAGTCCGTGACCGTCCTGCTCAAGGCTCTCGGCTGGACCACCGAGCAGATCCTCGAGGAGTTCGGCGAGTACGAGTCCATGCGCGCCACCCTGGAGAAGGACCACACCCAGGGCCAGGACGACGCGCTGCTCGACATCTACCGCAAGCTGCGTCCGGGCGAGCCCCCCACGCGTGAGGCCGCGCAGACGCTTCTGGAGAACCTGTACTTCAACCCGAAGCGCTACGACCTCGCCAAGGTCGGCCGCTACAAGGTCAACAAGAAGCTCGGCGCGGACGAGCCGCTGGACGCCGGCGTGCTCACCACCGACGACGTCATCGCCACCATCAAGTACCTGGTGAAGCTGCACGCCGGTGAGACCGAGACGACCGGCGAGTCGGGCCGGGAGATCGTCGTCGAGACCGACGACATCGACCACTTCGGCAACCGCCGCATCCGCAACGTCGGCGAGCTCATCCAGAACCAGGTCCGTACGGGTCTCGCCCGTATGGAGCGCGTCGTGCGCGAGCGCATGACGACCCAGGACGTCGAGGCGATCACGCCGCAGACCCTGATCAACATCCGGCCGGTCGTCGCCTCCATCAAGGAGTTCTTCGGCACCAGCCAGCTGTCCCAGTTCATGGACCAGAACAACCCGCTGTCGGGGCTGACGCACAAGCGTCGTCTGAACGCCCTCGGCCCGGGTGGTCTCTCCCGTGAGCGGGCCGGCTTCGAGGTCCGTGACGTTCACCCGTCGCACTACGGCCGCATGTGCCCGATCGAGACGCCCGAAGGCCCGAACATCGGTCTGATCGGCTCGCTCGCCTCGTACGGCCGGATCAACCCGTTCGGTTTCATCGAGACGCCTTACCGCAAGGTCGTCGACGGCCAGGTCACGGACGACGTGGACTACCTGACCGCCGACGAGGAGGACCGCTTCGTCATCGCGCAGGCCAACGCCACGCTCAACGACGACATGCGCTTCTCCGAGGCCCGCGTCCTGGTCCGCCGCCGTGGCGGCGAGGTCGACTACGTCCCCGGTGACGACGTCGACTACATGGACGTCTCGCCGCGCCAGATGGTGTCGGTCGCGACCGCCATGATCCCGTTCCTCGAGCACGACGACGCCAACCGTGCCCTCATGGGCGCGAACATGATGCGTCAGGCGGTGCCGCTCATCAAGAGCGAGTCCCCGCTGGTCGGCACCGGCATGGAGTACCGCTCCGCCGCCGACGCCGGCGACGTGGTCAAGGCCGAGAAGGCGGGTGTGGTCCAGGAGGTCTCCGCGGACTACATCACCACCACCAACGACGACGGCACGTACATCACGTACCGCCTGGCCAAGTTCTCCCGGTCCAACCAGGGAACCTCGGTCAACCAGAAGGTCATCGTCGCCGAGGGCGACCGGATCATCGAGGGCCAGGTCCTGGCCGACGGTCCGGCCACCGAGAACGGCGAGATGGCGCTCGGCAAGAACCTGCTGGTCGCGTTCATGCCGTGGGAGGGTCACAACTACGAGGACGCGATCATCCTGTCGCAGCGCCTCGTGCAGGACGACGTCCTCTCCTCGATCCACATCGAGGAGCACGAGGTCGACGCCCGTGACACCAAGCTCGGCCCCGAGGAGATCACCCGGGACATCCCGAACGTCTCCGAGGAGGTCCTCGCCGACCTCGACGAGCGCGGCATCATCCGCATCGGTGCCGAGGTCGTCGCCGGCGACATCCTCGTCGGCAAGGTCACGCCCAAGGGTGAGACCGAGCTGACCCCGGAGGAGCGCCTGCTCCGCGCGATCTTCGGTGAGAAGGCACGCGAGGTCCGCGACACCTCCCTGAAGGTGCCGCACGGCGAGATCGGCAAGGTCATCGGCGTCCGCGTCTTCGACCGCGAGGAGGGCGACGAGCTGCCGCCCGGCGTGAACCAGCTGGTCCGCGTCTACGTCGCGCAGAAGCGCAAGATCACCGACGGTGACAAGCTCGCCGGCCGCCACGGCAACAAGGGCGTCATCTCCAAGATCAACCCGATCGAGGACATGCCGTTCCTGGAGGACGGCACCCCGGTCGACATCATCCTCAACCCGCTGGGTGTCCCGTCCCGAATGAACCCGGGTCAGGTCCTGGAGATCCACCTCGGCTGGCTCGCCAGCCGCGGCTGGGACGTCTCCGGCCTCGCGGAGGAGTGGGCCGAGCGCCTCCAGGTCATCGGCGCCGACAAGGTCGAGCCCGGCACCAACGTCGCCACCCCGGTCTTCGACGGTGCGCGTGAGGACGAGCTGGCCGGCCTGCTCCAGCACACCATCCCGAACCGGGACGGCGAGCGCATGGTGCTCCCGTCCGGCAAGGCGCGGCTGTTCGACGGCCGCAGCGGTGAGCCGTTCCCGGACCCGATCTCGGTCGGGTACATGTACATCCTCAAGCTCCACCACCTGGTCGACGACAAGCTGCACGCCCGGTCGACCGGCCCGTACTCGATGATCACCCAGCAGCCGCTGGGTGGTAAGGCCCAGTTCGGTGGCCAGCGCTTCGGTGAGATGGAGGTGTGGGCGCTGGAGGCTTACGGCGCCGCGTACGCCCTCCAGGAGCTGCTGACCATCAAGTCCGACGACGTCACCGGCCGCGTGAAGGTCTACGAGGCCATCGTCAAGGGCGAGAACATCCCTGAGCCCGGCATCCCCGAGTCCTTCAAGGTGCTCATCAAGGAGATGCAGTCCCTGTGCCTCAACGTGGAGGTGCTGTCCTCGGACGGCATGTCCATCGAGATGCGTGACACCGACGAGGACGTCTTCCGCGCTGCGGAGGAGCTCGGCATCGACCTGTCCCGGCGCGAGCCGAGCAGCGTCGAAGAGGTCTGACGGGAGTCAGGCGGGGCCTCCCAGCCGGAGGCCCCGCCGATCCCGCGACCCCCGTTTCAGACCACAGACTTACAACCCTGAGAGGGATTGACGCATAGTGCTCGACGTCAACTTCTTCGACGAGCTCCGGATCGGTCTGGCCACCGCTGACGACATCCGTCAGTGGAGCCACGGCGAGGTCAAGAAGCCCGAGACCATCAACTACCGCACCCTCAAGCCCGAGAAGGACGGACTCTTCTGCGAGAAGATCTTCGGTCCGACCCGGGACTGGGAGTGCTACTGCGGCAAGTACAAGCGCGTCCGCTTCAAGGGCATCATCTGCGAGCGCTGTGGCGTCGAGGTCACGCGCGCCAAGGTGCGCCGTGAGCGGATGGGCCACATCGAGCTGGCCGCCCCCGTCACCCACATCTGGTACTTCAAGGGCGTCCCGTCGCGCCTGGGCTACCTGCTGGACCTGGCGCCGAAGGACCTCGAGAAGGTCATCTACTTCGCCGCGTACATGATCACCTTCGTGGACGAGGAGCGCCGTACGCGCGACCTGCCCTCGCTGGAGGCCCACGTCTCCGTCGAGCGCCAGCAGATCGAGCAGCGCCGCGACTCCGACCTGGAGGCCCGCGCCAAGAAGCTCGAGACGGACCTCGCCGAGCTGGAGGCCGAGGGCGCCAAGGCCGACGTGCGCCGCAAGGTGCGCGAGGGTGCCGAGCGTGAGATGAAGCAGCTGCGCGACCGTGCGCAGCGCGAGATCGACCGCCTCGACGAGGTGTGGAACCGGTTCAAGAACCTCAAGGTCCAGGACCTCGAGGGCGACGAGCTGCTCTACCGCGAGCTGCGCGACCGCTTCGGCACCTACTTCGACGGCTCCATGGGTGCGGCTGCCCTGCAGAAGCGCCTGGAGTCCTTCGACCTCGACGAGGAGGCCGAGCGCCTCCGCGAGATCATCCGCACCGGCAAGGGCCAGAAGAAGACCCGCGCGCTCAAGCGCCTCAAGGTCGTCTCCGCGTTCCTGCAGACCAGCAACAGCCCCAAGGGCATGGTGCTGGACTGCGTGCCGGTCATCCCGCCGGACCTGCGTCCGATGGTGCAGCTGGACGGTGGCCGCTTCGCGACCTCCGACCTGAACGACCTGTACCGCCGCGTCATCAACCGCAACAACCGCCTGAAGCGGCTTCTCGACCTCGGCGCGCCCGAGATCATCGTGAACAACGAGAAGCGCATGCTCCAGGAGGCCGTGGACGCCCTCTTCGACAACGGTCGTCGTGGTCGCCCGGTGACCGGTCCGGGCAACCGCCCGCTGAAGTCCCTGAGCGACATGCTCAAGGGCAAGCAGGGCCGCTTCCGTCAGAACCTGCTCGGCAAGCGAGTCGACTACTCGGCGCGTTCCGTCATCGTCGTCGGCCCGCAGCTGAAGCTGCACCAGTGCGGTCTGCCCAAGGCCATGGCGCTGGAGCTCTTCAAGCCGTTCGTGATGAAGCGCCTGGTCGACCTGAACCACGCGCAGAACATCAAGAGCGCCAAGCGCATGGTCGAGCGCGGCCGCACGGTCGTGTACGACGTGCTGGAAGAGGTCATCGCGGAGCACCCGGTTCTGCTGAACCGTGCGCCCACGCTGCACCGCCTCGGCATCCAGGCCTTCGAGCCGCAGCTGGTCGAGGGCAAGGCCATCCAGATCCACCCGCTCGTCTGCACCGCGTTCAACGCGGACTTCGACGGTGACCAGATGGCCGTCCACCTGCCGCTCTCCGCGGAGGCGCAGGCCGAGGCCCGCATCCTGATGCTGTCCTCGAACAACATCCTCAAGCCGGCCGACGGCCGTCCGGTGACGATGCCGACCCAGGACATGGTCCTCGGTCTGTTCTTCCTCACCACCGACGGCGAGGGCCGTGACCTCAAGGGCGAGGGCCGTGCCTTCGGTTCCGCCGCCGAGGCGATCATGGCGTTCGACGCGGGCGACCTGTCGCTCCAGTCGAAGGTCGACATCCGCTTCCCGGTGGGCACCATCCCGCCCCGCGGCTGGGAGCCCCCGGCCCGCGAGGAGGGCGAGCCGGAGTGGCAGCAGGGTGACACCTTCACCCTGAAGACCACGCTGGGCCGCGCGCTCTTCAACGAGCTGCTGCCCGAGGACTACCCCTTCGTCGACTACGAGGTCGGCAAGAAGCAGCTCTCCGAGATCGTCAACGACCTCGCCGAGCGCTACCCGAAGGTCATCGTGGCGGCGACGCTCGACAACCTGAAGGCGGCCGGCTTCTTCTGGGCGACCCGTTCCGGCGTCACCGTGGCCATCTCCGACGTCGTCGTTCCCGAGGCGAAGAAGGAGATCGTCCGCGGCTACGAGGCGCAGGACGAGAAGGTCCAGAAGCAGTACGAGCGCGGTCTGATCACCAAGGACGAGCGCACGCAGGAGCTCATCGCGATCTGGACCAAGGCGACCAACGAGGTCGCCGAGGCGATGAACGACAACTTCCCGAAGACCAACCCGATCTTCATGATGGTGAACTCGGGCGCACGAGGCAACATGATGCAGATGCGTCAGATCGCCGGTATGCGTGGTCTGGTGTCGAACGCGAAGAACGAGACGATCCCGCGTCCGATCAAGGCCTCCTTCCGTGAGGGCCTGTCCGTGCTGGAGTACTTCATCTCCACGCACGGTGCCCGTAAGGGTCTGGCGGACACCGCTCTGCGTACCGCCGACTCGGGTTACCTCACGCGTCGTCTGGTCGACGTCTCCCAGGACGTCATCATTCGCGAGGAGGACTGCGGCACCGAGCGCGGCCTCAAGCTGCCGATCGCCTCGCGCGACGCGGACGGCACGCTGCGCAAGACCGAGGACGTCGAGACCAGCGTCTACGCCCGCATGCTCGCCGAGGACGTCGTCATCGACGGCAAGGTGATCGCGCCGGCCAACGTCGACCTCGGTGACGTGCTCATCGACCAGCTGGTGCGCCACGGTGTCGAGGAGGTCAAGACCCGCTCGATCCTGACCTGCGAGTCCCAGGTCGGCACCTGCGCCATGTGCTACGGCCGCTCGCTGGCCACCGGCAAGCTGGTCGACATCGGTGAGGCGGTCGGCATCATCGCCGCCCAGTCCATCGGTGAGCCCGGTACCCAGCTGACGATGCGTACCTTCCACACCGGTGGTGTGGCCGGTGACGACATCACCCAGGGTCTGCCGCGTGTCGTCGAGCTCTTCGAGGCCCGTACCCCGAAGGGTGTCGCCCCGATCTCCGAGGCCTCCGGCCGCGTCCGGATCGAGGAGACCGAGAAGACCAAGAAGATCGTCGTCACCCCGGACGACGGCAGCGACGAGACGGCGTTCCCGATCTCGAAGCGTGCCCGTCTGCTGGTGGGCGAGGGCGACCACGTCGAGGTGGGCCAGAAGCTCACCGTGGGTGCCACCAACCCGCACGACGTGCTGCGCATCCTGGGTCAGCGTGCCGTCCAGGTCCACCTGGTCGGCGAGGTCCAGAAGGTCTACAACTCGCAGGGCGTGTCGATCCACGACAAGCACATCGAGATCATCATCCGGCAGATGCTGCGCCGCGTGACGATCATCGAGTCCGGCGACGCCGAGCTGCTGCCCGGCGAGCTGGTCGAGCGCACGAAGTTCGAGACCGAGAACCGTCGCGTGGTCCAGGAGGGCGGTCACCCGGCCTCCGGTCGTCCGCAGCTGATGGGTATCACCAAGGCCTCGCTGGCGACGGAATCCTGGCTGTCGGCCGCCTCCTTCCAGGAGACGACCCGAGTCCTGACGGACGCGGCGATCAACGCCAAGTCCGACAGCCTCATCGGCCTCAAGGAGAACGTCATCATCGGTAAGCTCATCCCGGCCGGTACGGGTCTGTCCCGCTACCGCAACATCCGGGTCGAGCCGACCGAGGAGGCCAAGGCCGCGATGTACTCGGCCGTCGGCTACGACGACATCGACTACTCGCCGTTCGGCACGGGCTCCGGCCAGGCCGTTCCGCTGGAGGACTACGACTACGGTCCGTACAACCAGTAGGCGAGCAGCCGCTTGATCGCTTGAAGGGCGGTCACCCCACGGGGTGGCCGCCCTTCGGCGTGAGCGGTGTCACCTCGGGGAACGGGAAGACGCCGGTGGTTTTCAGGGGCAGGTCGGGAACGAGGGTGCCCACGAGGAGGAGCCGGGGGGTGCCTGCCGGCGGCGACGAAGCGGCCGTCGGGGGAGGCGACGGCCTTCTCGCCGTCCGGGCGGTCGCAGGCGGCGCTGGTCTCCGGCGTGCCCGTGGTCGCGTCGTGCAGAGCGGTCAGGGGCTGCTTGACACTGCCCTGGGAGCGGTCGGAGACGACCCGGCCCTTGTCGGTACGGTACCGGCCGATGCCCTCGGCGCAGGCGTCCGCACAGCGGTCGAGCGTACCGCTGGTGACGTCCCACCGTGACGGTGTTCTCGTCGGTGTTCTCCGACTCCCAGTGGACCTCAAGGCCTGTGCCGAAGTCGGCCACCTCGCCACGGAGGGCAGCAGCTCCGAGGGACCCTCCGGCTTGGGGGGTGCCCCGCAGGACGGTGAGAGGGACTGGTTCCGGCCCCTCCGCTCGCGCCCCCCGAGCCATTTGTTTTGACCGCAGCAAATGCGATAGGTACGCTCAGACCTTGTGCCTGGGGTGTGCCCTGGCCCTCGTGCGTGCCTACGACCGCACCGGGGCGTGCGTGGCCACCGTAAATCGCGTCTTCTTCCGCCCTGCGGCCGGAGCTCGCGGCTTCGACACACCCGACCGCGTGGGTCGGTGACGTTCCAGGTTAGCTTTACCATTCGGCACACAGAAACCGGAGAAGTAGTGCCTACGATCCAGCAGCTGGTCCGTAAGGGCCGGCAGGACAAGGTCGAGAAGAACAAGACGCCCGCACTCGAGGGTTCCCCTCAGCGTCGCGGCGTCTGCACGCGTGTGTTCACGACCACCCCGAAGAAGCCGAACTCGGCCCTGCGTAAGGTCGCGCGTGTGCGTCTGACCAGCGGGATCGAGGTCACCGCTTACATTCCGGGTGAGGGGCACAACCTGCAGGAGCACTCCATCGTGCTCGTGCGCGGCGGCCGTGTGAAGGACCTGCCGGGTGTTCGCTACAAGATCATCCGCGGTTCGCTTGACACCCAGGGTGTGAAGAACCGCAAGCAGGCCCGCAGCCGCTACGGCGCCAAGAAGGAGAAGTAAGAATGCCTCGTAAGGGCCCCGCCCCGAAGCGCCCGGTCATCATCGACCCGGTCTACGGTTCTCCTCTGGTGACCTCCCTGATCAACAAGGTGCTGCTGAACGGCAAGCGCTCCACCGCCGAGCGCATCGTCTACGGCGCCATGGAGGGCCTGCGCGAGAAGACCGGCAACGACCCGGTCATCACGCTGAAGCGCGCTCTCGAGAACATCAAGCCGACCCTCGAGGTCAAGTCCCGCCGTGTCGGTGGTGCGACGTACCAGGTGCCGATCGAGGTCAAGCCCGGTCGCGCCAACACCCTCGCGCTGCGTTGGCTGGTCGGTTACTCCCGCGCCCGTCGCGAGAAGACCATGACCGAGCGTCTGCTCAACGAGCTCCTCGACGCCTCCAACGGCCTCGGTGCCGCTGTGAAGAAGCGCGAGGACACGCACAAGATGGCCGAGTCCAACAAGGCCTTCGCGCACTACCGCTGGTAGTCGCTACCCACATCGAGACCGAGAGAAGACTGAAGCCTTATGGCTACCACTTCACTTGACCTGGCCAAGGTCCGCAACATCGGGATCATGGCCCACATCGACGCGGGCAAGACGACCACCACCGAGCGGATCCTGTTCTACACGGGTGTGTCGTACAAGATCGGTGAGGTCCACGACGGCGCCGCCACGATGGACTGGATGGAGCAGGAGCAGGAGCGTGGCATCACGATCACGTCTGCTGCGACCACCTGCCACTGGCCGCTCGAGGACAACGACTACACGATCAACATCATCGACACCCCGGGGCACGTCGACTTCACCGTCGAGGTGGAGCGTTCCCTGCGCGTGCTCGACGGTGCCGTGACCGTGTTCGACGGTGTCGCCGGTGTCGAGCCGCAGTCCGAGACGGTGTGGCGTCAGGCCGACCGTTACGGCGTGCCGCGCATCTGCTTCGTCAACAAGCTGGACCGTACCGGCGCCGAGTTCCACCGCTGCGTGGAGATGATCTCGGACCGCCTGGGCGCCCAGCCGCTCGTCATGCAGCTCCCGATCGGTGCCGAGGCCGACTTCAAGGGCGTCGTGGACCTGGTCCGCATGAAGGCGCTCGTGTGGTCCGCCGAGGCGGCCAAGGGCGAGATGTACGAGACCGTCGACATCCCGGCCACGCACACCGAGGCCGCCGAGGAGTGGCGCGGCAAGCTGGTCGAGGCCGTCGCGGAGAACGACGAAGAGATTATGGAGCTGTTCCTGGAGGGCCAGGAGCCCACCGAGGAGCAGCTGTACGCCGCGATCCGTCGTATCACCATCGCGTCCGGCAAGTCCGACGAGACCACCGTCACCCCGGTGTTCTGCGGCACCGCGTTCAAGAACAAGGGCGTCCAGCCCCTGCTCGACGCGGTCGTGCGCTACCTGCCGACCCCGCTCGACGTCGAGGCCATCGAGGGCCAGGACGTCAAGGACCCCGAGGTCGTCGTCAAGCGCAAGCCGTCCGAGGACGAGCCGCTGGCCGCGCTCGCGTTCAAGATCATGAGCGACCCGCACCTCGGCAAGCTCACCTTCGTCCGGGTCTACTCGGGCCGCCTGGTGTCCGGCACCGCCGTGCTGAACTCCGTCAAGGGCAAGAAGGAGCGCATCGGCAAGATCTACCGCATGCACGCCAACAAGCGTGAGGAGATCGAGTCGGTGGGCGCCGGCGACATCGTCGCCGTCATGGGCCTGAAGCAGACCACCACCGGTGAGACGCTGTCCGACGACAAGAACCCGGTCATCCTGGAGTCCATGGACTTCCCGGCGCCGGTCATCGAGGTCGCGATCGAGCCCAAGTCCAAGGGCGACCAGGAGAAGCTGGGTGTCGCCATCCAGCGTCTCGCGGAGGAGGACCCCTCCTTCCAGGTGCACACCAACGAGGAGACCGGCCAGACCGTCATCGGCGGTATGGGCGAGCTTCACCTCGAGGTGCTGGTCGACCGGATGAAGCGCGAGTTCAAGGTCGAGGCCAACGTCGGCAAGCCGCAGGTCGCGTACCGTGAGACGATCCGCAAGACCGTCGAGCGCGTGGACTACACCCACAAGAAGCAGACCGGTGGTACCGGTCAGTTCGCCAAGGTGCAGATCGCGATCGAGCCGATCGAGGGCGGCGACGCCTCGTACGAGTTCGTGAACAAGGTCACCGGTGGCCGCATCCCGAAGGAGTACATCCCTTCGGTGGACGCCGGTGCGCAGGAGGCCATGCAGTTCGGCATCCTGGCCGGCTACGAGATGACGGGCGTCCGCGTCACGCTCATCGACGGTGGCTACCACGAGGTCGACTCCTCCGAGCTCGCCTTCAAGATCGCCGGTTCGCAGGCCTTCAAGGAGGCCGCGCGCAAGGCTTCGCCCGTGCTCCTGGAGCCGATGATGGCCGTCGAGGTCACCACGCCCGAGGACTACATGGGTGAGGTCATCGGCGACATCAACTCCCGCCGTGGCCAGATCCAGGCCATGGAGGAGCGTGCGGGCGCCCGCGTCGTCAAGGGCCTCGTGCCCCTGTCGGAGATGTTCGGCTACGTCGGCGACCTCCGCAGCAAGACGTCGGGTCGCGCAAGCTACTCGATGCAGTTCGACTCCTACGCCGAGGTTCCCCGGAACGTCGCCGAGGAGATCATCGCGAAGGCCAAGGGCGAGTAACGGACTACTCCGTTTAACGGACCCCGTAAACACGCTTTAGGCTTGACCCCGGAGCCTGCATGGGGCATTCCGTCGTGAACCCGGCGGAATGCCCCCGGCACCCGGGCTTTCCAGCAAAGATCACCTGGCGCCGATGAGTAAGGCGTACAGAACCACTCCACAGGAGGACCCCAGTGGCGAAGGCGAAGTTCGAGCGGACTAAGCCGCACGTCAACATCGGCACCATCGGTCACATCGACCACGGTAAGACGACCCTCACGGCCGCCATTACCAAGGTGCTGCACGACGCGTACCCGGACCTGAACGAGGCCTCGGCCTTCGACATGATCGACAAGGCGCCCGAGGAGCGCCAGCGCGGTATCACCATCTCCATCGCGCACGTCGAGTACCAGACGGAGACGCGTCACTACGCCCACGTCGACTGCCCCGGTCACGCGGACTACATCAAGAACATGATCACGGGTGCCGCGCAGATGGACGGCGCCATCCTCGTGGTCGCCGCCACCGACGGCCCGATGCCGCAGACCAAGGAGCACGTGCTCCTGGCCCGCCAGGTCGGCGTTCCGTACATCGTCGTCGCCCTGAACAAGGCCGACATGGTGGACGACGAGGAGATCCTGGAGCTCGTCGAGCTCGAGGTCCGTGAGCTCCTCTCCGAGTACGAGTTCCCGGGCGACGACGTTCCGGTCGTCAAGGTCTCCGCTCTGAAGGCCCTCGAGGGCGACAAGGAGTGGGGCAACTCGGTCCTCGAGCTCATGAAGGCCGTGGACGAGGCCATCCCGGAGCCCGAGCGTGACGTCGACAAGCCGTTCCTGATGCCGATCGAGGACGTCTTCACCATCACCGGTCGCGGTACGGTCGTCACCGGCCGTATCGAGCGTGGTGTCCTCAAGGTCAACGAGACCGTCGACATCATCGGCATCAAGACCGAGAAGACCACCACCACGGTCACCGGCATCGAGATGTTCCGCAAGCTGCTCGACGAGGGCCAGGCCGGTGAGAACGTCGGTCTGCTGCTCCGCGGCATCAAGCGCGAGGACGTCGAGCGCGGCCAGGTCATCATCAAGCCGGGCTCGGTCACCCCGCACACCGAGTTCGAGGCCCAGGCCTACATCCTGTCCAAGGACGAGGGTGGCCGCCACACGCCGTTCTTCAACAACTACCGTCCGCAGTTCTACTTCCGTACGACGGACGTGACCGGCGTCGTGACCCTCCCCGAGGGCACCGAGATGGTCATGCCGGGTGACAACACCGAGATGAAGGTGGAGCTCATCCAGCCCGTCGCCATGGAAGAGGGCCTGAAGTTCGCCATCCGCGAGGGTGGCCGGACGGTCGGCGCCGGCCAGGTCACCAAGATCAACAAGTAAGCTCCGCTTGCTTGTCGGTCAACTGACCTGACATGGGCTGATGCCTGAGGAGGGGCCCGCACGACTTCGGTCGTGCGGGTCCCTTCGGCATTGCCGGCGACCTTGCGCGTCAACGGTGGTGGCCCAGTTGTCACTCGTTCGCGGTAACGGTCGGCATATGTGCCTGGCAATGTCCGGTGCTCTTCTACGTTCGCCGCATGGTCAGTTCATCCCACGAGGCGCTGCACCGGATCTTCCAGGAGGATCCGGCGCTCTTCGCCCGTGCCGTCAAGGCGCTCGGCGTCTCCTTCGCCGAACCGGTCTCCGTGGTACCACTCACCACCGACCTCACCGAGAACCGCCCGGTGGAACGGCGCGTCGACACGCTGCTGCGGATGGAGACCGGCGACAACGGCAGCTTCCTGCTCGCCGTCGAGTCGCAGGGCAAGCAGGACCGCGACAAGCCCGCGAGCTGGGCGTACTACTTGTCGCACCTGCACGCCAAGTACCGGCTGCCCCCGGTCCTGCTGGTCGTCTGCGCCGACCGGCGTACGGCCGCCTGGGCGTCCCGGGAGGCCGACATCGGCCCACCGCAGTGGCCCTCGCTCACCGTGCGGCCACTGGTCCTCGGGCCGGACCAGCTGCCCGTGATCGACAGCCCCGACGAGGCGGCGCGCGACGTCCCGCTGACCGTGCTGTCGGCGGCGCTGCACCGCCGGGACCCGGACGCCGATGCCATACTGAAAGCGCTGGCGTCGGCCCTGAAGGGCCTGTCGGCCGACGACGAGAACACGGCAAGCATCTTCATCGAGCTCACGGAACAAGGCCTCGGCAAGACGCCGGCCGCGGAACTCTGGAGGCAGATCATGGCCGCCGACCTTTCCTTCTTCCAGTCGGAGACTGCGCAGAGCCTCAGGGCCGAGGGGCGTGCCGAAGGGCGTGCCGAAGACATTCTGCTGTTGTTGGAGCGTCGGGGTGTTGTGGTGTCCGAGGCAGAGCGGGCGAGGATCGCCGGGTGTGGGGATCTGGATGTTCTGGGGGTCTGGTTCTCGCGGGCCGTCACGGCCTCTTCGGCGGCTGAGGTGTTCGGGGAGGGAAAGTGAGCCGCAGGGCCGTGGACCTTTCCTTCTTTCAGTCGGAGACTGCGCAGCGTCTCAGGGCTGAGGGACGCGCTGAGGGACGTGCCGAGGGGCTCGCCGAGGGACGCGCCGAGGGCATTCTGCTGTTGTTGGACCGCCACGGCGTCGAGGTGTCCGAGGAAGAGCGGGCGAGGATCGCCGGGTGTACCGACATGAGTGTGCTGGACGTCTGGTTCCCCCGGGCGATCACGGCCACGTCGGCGGCGGAGGTGTTCGGAACCGAAGGGGACTGAGCCGTTGTGCGGGAGTACGGGGTCACTCCCGTGTTCCCGCCAGTCTCACCGCCCCGCGCCGCAGTGCCAGGGCCGCCGGCAGCACCGACGCGATCACCGCCAGTACCGCGCAGGTACCGATCATCCCGGCGAGGGCCGTCCACGGCAGGTCGGGAGTGCTGTGTACGGACAGCAGGCGCAGTGCGCCCCACATCCCGGCGAGGTTGAGGCTGGCCACGATCAGTCCCAGTACCGCGCCGACCGCCACGACCGTCAGCGACTCCGCGCCGGTCAGCCGTAGTACCTGCCACCTGGTGGCACCGGCCAGTCGCAGTACGGCCAGGTCGCGCACCCGGTCGGAGGTGGCCATCGCCATGGTGTTGACCAGGGAGATGCCGGTGTAGAGCAGGGCGATGCCGAGGACCAGGAGGAGGCCCGCCCGGGTGGTGCTGTTGGTCTCGGGGTGCGCGGACGCCAGCCATGCGGCCCGGTCCGACACCTGACCGCCCGCCGGTCCCACCGCCCCGCGCAGCGCCTCGGCCACCGCACCGGCGTCCGCGCCGCCCGCGACGGTGACGTCCACCCGGTCGACCGGCGCGCCCGGCGCGTTGGCGGAGGTGACGTAGACCCCGTTGCCGCCGGTGCCGGTGGTCATCACGGCGGCGATGCGCAGGGTCCTCTCCGTGCCGTCGCCGAGCCACACCCGTACGCGCTCGCCGACGGAGTGCCGCTCCCACTCCTCGTTGACGATGATCGAGCCGTCGTCCAGGTCGGTCACCTTCCCCGCCGCGAGCGGCAACCGGGTGGTGGCCGCCAGCGCGGCGGGGTCGGCGACGGCACGCGCGTCGGACCCGATGAGGGCCACGCCGTCCTCCAGGACGTACACGGCGGTCGAGGAGGCCGGGGAGACGGTGGCCGCTCCCGGCACCGCGCGCAGCCGGTTCACCGTCGTCGCGTCGAAGCCGGTGCCGTCCGGCGCCGTGACCACGAAGTCGGCGGCGGTCCGCTCGCGCGCCTCGGTCGCGCCGGCCTCGTTCAGGGTCGCGGTGGCACCGAGGAGCGAACCCGCGAGGGCGACCGTCACCAGTACCGGTGCCGCCACGGCGGCCGTGCGGCGGGTCCCGGCGGCGGCGTTCTCCCGCACCAGCATGCCCGCCGCGCCGGGGAGCCGGGCCGGCAGCCAGGTCAGCAGCCGGGTCAGGGGCCGCACCACGACGGGGGCGAGCAGCGCCGCCGCGCTGATCAGCAGCATCGGGCGGCTCACGTACGTCTTGCGGTGCAGGAGGCCTCCGGGGTCGCCGGCGAGGGCGACGGCGAGCGTCACCAGCGCGGTCAGCAGCAGGGCCGCACCGCACAGCCACCGTCCCCGGGTCATGGCCCGGGTTTCCACGGACGCCTCGCGCAGTGCTTGCGTGGGGGCGGTCCGGCCGGCCCGCCAGGACGCCGCGACCACGCCGCCCAGGGCGACGAGCAGCCCCGTCCAGAAGGCCAGGTGGTACGGCCACGTGTGGTCGCCGATGGTGAACCAGGCCGGTGCCAGGCCCTCGTCGACCACCCATGCCGCCAGGTGCGGGGCGCCGTACGACCCGAGCGCGCAGCCGGCCGCCGACGCGAGGACGCCCACCGCCAGCCCCTCGGCCAGCACCGTCCGGCGGACCTGCCCGGGTGTGGCCCCGGCGGTGCGCAGCAGTCCGAACTCCCGCCGCCGCTGCGCGACCGCGAAGGCGAAGGTCGACGCCACGACGAACACCGACACGAAGGCGGTGACGCCGCCGGCCGTGCCGAACAGGGCGTTCATCGCGGTCAGCGCCTCGCTGTCCCGCTCGGGACCGGCGTCGGCGTACCGGCGGTCGTCCCCGGTGAGCACCCGCACCCCCGCGCTCCCGCGCACCGCCTCCCGCACCGCCGACGGGTCCGCGTCGACCACGAGCTGGAGGCTGACCGGGGAGAGCCGGGCGGCCTGCGCGTCGGTGTAGAAGACGGCGTTCTCGAAGCCGCGGTCCGGCACGGTGCCCACGACCTCGACGACGCCCCGGTCCGTACGGAGCCGCTCGCCGGGCGCGGCCCAGCCGCCGCTGACGACGACCTCCCCGGCGGCGCGCGGCGCGCGGCCCGCGTCGATCTCGTACGGGGCGAACGCGGCGACGGACCACGGGTGCCCCACCAGGCCACCTGGCCAGTCCTCGGTCTGTTCTCCGGGCCCGCCCGCAACACGCACCGGGAAGGACCGGTCCTCGACGACCCGGCCGAGCCGTCGCAGCTCGGCGACGGTCCCGGCGGGCACGGCACGCGGCCGGGCGAGCTTCTCCGTACGGTCGCCGGCCGGCGTCGGCACCCGCAGCGTGTCCTGCCCTTGGACCACGACGGGCGCGGCGGCGAACCGTTCCGGTGCCCGGTCCGGCGCGGCCGACGAGGAGGCGAGCGCCAGTCCCGTCACCGCGAGCAGCGCGACCCCCAGGCACAGGGCGACGAAGCTGCCGGTGAAGGTGATCCAGCGGGAGCGCAGGGTGTGGAGGGTGACGGTCAGCACGGGGCGGCCTCCAGCCGGGTCATGCGGGTGGCGATGGCGTCGGCGCCCGCACCGGTCAGCTCGCCGTCCGGCCGGCCGTCCACGAGGAAGACCACCCGGTCGGCGTAGGACGCGGCCACCGGGTCGTGCGTGACCATGACGACCGTCTGGCCCTCGCGGTCGACCATGTCGCGCAGCAGGGCCAGCACCTGGCGGCCGGTCCGCGAGTCCAGGGCGCCGGTCGGCTCGTCGGCGAACAGCACCTCGGGGCGGGTGATCAGGGCGCGGGCCAGGGCGACGCGCTGCTGCTGGCCGCCCGACAGCTCCGTGGGCCGGTGCCGGGCGCGGTCGGCCAGGCCGACCCGGTCCAGCGCCTCACGTACCCGGGGCCGGGAGGGGCGGCGGCCGGCCAGGCGCAGGGGGAGCGCCACGTTCTGCGCGGCGGTCAGGGACGGCAGCAGGTTGAACGCCTGGAAGACGAAGCCGATGCGCTCGCGGCGCAGCAGGGTCAGCCGCCGCTCGCTCAGCCCCGTCAGTTCCGTGCCGCCGACGACCACCGACCCCGACGTGGGCCGGTCCAGGCCGGCGGCGCACTGGAGCAGCGTCGACTTGCCCGAGCCGGATGGGCCCATGACGGCGGTGAAGGTGCCGCTCGGGAAGTCGAGGGAGACCTCGTCGAGGGCCGTCACGGCGCTGTCGCCGGACCCGTACCGCCTGCTCACGGAGCGCAACTGGATCGCGTCGTCGGTCACTCGTACCCCACCCGTCGTTCGGATTCTCGGTGCCTCCAGCCAACCGCGCGGGGCGGCACCGGCGCAGTGCGGCAGGGGCGAGAACGGGGGTATGGCCGGCCATACCCCGATCACTCCTCCTGGGCCGATGGCCCCGCCGCGCACCGCGGTCCTACGGTGATCCGCATGCGCCCTCGAAACGTGTGGCAGGCCATGTCCGCCCCCGGCTTCCTGCTGTCGGCCTGGCCCTGGCGCGCCGTCGCCCACCTGTTGACCGGCGCGGTGACCGGTGCCGTGACCCTGGTGGGGCTGGTGGTCGCGGTGACCGTCGGGGGAGTCCTCTCCGTCGTCGTCGTGGGGCTCCCGCTCCTGGTGCTCACCGCCCTCGCGGGCCTTCCCGTGGCCCGCCTGGAAAGGCTCCGGCTGCGCCTGGCCGACGACGCCCCCGCCCCCGGCCGGCCCCGGCGGCAGCCCGCCGCCACCGGCCCCTGGCCCTGGCTCACCACCCGCCTGCGCGAGCCCGCGACCTGGCGGGACCTGGGCCACGCCCTGCTGCTCGCCACCGTCCTCTGGCCGCTGGACGCCCTCCTCGTCACCGCCGCCCTCACCTTCCCGCTGGCCACCGCCGCCACCCCTCTCCTGATGGCCACCGTCGGCGACGGCGAGGAGGCCAAGGTGCTCAAGCTGTGGACGGTCACCACCTGGCCGGCGGCGTTCGGGGTGGCGGTGCTCGGGCTGCTGTCGCTCATCGTGTGCGCGTACGCGCTGGGCCTGGCGGCGGGCGCACGCGCCGCCCTCACCCGCGTACTCCTGGGCGGCCCGCGCGACGCGGACCTGGACGCACGCGTCGTCGAACTCACCCGCTCCCGCGTCCGGTTGGTGGACGCCTTCGAGGCCGAACGCCGCCGGATCGAACGCGACCTGCACGACGGCGCCCAACAGCGCCTGGTCGCCCTCACGATGACGCTGGGCCTGGCCCGCCTCGACGCGCCGCCCGGCCCGCTCGCCGACCAGCTGGCCAAGGCCCACGGGGAGGCGGGCCGGGCCCTGGAGGAACTGCGCGAGCTGATCCACGGCATCCACCCCAAGGTCCTCGCCGACCACGGCCTGGCGGCGGCCGTCGACGACGCCGCCGACCGCTCCGCCGTCCCCGTGGACGTGCGCCTGGAACTGCCCGGCCGGCTGCCCCAGGCCGTCGAGGCCGCCGCCTACTTCGTCGTCTGCGAGGCCCTCGCCAACGTGGCCAGGCACAGCGGCGCCGACCGGGCCCGGGTGGCCGGCGGGCACCGCGACGGCCGGCTGCACCTGGAGATCCACGACGACGGCCGGGGCGGCGCCGAGGCAGGTACGGAGGCCCGTACCGGTACGCAGGCCCGTGGGGGCAGCGGTCTGACCGGGCTCGCCGACCGGGTGTCGGTCCTGGATGGCAGAATCTCGCTGTCCAGTCCGCCGGGCGGACCGACCCTGTTGCGCGTGGAGATTCCTTGCGAGTGGACCGAACGCTTCGCGTAGTACTGGCCGAGGACGGCGTCCTGCTGCGGGACGGTCTGGCCGGTCTGCTCGCCCGTTTCGGCCACGAGGTCGTGGCGTCCGTGGGCGACGCGGAGGCGCTGGTCGCGGCCGTCGGCGAACACGCCCCGGACGTCGTCGTCACGGACGTCCGCATGCCGCCCGGCTTCCAGGACGAGGGCCTGCGCGCGGCGGTGGAGCTGCGTCAGCGGCGTCCCGGCCTGCCCGTGCTCGTCCTCAGCCAGTACGTACAGCGCTCCTACGCCGCCGAGTTGCTGGACTCCGGCGACGGCACGGGCGTCGGCTACCTGCTCAAGGACCGCGTCGGCCAGGTCGAGGAGTTCATCGACGCGCTGGCCGGCGTGGCGGACGGCGGCACGGTCGTCGACCCGGAAGTGGTACGCCAGTTGCTCCGCCGCCGCCGGGACCCCCTGGAGCGGCTCAGCCCGCGCGAGCGGGAGGTCCTGGCGCTGATCGCCGAGGGCAGGTCGAACGGCGCGATCGCCCGCCAACTCGTCGTCTCCGAGGCGGCCGTGGGCAAGCACATCGGCAGCATCCTCACCAAGCTCGACCTGCCCCCGGCGGACGACACGCATCGCAGGGTGCTGGCGGTACTGGCGTTCCTGCGGGCGTGACGCCGTGGGGGGATCGCGCACGTGTACTGGTTCGGTCACGAACCCCACACGACTCTGCACTTTTCCTACGAGTGACGGCACGATTGATCGCCGCACCCCCGTGCCGCGCCCCACTCGCCACTTGTCACTCGTCGCCCGGAAAGTGAGTCCGTGAGTACCGTCCCGCCTCCCGACCGCCCCGACGACGACCCGGCCCCGTCCTCCCTCTCGGACGAGCAACTGGAGTCCTTCCTGCGGGATGCCGCGGAAGGCGGTGGCGCCGCCGCGCCCAAGGAGCCCTCCGCCCGTGCGCGGATGGTGGCCCGGCGCCTGCGGGAGGAGGACGAGGCCGCGCGGCGCGCCCGCGGTGGCCGCAAGAGGGGAGACCAGAGCCCGCCGCCCGCCGCCCTGCCGGGATGGCGTACGGGACCGCCGACGCGGCTCGGCAACGGCGGCTCCCGCCGGCGCCGCGTGGGCGCGGTCGTCGCGGTGCTGGCACTGGCGCTGTTCGCGGTCGTCGCCGTACGCCCCTCACTGGTGACGGACCTGCTCCCCGGCGGTGACGACGGCGCGAACGGACCGCTGGCCGCCGAGACCGCGCAGCCGACCGGCGCTCCCGCGGACCCCGCCCAGTCGGGGCGGGCGACACGCGAACACCCCTTCCGCGGTTCGCCGGCCGAACGGTGGGCCGAGGGCGCCGACGCCATCGAGCTGCCGCAGGCGAAGGCGCTGGCCGGCATGAGCGAGGAAGACGTGGCGTTCGCACTGCGCCGCACCAAGGAACTCCTGGTCGCCGCCAACCTGGACCCGGCCGTACTGCGCGGCGCCCACCCGGAGAAGGCGCTGTCCGTCCTCGACCCCAAGCAGCCGGAGCTGCTGCCGAAGCTGCGCCGGTCACTGCGGCAGCCGGACGAGGAGAACGACCCGCTCCTCCTCTTCACCCGCTTCGACCCGGACGAGGCCCGCCTCGCCGGTGACGTGGTCAAGGTGCGGGGCCGTATGACGGTGTCCGCCGGTGAGCCGGGCGTCGTGAAGGTCGACGCCGACTACACCTTCGTCTACCCGCTGGTCCGGGCGGACGGGGACGACGGGCAGGTGGCGCGCACGATCGTCCGCCGCGCACTCACCCTGACGCTGAACGACCCGGCCAGGTGGGAGGTGACCGAGGGCAAGCTCCTGATGGAGAAGTACTTCTCGGAGTTCGGCAACACCAGCTGCGACAGCCACGACGGCTACCTGCACCCCGGCTTCGGCGGCGACGGACCGTCCGGTGAGCGTCCCACCGGCCCCCTGACGGACCCGTACGACCGCAGCCGGCCCCTCACCGAGTCCGATTCGGGCGGCTGCGGCACGGTCACCCGCACCTGACCCCGGTCGGCCGTACGCCGACACGACCGGGCCCGGGCGCTCTCCCTTCGCGCGCCCGGGCCCGTCCCCGTCGTCCCCGTGGGCCGTACCCCCCCGCGGGCCGTCCCAGGGGACCGTCCCCCGTGGGTCATTCAGCCGTTCACACGCGCTGCCACAGCGCCGGAACGTTCGGCGGCTCCCAGCCCGGGTAGGCCTGGTGCCCCTGGATGCAGCGGTAGGTGGCACCGCCGTACGTCACCGTGTCGCCCGGCTGGTAGACGGTGCCGGCCGCCCAGGTGCCGCCCTCACCGGGCGGCGGGTCGTCGGGGCCGCCGTCGTCACCGGTCGTCTTCAGGGTGAGCCCGTAGTTCTGGAGCAGCGGGTTGATCGGCTGGAAGAACGTCGTGCCGCCGGTGCGGCAGTCGCCGGAGCCACCCGAGGTGACGCCCTGCGCCTGGCTGCCGGAGATGTACGAGCCGCCGGAGTCGCCGGGCTCCGCGCACACCGTGGTCCGGGTGACGCCGCTGATGGTGCCCTCGGGGTAGGTCACGCTGGTGTTGTGCTGCTGGACGGTGCCGCAGTGCCAGCCGGTGGTGGAACCGGAACGGCACACGGACGCCCCGACCGGCGCCTGGGTGGACCCGGTCACCTGGACGTTCTGGCCGCCGGCGCCGCTGACGTACGGGGTCGCCCGCCAGTTGGAGTTGACCGCCACCCACGCCATGTCCCGGCCCGGGAAGACCGAACCCTGGAAGGTGCCCTGCGCCACCCGGTTGGACCCGGTGGTGCTCGCTCCGGTCCGCCCGCAGTGACCGGCCGTGGCGAATCCCTCCTGGCTGCCCTTGGTGACGGGGAAGCCGATCGAGCAGCGCCCGCTGTTGTTGATGTAGTACGCCTCGCCGCCCCGCAGGTCGTACAGCGGACGCGGCTTCTCGGCCGCCTTCTCGACGCGCACGGCTCCGGCGTCGACCCCGGCCGCGTCGACGAGGGCACGGGCGGCGGACGGCCGCGTGGCCTGCACGGTGACCGTGTTCGTCCGTACGTCGACGTACCGGACGGCCGCGTCGGTGGCGTCGCCGCCCCGCTCGGCGGCGGCCCGGTCGATGCGGGCCTTGGCCGCGTCGAGGTCGGCGAGCGAGTGCCGTACGACCTTCGCCACGGCGCCCTTCGCCTCGATCGCGGCGACGTCGGCCGCGTCGGTCGTCGCCACGGTCAGCGTGCCGGACTCGGCGCCCCGCACCCACGCGCCCGCGAAGTCGGCGCCGAGCGCGGCCCGGAGCCGGCCCGCGGTGGCGCCCGCGTCGGCCTCGTTGGCGAGACGGCGCTCGGCCTGCTGCCGGTCGAGACCGAGGTCGCGCTCCATGGCCCGGAGCAGGGCGGGCGGCGCGGCGTCGGTGCGCAGGGTCTCGGCCGCGGTGGGGGCGGAGTCGGCGGGTGCCGTCCCGGCGCTCGCGGAGCCGCTGAGCCCGGCCACGAGCAGGGCGGCCGCTGCCACGGCGGCGGCACCCACGGCTCTGGTGTGTCGGTGACGGTGGGGCATGGGGGATCTCCTCGGTTTCGGTGGGGAGGTGCCGAAACCGTAGGGAGGGCCGACCGTCCGCCGTAAGACGTCGGTCGGCCCTCTCCCCGGCGTTATGGAAGGTCTGGCGGGGGCCTCAGGGCACCCGGTGCGCCGCCATCCACTCGGTGTAGCTGTCGCTGCTCGCCGCCACCCCCGCGTGGGCCATGCGGGCCTGCGCCAGCACGGTCGCGGCGGTGTCCTGCCGCCCGGTCACCGCGTGCCAGCCCAGCAGGTGCCGCCAGGCCAGCGGCGTCCCGGTGAGCGGCCGGGTGACGATGCCGGGCGTCGTCGGGAAGGTCGCCCGGCACAGGCCCACCGCCCGCCCCACCTTCACCAGATGCACCAGCGAGGCGGTGTCCGTCTCGTACATGCGGCGCGGCGTGAACCCGGCACGGGCGCAGGACGCGGTGAAGCAGTCGCCGAAGCAGCCGTCACCGGGCACGCAGGCCCACTCCTCGCCCGCCAGCTCGGTCAGGTCCACCTCGGCGCGCGAGGCGAGCGGATGCCTCTCGGGCACCATCACGAACACCGGATCGACGGCGACCTCCCGCCACACCAGCCCCGACGCGCCGGGCGGCTCGGCCGAACCGCACGTCCCGGCGAGCGCGAAGTCCAGCCGCCCCTCGGCCAGTTGCTCGGCCAGTTCCCGCTCGGACCACGACGTGCAGGTCGTCATCCGGGCGTCCGGCGCCACGTCCGCCAGCCGGTCCACCAGGGCGCCCAGTAAGGGCCCGTGCGTCCCGCCCAGCCGCAGATGCCGTGCCGTCCGCGGCGCCCGCGCGAACCGCGCCGCCTCCTGCTGCAACTCGGTCACCGCGGGCAGCACGATCCGGCTCCGCTCCAGCACCAGTTCCCCCAGCGCGGTCGCCCGCACCCCGTGCCGACCCCGCTCGAACAGTGCCCCGCCCAGGGCCCGTTCGATCCGCTTCAGCTGTGCGCTCAACGCGGGCTGCGCGAGCCCGAGCACCGTCGCCGCCCTGGTGAGGCTGCCGGCGTCGGCGATGGCCCGGACCGTTTTGAGATGCCGCAACTCCAGCTCCATAGGGGGAGCTTGCGACGCCTCGTCAAGGAGGGCAAGAGGCTGGTACAGACCAGTGCGGGTCGGATTTCCCCGGGCGCGTGGGCCGCGTCAGATCCGGTGCACCGTGTGCAGCGTCCTCGCGTACGTCCCGGTGCCGTCGAGGAGCGAGTTGCCGCCCAGGTCGGACATGGTCGGCCCGTTGACCGTCTTGCGGCTGGACAGGAAGCGGCGCCCGCCGACGGTGTCCTCGCCGAGGTAGATGCCGACGTGGTCGGTGGTGGCCACCTCGTTGTCGTCGCCCGAGTCGGCGTTGAACAGGACGAGGTCACCGGGCTGGAGCTGATCGGCCGCGGGCGGCTTCGTGCCGTCGGTGCGGGCGACGCGCACGCCGGGGGAGTGGTCGGCCATGTCCCGGGACCTGCGGGGGAGCCGCGTACCGGAGGAGTCCTGGCCCGCGGCCATCGGCACGCCCATGTGGTAGCCGTAGACCATGCGGGTGTAACCGGAGCAGTCGAGGTTGCCGCCCTGCTTGCTGGACGGGCCGGTGTGGGCGCCGTCCGGGAAGGTCCAGCCGGTGTTCATGTACTCGTGGAAGTCGGCGCCCTCGTAGCGGTACCCCCGCGGGTCCAGGTAGCCGTACCCCGCCTCGCCCATGACCTGCCGCCCCTCGGCCGGACCGGAGCCGGCGACCACCGGGGGCGCTCCGGCGAGGAACATGGCGGCGTGGGCCAGTACGTCCGGGACCGTGGAGCCGGACCAGCCCCGGACCACACCCTCCAGCTCCGGTGTCCAGACGCCGTCGAAGGGCTCGGGCAGGACCCGTACCCAGTCGGAGTGGGTGACGGCCGGCGGCTCCGCCCAGTTCGCCGCGTCCACCTGGAACCGGCTGACGTGCAGGGCGACCGGCAGGTTCGCACAACCGCGGTTGGCGAGCGCGCGCAGGCCGACGCGGCCCTTGCCGAAGGTGGCGTCGGTGACGTCGAAGGACCACGCGGACGGCTCGGTGCCCGCGGAGGGCCACGCCTTGGCCCGGATGCGGGTGCCCTCGCGGCGGACCCGTATCGTCCAGTCGGTGCCCGCCGGGACACCGGAGGCGAGGGCCACCGAGGGGGCGAGCTGGGTGACCGCGTCGTCGACCTCCTTCTCCACGCGGAGCTGCACCGCGCCGGAGGTGGTGAAGGACAGCCGGGCCCGGTAGTTGTTGTGGGTGTTCTGGTAGCCGAACGTGAGGGCGTACGAGCAGGCGTCGCCGGCCGGCACCTTGTCGAACCGCGCGACGGACCGTACGTCCACGTCGGTGATCTCACCGTCCCGGAGGCTGGCGTGGCGGCTGGCGTAGTCGGTGGTGAGGGAGATGATCCCGGTGCCCGGCACCACCGAGTAGTCGGAGTCCACCGGCCCGAGAGTGGACCAGCTCCCCCCGCCCGGCGACGTGCCCCAGTACGCGCGGTCGCCGACGGGCAGCGACGTGTCCGGCAGCGTCCGCGTGAAGTCGTCCACGAAGGGCTTCTTGTTCTCGGTGAACGTCCGCTCCGGTCCCGGCAGAAGTACGGTGCGGGCCCCGTGGGTCAGCAGCGCGACGCGTCTGCCGCCGGAGGTGACCTCGGTACGGGCCGGGGTGCCGGGCAGCACGTTGGCGGTGAGCGAGGACGCCAGCGTGAGGCCGCTGAAGTACGCGGGGTTCAGCGGCGGGAGCGTCACCGAGGAGCGGGCCGCGGCCGACGTGGCCTGCGCGGCGAGCGGAGCGACCGGCGAGGCCGTCGGCGCGGTGGTGCGAGAGGGGGAGGCGGCGGCCGTACCGCCGAGCGGCACTGTGGCGGCCGAGGCCGCGAGGACTGCCAGTACGTTGCGCCGTGAGGTGTGTGTCATACGGCCATGATCGGGCCGGGCGGTGACGTGCCCGTTGCCGGGGCGGGGGAGTTCGCGGCCTCCCCGGCTCACTCCTCTTCGAAGATCTCCTCGGCCTTCGGCACGGTGACGGCGCGGGTGAGCCAGTGGCGCAGGACCTCGGGGTCGTCGCAGGCCGTGACGCGCCTGCGGACTTCGTCGGAGACGTCGAGGCGGCGCTGCTCCAGGACGAGCAGAATGTCCTCGGCCCGGCCTTGGGCGCGGCCTTCGTCGCGGATCTCTTCGGAGATGTAGGACTTGTAGAAGGAGAGGTCCACGGCCACCAGGTTCCTCCAGAGATATTGGGCCGGGCGGTTTCCCAGGCCTTGGGCGGTGAATTCGATGAGCGGGTCTGCTACGTGTTCCGGGACGTCCCGCAGCGCGGTGGACAGGGCTTTCAGAAGATGCGGTGCATCGCCTCGTGGGACGAGCTGACCATGTGGCTTCTTTCCGGGTTCAGGGAAGGGTGGAGGCTGGTGCGCGGCAGTCGCGGCAGCGGGCTTCGCCCTCGGGTGCGCGGAAGCCGCGGTCGCAGCCGTCGCAGTTGCGGAGCGGGTGCCGGACAGGTGGTGGTGGGACAGCCGCCGTGGCGCGGAACGGCGCCGGTGGCGGTAGCCGGTCGGTAAGGCGGTGGGCCAGGAGGGCGGCCGGGCGGCGCAGGGGCTCGTCCGGGAGGCCGGCGGTCAGGGAGCGGCGTACGGCGCCGGGGAGGACATCTCTTTCCAGCCAGGCGGCGACGCCGGGCGCCAGGTGGGCAGTCTCGGCGGCGGAGAGCACCAGGCGGGAGTCGTGTCGGCGCAGGTCGGCGAGGAGATCGGTGGCCGCCCGGAAGAGCCCGGGGACCTTGCAGTCGGGCTGCGGTACGGCGGGGAGCGCCTTGTGGGGGCGGGGTTCGCGGGGGTGGGAGGGGCGGTCCGGGCACGTCGTGGAGGACTCCGCCCGGCGGGCGGCCTTCGGCTGGTTGCAGGAGACGGTGCGGGTGACGATCCGGCCGGTGGACGTGCGTACGCGCTCGCGGCGCAGGTAGCCGTGGGCCTCCAGCTCGCGCAGGGCGGCGGCGATGCGGGTGGCGCCCTCGGGGAAGCGCGCGGTGAGGGACTTGATGTCGGCGCCCGCACCCGTGGGCAGTGACTGGAGGTGGCAGCTCAGGCCGATCGCCAGGAGCGACAGCTCCTTGTGCTGGGTGAGGTGGTTGCCGATCACCACGAAGCGGGTGGTGTGGCGGGCGTTCTCGTGGACGATGCCGCCGCCGTGGTGACGCGTACGGGTCGGGTTGTCGGCAGGGGCTGACTGGGCGCGCGAGGGCGCGTTAGGGTTCTGGGTACCCATCGGGAAGGTTTCCTTTTCCTTGCTTCCTTGGTGGCAGGCCCTCGTATTGGGATGGCAGTCCCGGCGGGGGCCGACGTATGTCTGCGGTCGTTTGCGCTGAGCGTAGGGGAGTTGGGGGTTCGGAAATCCAGCCCAGGCGGCGATGTTCACCCGCCCGGGTGATTACGCGCCTCGGGTGGAAAGGCGGGGCTTGGCGGGGTGCTTTCTCCCCGGGTTCTTTCCTTGGTAGGGCACCGACGGCACCGAAACCTCAGAACGCGGGTTCCGGTGGTGTGCAGAGCAGTTCCGCCCACACGGTCTTGCGCGGAAAACGACCCTCGGTCACTCCCCAGCGGTGCGCCAGCGCCTCCACCAGCAGCAGGCCGCGACCGGATTCGACCTCGGGGGTGGGCCGCTGGGGGTGAGGAAGTTCTTCACCCCGGGTGTCGGTGACCTCGATGCGGAGGGTGCCGCCGACGACGTAGAGGGTGAGCCGGAAATCGCGACCCGGTACGCGTCCGTGGGCGCTCGCGTTGTTGGCCAGCTCGGCGACGAGGAGGCGCGCCGGGTCCAGGGGCAGGCCCCAGGAACGCAGCTGCTCGGTCGCGAGCAGGCGGGCGAGGCGGGCTCCGCGTGGCGTCGGGGACAGCTGCACGCTGAAGTTGCGGACGGCCGTGGAGAGTTCGGCGGATTTCTGGTTCACGTCACTCAGCGTGGCGGTGTGTGCGTACCGTGAGAAGTGACTCAGCGGATGCGTACGGTGACTGTCCGGTTGTTGTCCGGTGGTGTCGGTGCTGTCGGAAGGGGCCTGCGGGTAGGGCGCTGGGGCAAAGCTGCGAGCACGACGAAGGGGTGCGGGATGACGGTCGAGACGGACGAGTCGGGGTGGGAGGTCGACCCGGACGACGAGTGGGGCGTCGCGGTCATCACCACGGTGGGACGGCAGCTGAAGCTCCGCCGGGAGGCGGCGGGGATGCGGGCCGGCGATTTCGGAGTGGCGGTCGGGTACGGGGAGGACCTGGTCTACAAGGTCGAGGGCGGCAAGCGGATTCCCCGCCAGGAGTATCTGGACAGGGCTGACGAGGTGCTGGGGGCCGGTGGGCTCATCTCGGCGGCCTGGGAGGACGTGAAGAAGGTCCGGTACCCGAAGAAGGTTCGGGAGCTGGGGAAGTTGGAGGGCAAGGCGGTCGAGATCGGGGTCTACGAATGCAACATCGTCGCGGGGTTGTTGCAGACGCCGGAGCACGTGCGAGCCTTGATGGAGGCCCGGCAGCCCCCGTACTCCCCGGACGACCTGGAGCGCATGGTGGCCGCGCGGTTGGCTCGGCAGTCCGTCTTCGAACGAGACCCAGCGCCATCGATGCACTTCGTGCTGGAAGAGGCGCCGCTGCGTCGGCGGGTTGGGCGCACAATGGTGTGGCGGCGACAACTCGAACGCCTGCTGGAGGTGGGGCGGTTGCACCACGTCACGCTTCAGGTCATGCCGACGGACACCGACGCCCATCCCGGGCTGGACGGCAGGATCGAGTTGTTGAAGTTCGAGGACGGTACAGCGGTCGGACGCTCCGAAGGAGCGTTCAACGGGCGGCCGATCACCGACCCGAAACAGCTGCGCATTGTTGAGCTGCGGTATGGCACGATCCGAGCACAGGCGCTCTCGCCTCGGGAGTCGCTGGTCTTCATCGAACAACTGCTGGGAGAGACATGACCCGCGAGGCCGAACTGGTCTGGTTCAAGAGCAGCTACAGCGGCGGCACTGACGGAGAGTCCTGCGTCGAGGTCGCCGCAACCCCCGGCACGATCCATGTCCGAGACTCCAAGTACGTGGAAGACGGCGGCCCCCACCTGGCCCTCACCCCGACCACGTGGACGAACTTCCTCCTGTACGCCTCGGAGAGCTGACGACCTCCTGCGTCCCCACCACCGCCAACAGCTCCAGCAACCCCGCGCTGTCCGTCCCCACGGCCGGCGTGAACCAGAGCAACCGCTGCCGTCCGTCCTCGCTGAACAGATGGAGGCAGTTGACCTCGAGCACGCCGAGCACGGGATGGACGAGCCGCTTCCGGTCCTCCCGCCGGACGGCCACGTCGTGGTCGGCCCACAGCGCGGCGAACTCGGGGGAGACGGCGAGCAGCGTACGGATCATCGAGCCGACCTCCGCGTCCTTCGCGTCCCGCCGGGCGGCGGCGGCCCGCAGGTCCGCGACGAAGGAGCGGGACTTGCCCTCGTGGTCGGCCTCCGGATACAGGCGCCGGGCGTCGGGCTCGGTGAACCACCGATGGACGAAGCTGGCCCTGGGCCCCCGGAAACCCGAGTGGTCCCCCAGCAGCGCCACCGCCAGCGGATTCTGTACGAGTGTGACGTGCAGGTCGGTGATCACCTGCGCCGGGGTCGAGGTCATCCGCCCGAGTAGGTCCAGCATGCCGGGGTGGACGTGCGACGCGGCCCCGCCCTGCACGGGCACCGGCCGGTCCGCGAGCCGGTACAGATAGTCCCGCTCGTCGGCGGAGAGCCGCAGCGCCCGCGCCAGCGCGGCGATCATCTGCTCGGACGGCTGGGACCCGGCCCCGCGCTCCAGCTCGTTGTAGTAGTCGACCGACGCGCCCGCGAGCTGGGCGACCTCCTCACGGCGCAGCCCCGGCACCCGGCGTCGCGGGCCGGCGGGAAGCCCGACGTCGGAGGGCCGGATGCGCTCCCGCCGCGACCGCAGGAACGCTCCCAGCTCGGCGTACTTCACAGCGCTCATGCCCTCCATTCTGCGCCGGGCGGGGCCGGTGACCCATGGGATGACATCCCCTGGCTGCGCGGGCCGACCGGCCGCATCGTGGACCCATGACCACGAACCCGAACACGAACACAGTGGCGTCCGCCCGCGTAGCGATCGTCACCGGCGGATCGCGCGGCATCGGCCGCGCGGTCTCGCAGAAGCTCGCCGCCGAGGACGGCCTGGCCGTCGTCGTGAACTACGCCCGCGACGCCGCGTCCGCCGAGGAGACGGTCGCGGCGATCACCGAGGCCGGCGGACGGGCGATCGCGGTAGCGGCGGACGTGGCGGAGGAGAAGGAGATCGCCGCGCTGTTCGACCGGGCGGAGGTGGAGTACGGCGGCGTGGACGTCGTCGTGAACTCGGCCGGCCGGATGACCCTGTCGCCCATCGCCGACCTGGACCTGGACGCCCTGGACGCCATGCACCGCACCAACATCCGCGGCACCTTCGTGGTCGCCCGGGAGGCGGCCCGGCGCCTGCGTGCCGGAGGAAGCTTCGTCGGTTTCTCGACCTCCGTCGTCGGCACGCAGTTCCCGGCGTACGGCGCGTACGCGGCGAGCAAGGGCGCGGTGGAGGCGATGACCCTGATCCTCGCCCGTGAGCTGCGCGGACGGGACATCACTGTGAACACGGTCGCCCCCGGTCCCACGGCCACGGACCTGTTCCTCACCGGCAAGACCGAGGAGCAGATCGACCAGCTTGCGAAGACTCCGCCCCTGGAGCGGCTGGGCACCCCGGAGGACATCGCCGAGGTGGTCGCCTTCCTCTCCAGTCCCGCCGGGCACTGGGTGAACGGCCAGATCCTGCGCGCCAACGGGGGGATGATCTGAGATGCCCTTCGCCCACTTCAAGGTCCCCGAGGGCACCCTCACCCCGGAGGACAAGCGGAAGATCGTCGAACGCACCACCGACCTCTACGCGGAGATCTACGGGGAGCGCGCCCGCCCCACCACCGTCGTCCTCGTCGACGAGGTCCCCGACGGCGGCTGGGGCGTCGCGGGCAACGTCCTCACCGCCGAGATGCTCAACGCGGCCGGCGACTGACGGCCGACGGCGGGTCCGTCTGCTGTTCTCGCGGCAGGCGGACCGGCACTGAAGAGATCGGTCAGCCCTGCGCGTACTCGTTGTACAGGTCGATGACCCAGGAGCCGAAGTGCGGCGACCTGATCACGGTGGGGTTGTCGCGGTCGTCCGCGTTGCTGTTCACGCCGGAGACGTACGGTACGGAGCCGGTGTTCTCGACCCATGGGCCGCCGCTGGCACCGCCCGTCTGGTTGGTGCAGTCCATCTCGTACTGCCCGCCTTCGGGCTCGGCTTGCGCGTCGCAGACCTGGAGGGTCATTCCGTCGTAGGCCCCTGCGGCCGAGTAGCCCATGGCAAGGAAGTTCTGGGTACCGCTGTAACCGGCCCACACGCCGTTGCCTCCGACGACCTCCACGACCTCGTATCCCTGGAACTGCCCCATGAGGGCGATGCCGAAGTCGTAGTCGAAGTCTCCGTCCTCGGCCCAGCCGACGGTGGTGACCAGGGTCTCGAACTCGTACCCGCCGTACGGTGCGGTGTTGTTCTCGAAGCCGGGGTAGAAGGTGAACTTCTCCGCCCAGGAGCCTCCGTTGCCGTCATGCAGGCAGTGCCCGGCCGTGAAAACCATGTTCTTGCCGGCGCTGCTCACGACCGACGCGGAGCACACGTAGCCCGCCCCGTCGACGGTGAAGAAGACCTTGCCGACCGTGGCGTGCGAGACGGCTGCCGCGCCCAGGGGGGCGGCCAGGGGGGATGCGGTCGGGGAGGTGGGTTCGGCGAGCACGGTCGGCGCGGTCCGGGCGTCTGGGGCGGCCGGCGGGCGGACGGGGTCCGGGACTTCGACCTCGCCCAGGGCCCGGGGGACGGCCGCCGCCCGGCGCTCGGGGGTCCAGTACTCCGTGCCCGACTGGGCGGACCGGGCTTCGGCGGCGTTGTGCACCACCGCCGTGCCCGGTTCCTGAGTGCGTGCGGTGGCTGCTTCCGGCAGGAACAGGGCGACCAGCGCGACAAGGAAGGCCGCCGCCGAGGATCTCTGCAACGAGGTGCGCATTCTTCTCCAAGCACGGTTGCATCTCTACGATTGGGCCGAGCGGAGGCAGGCTGCCCTTGGCTTAGAATGTCCATGCCAAGCATGATCGTGAAGTGAGTCACATCGCTGTCGTCGGTCGTGAAGTGCCGCGATACGTCGCTTCGCGTCCGTTGGAGGAGTGCATCGTGCCCTTGCCTGTGCGTGCCGCCCGCTGGGTGTTGTTGCTCCCGTTGTTCGTTCTGGGGGTGGCGGGGTGCGGGGAGGAGAACGCCGACCCGGGTGAGGTCCGCCCGTCGGCCCCGACGCCCGCACCGAGTTCGGCGTCCACTGTGAGCTCTTCGCCCACGAGAGTTCCGGCGACCGAACCGGAGGTGACGGCCGACCCGGACTGGAGCCGGACTGTCGAGGAGAGTGGGTACCCGGTCATGCCGACGCGCTGAGGCCGCGGCAGCCTCCCGCAGCGGCACGGGGGGCCGGCGCGTCCCACATGGCGGACGACATGGGTTCGCCCTCTGGCCGGGACCTTGACACGCGAGCGACACTGGGGAGTCGGCCGTTTCACGGGGCGCCCAGCGCAGTTCCGGGACGGTCGCTGTTCCGCGCGCGGCAACGGCGCCGAGCGCTCTCCGTCGGACCCGACATGCCCGCACGCCTGTCCGGGAATCCGGCGTCAGCCGTGCCAGAAGGGACCCCCCGTGACGACGCGATCCGACACCACGACCGCGCTCAACCGACTCCTCGCCGAGATCGAGCACCGCAACCCGGCCCAGCCCGAGTTCCACCAGGCCGCCCACGAGGTCCTGGAAACACTCGCGCCGGTGATCGCGGCCCGCCCCGAGTACGCGGAGCCGGGCCTCGTCGAGCGGCTCGTCGAGCCGGAGCGCCAGGTGATCTTCCGGGTGCCGTGGCAGGACGACCAGGGTCGCGTCCACGTCAACCGCGGCTTCCGCGTCGAGTTCAACAGCGCGCTGGGCCCGTACAAGGGCGGCCTGCGCTTCCACTCCTCGGTGAACCTGGGCGTCATCAAGTTCCTGGGCTTCGAGCAGATCTTCAAGAACGCGCTGACCGGCCTCGGTATCGGCGGCGGCAAGGGCGGCAGCGACTTCGACCCGCACGGGCGCAGCGACGCGGAGGTCATGCGGTTCTGCCAGTCGTTCATGACGGAGCTGTACCGGCACATCGGCGAGCACACGGACGTCCCGGCCGGTGACATCGGCGTCGGCGGCCGCGAGATCGGCTACCTCTTCGGCCAGTACCGCCGCATCACCAACCGCTGGGAGGCCGGCGTCCTCACCGGCAAGGGTCAGGGCTGGGGCGGCTCGCTGATCCGGCCGGAGGCGACGGGCTACGGCAACGTGCTCTTCGCGGCGGCGATGATGCGCGAGCGCGGCGAGGACCTGGAGGGCCAGACCGCGGTCGTCTCCGGCTCCGGCAACGTCGCGATCTACACCATCGAGAAGCTGGCCGCCCTCGGCGCCAACGCCGTCACCTGCTCGGACTCCTCCGGCTACGTCGTCGACGAGAAGGGCATCGACCTCGACCTGCTGAAGCAGATCAAGGAGGTCGAGCGCGGCCGGGTCGACGCGTACGCGGAGCGCCGGGGCGCCTCGGCCCGCTTCGTGCCCGGCGGCCGCGTCTGGGACGTCCCGGCGGACATCGCCCTCCCGTCGGCCACGCAGAACGAGCTGAACGAGGCCGATGCCGAGACCCTGATCCGCAACGGCGTCAAGGCGGTCTCCGAGGGTGCCAACATGCCGGCGACCCCCGAGGCCGTCCACCTCCTCCAGAAGGCGGGCGTCGCCTTCGGCCCCGGCAAGGCGGCCAACGCGGGCGGCGTCGCGGTCAGCGCCCTGGAGATGGCGCAGAACCACGCCCGTACGTCCTGGACGGCGGCGCGCGTCGAGGAGGAGCTGACGCACATCATGAACGACATCCACACCACCTGCCACGAAACCGCCGAGCGCTACGAGGCCCCCGGCGACTACGTCACCGGCGCGAACATCGCGGGCTTCGAGCGCGTGGCGGACGCGATGCTGGCGCAGGGTGTCATCTGAGGGACGTCACCGGTATTGCCCCGGACGGCCCTGTTGGCCGTCCGGGCACCCGGCGAAACTTGCGCCATGCGCAAACTCTCCCTCGACGTACTCGCCCGCGAACACCTCGAACAGGCCGCGTTCGCGTCCAACGGCCGCAGCGCCACCACGGTCCACGGCGGCCACGAGCACGTCCTGCGCCAGACCCTGCTGGCCCTGATCGCGGGCACGTCGCTGGCCGAACACGAGAACCCCGGCGAGGCCACCGTCCAGGTCCTGCGCGGCCGCGTCCGCCTCACCAGCGGCGACACGTCCTGGGAGGGCCGGGCCGGCGACCTGATCCTGATCCCGCCGGCCCGCCACAGCCTGGAGGCGCTGGAGGACGCGGCGGTGCTGCTGACGGTGGCGAAGCGCGAGTAGCCCGGCGACCCGGCGACTCGATCGATGGGACGATGTCAGAACATCGGATTGAATCGGATCGACTGACGAACGGGGAGGCCGGGTACGCCATGGCCCGTTACACGGAGGCACTGACCGTCGAACGGGGCGGCTTCCGCATCAAGGTGCCGGAGTCCTGGTGGGAGTTCGACGTACGCCCGGAGTCCCGGGACGACTCGATCCGCCGCATGGTCGACGACCGCGTCCGCCAGTACCCGGAACTGGCCCCCTCCCGCTCCGTGTACGTCACCTTCCTCCAGAAGGCGGCGTCCGACGCGTGGAAGTCGGGTGCGCTGTACTGCGGTTGCATGGCGGAGAGCTTCGGCGGCGACACCCCGATCACCGGCTCGGTCACGGTCTCCCTGGTCGGCGGCCGCACGTCCTCCGGCGACCCCCTCCCCAACGACCCGGCCGCCATCGCCGCCCAACTCGCCGTCAAGGAGGCGAGGAAGCCCGGCGACTCCTGGCGCAAGGTGACGACGGTCGACATCCCCGGTGTGGGACAGGCCGCCCGTACCCAGGGCATCGAGGACATTCCCGTCCCCGGCGACGCCCTGAACCGCACCGTCCGCGCGGTCCTGATGCAGACCTACATCCCGGTCCCCGGCCAGGAGGGCAAGGTCGCCCTGGTCGCGGGCAGCAGCCAGGTCCTCGACCTCGCCGACTCCTTCTTCGACATCTTCGATGCGATCACGTCGACGTTCCGGTTCGCGGGCTGAACTGAGGGGAACAGGGCGCTTTCCGATGACCGAGGAGTTCGTACTCGACCTCGACGAGGGCATGCTGGAGTACTTCCGGGACATGGCGGACGTACTCGTCGAACGCTGCGGCATCTCCCGCCCGGAAGCCGTCGCCAGGATCAACAGGCAGTACGCGAACTCGCGAATCGACCCGTACCCGGACCTCATGTGCCACGAGCACCCGGAGTTCTGGGCCCTGCCCGCCTACTACGGCCCGGACGAGCACCACCGCCACTCCCGCCCGCCGGTCCGCCCGGCCCCGGCGAAGGACTCACCGTTCTGGACGCTGCCGGAATGACACCGACCTGGCGCGACATCATCGATGAGTTCCCGTCGGCGCTCTCCCGAGAGCCTGTGGAGCCCCAGGCCCTGCAACGGCTCGAGCAACTGCTGGGACTCGCTCTCCCGGGCGAACTCACCGCGTTCCTCCTGGAGAGCGACGGGCTGCTGGACACGTACGGCACCGAGATGGTCTGGCCCGCGGAACGGGTCCTCAGCGACAATCTCGCCTTCCGCGGTGACGATCAGTTCCGGCCGTTGTACCTGCCCTTCGATTCGCTCTTGTTCTTCGGCGACAGCGGCGGCGGAGACCAGTTCGCCTTCGCCTGCCGGCCTCCTCGCGCAGGGGTGTTCGTCTGGGACCACGAGACGGACGAGCGGTACTTGGTGTCGCCAACCCTCGAGTCCTTCGTTCGCAGCGCACTGTCGAGCGACGGAGAAGACTGGTACCGGTACGCGGCGTGCAGATTTTGAGCGTCGTATCAACGGTGCGGAACAAGCTGGACGCGTGGCGACTGAGCTCGACCTACGCGGTGATCGACGCCTGGGAGACGGTGCGCAGACGATGAACCTTCGTCCTCTGCGCCCGCACTCCATGGTGTCTCGCCCGGAACCCTTCGTGGTCTTCGGCCCACGAGCCGCACTTGGACTCCGGAGGGAGACCGCACGCTTGGAAGCTGCGGGAGTGCGCGTCCGCCACTTCGACTCCCGCGAGCTGGTGACCGAGCAGGGAATCCATCGTTCCTTCGCGGAAGTTCTCCAGTTTCCCAGCTACTACGGCGCGAACTGGGACGCTCTGGTGGACTGTCTGAGCGACCTGTGCGGAACGGTCACGGGCGGAGTCGGGATCGTAGGCGTCACCCACGACGCGGATCTGATCCTGGACGCGGAACACTTCCCCCAGAGGATCGCGCGCCGCATACGCCACCCCGACCTGACCGTCACCACAAGAGCCGATCACGTCGCGGCGGCCCTGAACCCCGAGGTATGGCACTGACCGGCTCCGAGCCCGCCCGAGAGGACATGAACACCCGTGCACCTGATCAGGGGGGACACATGGACGTCCGCGCCACAGTGACGGCACTCCCCGGTGTGGTGCCGCTCCCGGGTCTGCACGACTGAGCCCGCTGAGACCGGTGCTCCGTGAGTCGAACCAGAAACGGGAGCGCCTTTCATCGAACTGTCGTGCCTTGTAAGTTCACATGTGCGTACGGGTGGTTGCTGATGCGACACGTGAGCTGACGGGGGTAACGGGGATGGTGGGCCACAGGCCGAGTGACTGGCATGTCCTGGACCTGGACAAGGACCCGACCCCCGGTGATCCGCAGCGGGTGCGCACGCTCGCGAAGACGTTGCACGACTTCGCCGACGACGTGTCCGAGGCGTTGCGTCTGGTGAAGGGCATGGCGGGGGAGGGCGCGCTCGAGGAGTGGGCGGGCAAGTCGGCCACCGTCTTCAAGGAGGAGTTCTCCGGCGTACCGAAGAACCTGAAGAAGCTCGAGAAGTCCTACGGCATGTGCGGCGACGCCCTTGCCGACTTCTGGCCGAAGCTGGAGCGGGCGCAGACCCTCGCCGACAAGGCGCTGCGCAAGGCGCGGGAAGCCCGGGACGACCTGTCCTCGGCGCAGTCGAGGCTGTCCTCGGCCGAGTCCTGGGTGACCCGGGCGTCGAAGGAGGCCGACAAGTACAAGGACGACCCGACCGGCAGCAAGTCGGACGCCGACAAGCCCGACGAGGCGAAGGTCCGCGCCGCCACCCGCGACGTCCAGCACGCCAGGACTGCCCAGACCAACGCCCAGTCGGCCGTGGACGACGCGCAGAGCGCGCTGGACGCGGCGAAGAAGATGGCCGAGGACGCGCGCAAGATGCGCGAGGACGCGGCCCGCGAGGCCAAGACGAAGATCGACGAGGCGTCGGACGCCGGCATCCAGAACCGGTCCTGGTGGGAGGAGGTCGGCGACTGGTTCACCGACAACTGGGACTCGATCGTCGCCGTCTGCAAGGTCGTCGTCGCGGTCGTCGGCATCGTCGCGATGATCATCGGCGGCCCGATCCTCGGCGCGATCGTGCTGGTCGCGGGACTCGTGGTGCTCGCCGACTCGCTCTACAAATACAGCAAGGGGCAAGCGTCCCTGTGGGACGTGGGGCTGGCGGCGCTGGACTGCATACCAGGCATGAAGGGTCTGACGACACTCGGTGGGCTCGCCAAGGGTCTCAAGGGCGGCATGGCAGCACTGAAGGGGATCAAGGGCGGCCTCAAGGGAATGGCGTTTTCGCTGCGAGGCCTGGGCAAGAACGCCCGTACCGCTCTGGCCGATGGCGCCAAGGGCGCGTACGACCGGCTTCGGAGCAAGGTCAAGGGCTGCGGTGACCCGGTTGACGCGGCCACAGGACACATGTTCCTCGCCACGTGCGACGTGGCCCTCCCCGCTGCCCTGCCGCTCGGCTTCACCCGACGAGTCTCCTCCGGGTACCGCTCCGGCTGGTGGTTCGGCCCGTCCTGGGCTTCCACTGTTGACCAGCGACTGGAGATCGACGACCAGGGTGTGGTTTTCGTCACCGAGGACGGCATGCTGATCGCCTACCCGCATCCGGAGGGGGTGGGTATGCCCGTGCACGCCGAGACCGGCGTCCACGGGCTCCTGACTCGGCTGACCGATGGCGGCTACCGCTTCAACGACCCAGTAACCGGCCACAGCCGCACGTTCGCCCCGGCTCGTGACGGCGTGTGCCTGCTCACCCGCGTGACCGACCGCAACGGCAACACCATCGACTTCTCGTACGGTGACGACGGAGCTCCCCTCGCGATCAGCCACCGCGGTGGCTACCACCTGAAGATGACCACCGAAGACGGCCGGGTGACTTCGTTGAGTCTGGCCGGCGCAGCCGAGGACGGCTCCGACCTCACGCTCCGCCGATACGGCTACACCCACGGCAATCTGACCTCGATCGCCGGACCGGACGGGGTCTCCCTGCAATGCACCTACGACGAACGGCTGCGCGTCACCTCCTGGCACGACTCGACCGCCAGCCGTTACAGCTACACCTACGACGACCGGGACCGCTGCGTGACGCAGGGCGGCAGCGACGGTCACGTGGCCAATACGTTCGTCTACGACGTCACCGACCCGAAGTGGCCCGGTTGCCGCCTCACCGAGGTCACCGCGTCCGACGGGGCCACCTCTCGATACGTGATCGCCGACGACTGCCTGGTCGTAGCTGAGATCGACCCCCTCGGCGGTATCGTCCGGACCGAATATGACGAGCGGCGTCACCTCGTCTCCGCCACCGATCAGCTGGGCCGGACCACCCACCTCGTCAACAACGCGTGGGGACAGCCCGTCGAGGTGCGGCGGCCTGACGGTGACACCGTCCGCGTCACCTACAACGACCTCAACCTCGCAACCAGCGTCGAACTGCCCGGCGGCGCTTCTTGGCGCTACACCTACGACGGTCGCGGTAACCGCACCGCCGTCATCGACCCGGCCGGAGCCACAGAACGCACCGTCTACACCGTCGAGGGGCACTTTGCCGCCATCAGCGACGCGTTGGGCAACACTGTCGCGATCGACTGTGACCGGGCCGGGTTGCCTGTGCAGATCACGGATCCGCTCGGCGCCACAATGACCTGGGAACGCGATGCCTTCGGCCGCACGACGTCCCTCACCGACGCGCTCGGCTCCAAGACATGCTTCGCATGGACGTCGGAGGGCCGGCTGGTGCGCCGTACCGCGCCGGACGGCACGGTCGAGACCTGGTCGTACGACGGCGAAGGCAATTGCACGAGCCACACCTCTCCGACGGGTGCCGTGACCGGCTATGAATACGGTCCGTTCGACGTTCTCACCGCGCGCATCGATCCGGACGGGAGCCGTTACGAGTACACACACGACGCCGAATTGCGCTTGACCCGGGTGGCAGACCCGCTCGGACGCACCTGGCACTACGCGTACGACACCGCGGGCCGACTCGCCTCCGAGACGGATTTCGACGGCCGCACGCTTCACTACCGCCTCGATGCGGCAGGGCGCCTGGCCGTCAAGGAGAACGCCCTCGGCCAGATGATCCGCTTCGAGTACGACGTCCTCGACCAGGTGGTACGCAAGGATGCTGATGGGTCCGTCACCACGTACGGCTACACCGCCGATGGCAGGCTCGCCCACGCCACGGGTCCGCAGGCGACGCTGAGCCGGACCTTCGACCAGGCAGGCAACCTGACCGCCGAGACTGTGGCGGGCCGCACCCTGCACCAGCGCTACGACGCTCTCGGCCGCCGCACGAGTCGCACCACCCCGGCCGGCACGGTCAGTACGTACGCGTACGACGCCGCCCACAACCCCGTCGAAATGGCCCTCGCAGGCCGGGTGATCGGCAGTGAGTACGACGGCGTGGGACGCGAAGTCAGTCGTCGCGTCGGCGACTCGGTCACTGTGCGCAACAGCTATGACGAGGTCGGTCGTCTTATCCGGCAGGCCACCATGCGTGCGGACGGTGAGACCGTCCAGCAACGCGCGTACACATATCGCGCGGACGGATATCTCTTGCGTCTGGACGATCGGCTGAACGGGACTCGCCACTTCGATCTCGACCTCAAGGGGCGCGTCACGGGCGTGACCGCGCGGAACTGGACCGAGAGCTACGCCTATGACGGTGCCGGAAACCAGACGAGAGCCGAGTGGCCGCCCTCCCACCCGGGGTATGAGGCCACGGGCGACCGCGCTTACGAGCGAAACCGGATCGTGCGCGCCGGACGCATACGCTATGCGTACGACGCGCAGGGCCGCATTACGTTGCGGCAACGCACCAGACTCTCGCGTAAACCCGACACCTGGCGCTACTCCTGGGACGCTGAAGACCGTCTGACGGCCGTCGTCACGCCTGATGGCACCGAATGGCGCTACCTTTACGACCCGCTCGGCCGCCGCATCGCCAAGCAGCGTTTGTCCCCGGACCGGTCGACCGTGGTCGAACAGACGGACTTCACCTGGGACGGCGGCGTCCTATGCGAACAGAGCAGCGGTACCGGTGAGTCGTTCCAGCGCACCGTCCTGACCTGGGAGCACGACGGGTGGCGTCCCATGGCCCAGCACGAACGGCTGACGTCGGCCGGTGCGGCGTCGGACGACACCCCCCAAGAGGACATCGACTCCCGCTTCTTCGCCATCGTCACAGATCTGGTCGGAACTCCCACCGAACTTCTTGACGAGGAAGGAGTTCTGGCGTGGCGCACGCGTTCCACTCTCTGGGGGAAAACGGCCTGGACTGCCGACAGCCCGGCCTATACACCGCTGAGGTTCTCGGGCCAGTACTACGACCCCGAGACCGAGTTGCACTACAACTTCTGCCGCTACTACGACCCGGAGAGCGCCCGCTACCTGTCGCCCGACCCGCTCGGGCTGCTGCCGGCGCCGAATCCGAGCACGTACGTGCACAACCCGCTCACCTGGACCGACCCGTTCGGACTCGCCCCGACGTGTCGCGAACTCGGACTGCGCGAAGACGCCCAGCTGGCGCTGACGAAACTGGAGAACATCAAGAAAGACCCGGTGGGAAGCATCAATTCTCAGCCAAACCACAACCACTACAGCGCCGCCCGGCGTGAGGCCAACGGCGAGGTCGTGGCAAGGAAGCCGGACGGCACGCCCTACGACCACATCAGCGACCTCAAGCAGGCCCGCAATGGTCTGGACAGCATCCGCAAGATCCTCGAGCGGGAGATCCAGAGCCCGTCGGAGGGGCTCACCGAACGGGGACTGGACGTACTGATCAAGAAGCGGAAGGAGACCATCGAAGAACTCGACCGCCTCAACGGATTCCTGGCGTCGATTGGGCACCGTTGAGGCCGGAAAGTAGGCTGACCAGCCAAGGAGAGGGACCGGGAACGTGCTCCCCCTGCCAGTCGGCAACCACGAAAGGACTCGTCGGTGTCCCAGCCCGTCGACCCCACCCAGTCCCTGGAACGGCTCGAGGGACAGCGCTGGCCCGAGCCGCCAGAGGACGCCACTCCGCTGGTCAGAGCGGTCCACGAACTGCGGCGTCGCCCTGTCGGTGACCTTCGGCCCGACGAGCTGGCCCGCCTGATCACCCAGGACGTCGGGCTGCCCTGGCTGCTCCCTCTCGCGGTCCGCACCCTCCGGGACACGGCCCCGGCCCAGATCGCGGGAGGCTGGTACGACGACGACCTTCTGTACGCCGTGGTGACGCGGAAGACGCAGGTGTGGGGACAGTTCCCGGGGCTGGCCCGTGAGCTGAAGGCGACTGTCGAGACACTGGTCGACCTCTCGCGCTATGTACGGGAGGAGGCCGCTGCCTTCTGCGCCGCCGTTCCCGAGGAATCGTGATGGCCGATGCCCACGACATAGCGCGGACAGTGTCGCCACCTCCCGTACGGTTGGGCCGCATGGCGGCTTCATAGACCAAGTGACGTCTCGTGTGGAGTTCGAGTTTTCCGTCGACGAGAACGAAACGCCGCCCTCGTCCGGCTTCGACCTCGGGCACATCGACGTCCTCGGCGGTGAGGGAGCGATCAGCTCACGCGACCGCGGCCCGGACGGGGCGATGATGATCTACCTGTCCGTGACGCTGCTCCTCGACGGCCTGCGTCGACTCCTCTGCGGCAAGGAGCGCTCGTACCGCTCGGCCGCGGTCGAGACGACGTACCAGGGGGCACTCGTGGACCGCTCGCCCGCCGGGGCGCATCTGCCTCTGCTTCCGGTGGACGACGAGGGCCGTGAGGACCTGGAGCATTCCCTGGCACTGAAGGCGCGACGAGGTGTACCCCACGATCACGTGGGGTACAGTCATCCGCTTCGATTGGCCAGCGACACGCCCCGTATGGCAGACTAACGGGGTTGCTCGGTCGAGTGCCGATGCTGCGCGCCTCCCGCCGGGAGGACCGGAAGCGAGTCCCACAGTACTCGTCGTCCCACGCATTACATCGAGAGGTGTAGGGGCGGACGTACGGGAATCTTCCGGGAAGCGTCAGCGGGGTACCGGCCAGGCGCCCGGTGGGCCTCTCGCCCCCGGTCCGCGGTTCCGGTAGGGCCCGCACCTCCCAGGGCAGGGATGTTCGAACAAGGGGCATCTGTGTCAGCGAGAGTGCGACACGCCCGACCGCGTGGGTCGGAGGGGGAGTGGGACTGCAAGGAACCGCCGGGTACCAGAGCGTTACGAGAGACAGGACTACGAAGTAGCCATGGCGGGACAGAAGATCCGCATCCGGCTCAAGGCCTACGACCACGAGGTCATCGACAGCTCGGCGAAGAAGATCGTCGAGACGGTGACGCGTACTGGTGCGTCGGTCGCGGGCCCGGTGCCGCTGCCCACTGAGAAGAACGTGTACTGCGTCATCAAGTCGCCGCACAAGTACAAGGACTCGCGCGAGCACTTCGAGATGCGCACGCACAAGCGCCTGATCGACATCCTCGACCCGACCCCCAAGACCGTTGACTCTCTGATGCGACTCGACCTCCCGGCCGGTGTCGACATCGAGATCAAGCTCTGAGGCCGGTGATCTGAAGATGAACAAGCAGATCAAGGGCATCCTGGGCGAGAAGCTCGGCATGACGCAGGTGTGGGACGAGAACAACCGTGTTGTTCCGGTCACCGTCGTCAAGGCCGGCCCCAACGTCGTCACCCAGGTCCGCACGAACGACGTCGACGGCTACGAGTCCGTCCAGATCGCGTTCGGCGAGATCGACCCGCGCAAGGTGAACAAGCCCCTCAAGGGCCACTTCGCCAAGGCCGACGTCACCCCCCGCCGCCACCTCGTCGAGATCCGCACGGCCGACGCCTCCGAGTACACGCTCGGCCAGGAAGTCACCGCCGAGGTCTTCGAGGCCGGCCTCAAGGTCGACGTGACCGGCAAGAGCAAGGGCAAGGGCTTCGCCGGTGTCATGAAGCGTCACAACTTCAAGGGCCTCGGCGCCGGACACGGCACCCAGCGCAAGCACCGCTCGCCCGGTTCCATCGGTGGCTGCGCCACCCCGGGCCGCGTGTTCAAGGGCCTCCGCATGGCCGGCCGTATGGGCAACGAGCGGGTCACCACCCAGAACCTGACCGTCCACGCCGTTGACGCGGAGAAGGGTCTGCTGCTCATCAAGGGCGCGGTTCCCGGTCCGAACGGCGGCCTCGTCCTGGTCCGCACCGCGGCCAAGGGGGCCTGAGGTAACCGATGAGCACTGTTGACATCCTTTCGCCGGCGGGCGACAAGGCCGGCACCGTCGAGCTCCCCGCGGAGATCTTCGACGTTGAGAAGGTCAGCATCCCGCTGATCCACCAGGTCGTCGTCGCGCAGCTGGCCGCTGCCCGCCAGGGCACGCACAAGACCAAGACCCGTGGCGAGGTCCGCGGCGGTGGCAAGAAGCCGTACCGCCAGAAGGGCACCGGCCGCGCCCGTCAGGGCTCGACCCGCGCGCCGCAGTTCGCCGGTGGTGGCGTCGTGCACGGTCCCGTGCCGCGCGACTACTCGCAGCGCACCCCGAAGAAGATGAAGGCTGCCGCCCTGCGTCACGCCCTCACCGACCGGGCCCGTCACAACCGCATCCACGTCGTCTCCGGCGTCGTCGAGGGCGAGAGCCCGTCGACGAAGGCCGCCCGGACGCTGTTCGGCAAGATCTCGGAGCGCAAGAACCTGCTCCTGGTCGTCGACCGCGCCGACGAGGCCGCGTGGCTGTCCGCCCGCAACCTGCCCCAGATCCACATCCTGGAGCCGGGCCAGCTGAACACGTACGACGTTCTCGTCTCGGACGACGTGGTCTTCACCCAGGCCGCCTTCGAGTCCTTCGTGTCCGGCCCGAAGGCCAATGACACCGAAGGGAGCGAGGCCTGATGGCCATCCGTCACCCCGCCATCGCCTCCAAGGCCGCGAAGAAGGCCAAGGAAGCGCGCGTCAAGAAGGCGCGTCGGCACGCCGCCGAAGGCAAGAACACCGTCGTCACCCCGGTCAGCAAGTCGTTCACGGACCCCCGTGACGTGCTGCTGAAGCCGGTCGTGTCGGAGAAGAGCTACGCGCTCCTCGACGAGAACAAGTACACGTTCGTCGTCGCCCCGGGCTCCAACAAGACCCAGATCAAGGAGGCCGTCCAGGCGGTCTTCTCGGTCAAGGTCACCGGGGTCAACACGATCAACCGCCAGGGCAAGCGCAAGCGGACCCGCACGGGCTTCGGCAAGCGTGCCGACAGCAAGCGCGCGATCGTGACCCTTGCCGAGGGCGACCGTATCGACATCTTCGGCGGTCCGACCTCCTGACGGAGGTCCGGATCGTCCGAATATCGGACGAGGACTGAGAAATGGGAATCCGCAAGTACAAGCCGACGACGCCGGGCCGCCGTGGCTCCTCCGTCGCCGACTTCGTCGAGGTCACGCGGTCCACGCCGGAGAAGTCGCTGGTCCGCCCGCTGCACAGCAAGGGCGGCCGTAACAACGCCGGTCGTGTGACCGTTCGCCACCAGGGTGGCGGACACAAGCGCGCCTACCGCGTGATCGACTTCCGTCGTCACGACAAGGACGGCGTGCCGGCGAAGGTCGCGCACATCGAGTACGACCCCAACCGCACCGCGCGCATCGCGCTGCTGCACTACGCCGACGGCGAGAAGCGCTACATCCTCGCCCCGCGCAACCTGCAGCAGGGTGACCGCGTCGAGAACGGTCCCGGGGCCGACATCAAGCCGGGCAACAACCTGGCCCTCCGCAACATCCCGGTCGGTACCACGATCCACGCGATCGAGCTCCGTCCCGGTGGCGGTGCCAAGTTCGCCCGCTCCGCCGGTGCCTCCGTGCAGCTGCTCGCGAAGGAGGGCCAGATGGCCCACCTGCGCATGCCGTCCGGAGAGATCCGCCTGGTCGACGTGCGCTGCCGCGCCACCGTCGGCGAGGTCGGCAACGCCGAGCAGTCCAACATCAACTGGGGCAAGGCGGGTCGCAAGCGGTGGCTGGGCGTTCGCCCGACCGTCCGTGGTGTGGTCATGAACCCGGTGGACCACCCGCACGGTGGTGGTGAGGGCCGGACCTCCGGTGGTCGCCACCCCGTGTCCCCGTGGGGCAAGAAGGAAGGCCGTACTCGTTCGCCCAAGAAGGCGTCGAACAAGTACATCGTCCGCCGCCGCAAGACGAACAAGAAGCGCTAAGGACGGGTTGAGATGCCTCGTAGCTTGAAGAAGGGACCCTTCGTCGACGACCACCTGATCAAGAAGGTGGACACGCAGAACGAAGCCGGTACCAAGAACGTCATCAAGACCTGGTCCCGTCGCTCGATGATCGTCCCGGCGATGCTCGGCCACACGATCGCGGTGCACAACGGCAAGACCCACATCCCGGTGTTTGTCACCGAGTCCATGGTCGGCCACAAGCTCGGCGAGTTCTCGCCGACGCGCACCTTCCGGGGTCACGTCAAGGACGACCGGAAGTCGAAGCGCCGCTAGTAGCGGGGTGTGACAGATCATGACAAACACTGAAGGGACAACCATGGAAGCCAGGGCCCAGGCGCGGTACATCCGCGTCACGCCCATGAAGGCCCGCCGCGTGGTGGACCTCATCCGTGGCATGGATGCCACGGAGGCTCAGGCGGTCCTGCGTTTCGCCCCGCAGGCCGCGAGCGTGCCGGTCGGCAAGGTGCTGGACAGCGCCATCGCCAACGCCGCGCACAACTACGACCACACCGACGCCGACAGCCTCTTCATCTCTGAGGCCTACGTCGACGAGGGCCCGACCCTGAAGCGGTTCCGGCCGCGTGCCCAGGGCCGCGCCTACCGGATCCGCAAGCGGACCAGCCACATCACCGTGGTCGTCAGCAGCAAGGAAGGAACCCGGTAATGGGCCAGAAGGTAAACCCGCACGGGTTCCGGCTCGGTGTCACGACCGACTTCAAGTCGCGTTGGTACGCCGACAAGCTGTACAAGGACTACGTCAAGGAAGACGTCGCCATCCGTCGGATGATGACGTCCGGCATGGAGCGCGCCGGCATCTCCAAGGTCGAGATCGAGCGCACCCGTGACCGCGTGCGGGTGGACATCCACACCGCTCGTCCGGGCATCGTCATCGGCCGCCGCGGCGCCGAGGCCGACCGCATCCGCGGTGACCTCGAGAAGCTCACCGGCAAGCAGGTCCAGCTGAACATCCTCGAGGTCAAGAACCCCGAGACGGACGCTCAGCTGGTTGCCCAGGCCGTCGCCGAGCAGCTCTCCTCCCGCGTCTCCTTCCGCCGTGCCATGCGCAAGAGCATGCAGTCGGCGATGAAGGCCGGCGCCAAGGGCATCAAGATCCAGTGCGGTGGCCGCCTCGGTGGCGCCGAGATGTCCCGCTCGGAGTTCTACCGCGAGGGCCGTGTGCCCCTGCACACGCTCCGCGCGAACGTGGACTACGGCTTCTTCGAGGCCAAGACGACCTTCGGCCGCATCGGTGTGAAGGTCTGGATCTACAAGGGCGACGTCAAGAACATCGCCGAGGTCCGCGCCGAGAACGCCGCCGCCCGTGCGGGCAACCGCCCGGCCCGTGGTGGCAACGACCGCCCGGCCCGTGGTGGCCGCGGTGGCGAGCGTCGCGGGCGCAAGCCGCAGCAGCAGTCGGCTCCGGCCGCCGAGGCCCCCAAGGCCGAGGCGCCCGCCGCTGCCGCTCCGGCTGAGAGCACCGGAACGGAGGCCTGACCGTCATGCTGATCCCCCGTAGGGTCAAGCACCGCAAGCAGCACCACCCGAAGCGCCGTGGTCTGGCCAAGGGCGGTACGCAGGTTGCGTTCGGCGAGTACGGCATCCAGGCCCTCACGCCGGCGTACGTGACCAACCGCCAGATCGAGGCGGCCCGTATCGCGATGACCCGCCACATCAAGCGTGGCGGCAAGGTCTGGATCAACATCTACCCGGACCGCCCGCTCACGAAGAAGCCGGCCGAGACCCGCATGGGTTCCGGTAAGGGTTCTCCGGAGTGGTGGATCGCGAACGTGCACCCGGGTCGGGTCATGTTCGAGCTGTCCTACCCCAACGAGAAGATCGCCCGTGAGGCGCTGACTCGTGCGGCCCACAAGCTGCCGATGAAGTGCCGGATCGTCAAGCGCGAGGCAGGTGAAGCGTGATGTCGGCCGGTACCAAGGCGTCCGAGCTGCGCGAGCTGGGCAACGAGGAGCTTCTCGCGAAGCTCCGCGAGGCCAAGGAAGAGCTGTTCAACCTCCGCTTCCAGGCGGCCACGGGTCAGCTCGAGAACCACGGCCGTCTCAAGGCGGTCCGCAAGGACATCGCCCGGATCTACACCCTCATGCGTGAGCGTGAGCTCGGCATCGAGACGGTGGAGAACGCCTGATGAGCGAGAGCAACGTGACTGAAGAGACGAAGGCCGCCCGCGGCTTCCGCAAGACCCGCGAGGGTCTGGTCGTCAGCGACAAGATGGACAAGACCGTCGTCGTCGCCGTCGAGGACCGCGTCAAGCACGCGCTGTACGGCAAGGTCATCCGCCGTACGGAGAAGCTCAAGGCGCACGACGAGCAGAACGCCGCCGGTGTCGGCGACCGCGTCCTCCTCATGGAGACCCGGCCGCTGTCCGCGACGAAGCGCTGGCGCGTCGTCGAGATCCTCGAGAAGGCCAAGTAATTCCTGCGGGGCAAACCCACGCAGGTCAGTTCCGCCAGGCTCGGCAGGGGTCCTCGTACTGAGGCCCCTGCCGGGAACCGGCAGACAATCAGGAGATAGACGTGATCCAGCAGGAGTCGCGACTGCGCGTCGCCGACAACACGGGTGCGAAGGAAATTCTCACCATCCGTGTGCTCGGTGGCTCCGGTCGCCGCTACGCGGGCATCGGTGACGTCATCGTCGCCACCGTCAAGGACGCGATCCCCGGTGGCAACGTGAAGAAGGGTGACGTCGTCAAGGCGGTCATCGTTCGCACCGTCAAGGAGCGTCGCCGTCCGGATGGCTCGTACATCCGCTTCGACGAGAACGCCGCCGTCATTCTGAAGAACGACGGCGACCCCCGCGGCACCCGTATCTTCGGCCCCGTCGGCCGTGAGCTGCGCGAGAAGAAGTTCATGAAGATCATCTCCCTCGCGCCGGAGGTGCTGTGAGCATGAAGATCAAGAAGGGCGACCTGGTCCAGGTCATCACCGGTAAGGACAAGGGCAAGCAGGGCAAGGTCATCGCGGCCTTCCCCCGCGAGGACCGCGTCCTGGTCGAGGGTGTCAACCGGGTCAAGAAGCACACCAAGGCCGGGCCGACCGCTCGCGGTTCGCAGGCCGGCGGCATCGTGACCACCGAGGCCCCGATCCACGTCTCCAACGTCCAGCTGGTCGTGGAGAAGGACGGCAACAAGGTCGTCACGCGCGTCGGTTACCGCTTCGACGACGAAGGCAACAAGATCCGCGTTGCCAAGCGGACGGGTGAGGACATCTGATGACGACCACCACCACTCCGCGTCTCAAGACGAAGTACCGCGAGGAGATCGCCGGCAAGCTGCGTGAGGAGTTCTCGTACGAGAACGTCATGCAGGTTCCGGGCCTCGTCAAGATCGTGGTCAACATGGGTGTGGGCGACGCCGCCCGCGACTCCAAGCTGATCGAGGGCGCCATCAAGGACCTCACCACGATCACCGGTCAGAAGCCGGCCGTCACCAAGGCCCGCAAGTCCATCGCGCAGTTCAAGCTGCGTGAGGGCCAGCCGATCGGTGCCCACGTCACGCTCCGTGGCGACCGCATGTGGGAGTTCCTGGACCGCACCCTGTCGCTCGCGCTGCCGCGCATCCGCGACTTCCGTGGTCTGTCCCCCAAGCAGTTCGACGGCCGTGGCAACTACACCTTCGGTCTCACCGAGCAGGTCATGTTCCACGAGATCGACCAGGACAAGATCGACCGCACCCGGGGTATGGACATCACCGTGGTGACCACGGCGACCAACGACGCTGAGGGCCGCGCGCTCCTTCGTCACCTCGGCTTCCCCTTCAAGGAGGCGTGAGCGAGATGGCGAAGAAGGCTCTGATTGCCAAGGCTGCTCGCAAGCCCAAGTTCGGTGTTCGTGGCTACACGCGCTGCCAGCGCTGCGGCCGTCCGCACTCCGTGTACCGCAAGTTCGGCCTCTGCCGCGTGTGCCTTCGTGAGATGGCTCACCGTGGCGAGCTGCCGGGCGTGACCAAGAGCTCCTGGTAATCCGGTAATCCCGGGTTATTCAGACTCTCGGTAAGCATCTGGGTCGGCAGAAGGCCCAGCCCCCATGCCTTAGGCTTGTGGGGTTGGGCGTCTGCCGCGCCCGTACGACTTACTACGCCGTAGGTCCACCGCGCCGCACCCGTCCCGTCTCGGATCGGGGAGAGGGATGGCGCACCAGGAAACCCCGGCGAGAGAGGCCGAAGGCCAATTCATGACCATGACTGATCCGATCGCAGACATGCTTACGCGTCTGCGGAACGCGAACTCGGCGTACCACGACTCTGTGACGATGCCGGCGTCCAAGATCAAGTCTCACATCGCGGAGATCCTCCAGCAGGAGGGCTTCATCACGGGCTGGAAGACCGAGGACGCCGAGGTCGGCAAGAACCTCGTCCTCGAGCTGAAGTTCGGCCCGAACCGTGAGCGCTCCATCGCGGGCATCAAGCGGATCTCCAAGCCCGGTCTCCGGGTGTACGCGAAGTCCACCAACCTGCCCAAGGTGCTGGGCGGCCTCGGCGTGGCGATCATCTCCACGTCGCACGGGCTCCTCACCGACAAGCAGGCCGGCAAGAAGGGCGTGGGTGGGGAAGTCCTCGCCTACGTCTGGTAGCGGAAGGGAACGGAGGAAACAGCTATGTCGCGCATCGGCAAGCTCCCCATCGCGGTTCCCGCCGGCGTGGACGTCACCATCGACGGCCGTACGGTCGCGGTCAAGGGCCCCAAGGGCTCGCTGACCCACACCGTCGTGGCGCCGATCGACATCGCCAAGGGTGAGGACGGCGTGCTGAGCGTCACCCGCCCCAACGACGAGCGTCAGAGCAAGGCCCTGCACGGCCTGTCCCGCACGCTGGTGGCGAACATGATCACCGGCGTGACCCAGGGTTACGTGAAGAAGCTCGAGATCAGCGGTGTCGGTTACCGCGTTGTCGCCAAGGGTTCGAACCTGGAGTTCTCCCTGGGCTACAGCCACCCGATCACCGTCGAGGCCCCCGAGGGCATCACCTTCAAGGTGGAGTCCCCGACCCGTTTCTCGGTCGAGGGCATCGACAAGCAGAAGGTCGGCGAGGTTGCGGCCAACATCCGCAAGCTGCGCAAGCCCGACCCGTACAAGGCCAAGGGCGTCAAGTACGAGGGCGAAGTCATCCGCCGCAAGGTCGGAAAGGCGGGTAAGTAAGCCATGGCATACGGGCAGAAGATCCTCAAGGGCGACGCCTACAAGCGCGCCGCGATCAAGCGCCGTCACATCCGGATTCGCAAGAATCTCTCGGGTACGGCGGAGCGTCCCCGTCTGGTCGTTACTCGCTCGAACCGCCACATCGTGGCCCAGGTGATCGACGACCTCAAGGGTCACACCCTTGCGTCGGCGTCCACCCTGGACAGCTCGATCCGTGGTGGCGAGGCCGACAAGTCCGCGCAGGCCAAGCAGGTCGGCGCCCTGGTCGCCGAGCGCGCCAAGGCCGCGGGTGTCGAGGCCGTCGTGTTCGACCGCGGTGGCAACCAGTACGCCGGGCGCATCGCCGCTCTGGCGGACGCCGCCCGCGAAGCCGGTCTGAAGTTCTGAGCCGGTTCCGTAGCTAGCGGAAACAGAGAGAGGTAATTCCAATGGCTGGACCCCAGCGCCGCGGTGGCGGTGCCGGTGGCGGCGAGCGGCGGGACCGGAAGGGCCGTGACGGCGGCGCAGCTGCCGCCGAGAAGACCGCTTACGTTGAGCGCGTCGTCGCGATCAACCGTGTCGCCAAGGTTGTGAAGGGTGGTCGTCGCTTCAGCTTCACCGCGCTGGTCGTGGTGGGCGACGGTGACGGCACCGTGGGTGTCGGATACGGCAAGGCCAAGGAGGTGCCGGCCGCCATCGCCAAGGGTGTTGAGGAGGCCAAGAAGCACTTCTTCAAGGTCCCCCGCATCCAGGGCACCATCCCGCACCCCATCCAGGGTGAGAAGGCTGCCGGCGTCGTGCTGCTCAAGCCCGCGTCCCCGGGTACCGGTGTTATCGCCGGTGGTCCGGTGCGCGCCGTGCTCGAGTGCGCCGGTATCCACGACATCCTGTCGAAGTCGCTCGGCTCCGACAACCAGATCAACATCGTGCACGCGACCGTGGAGGCCCTCAAGGGCCTGCAGCGTCCCGAGGAGGTCGCGGCCCGCCGTGGTCTGCCGCTCGAGGACGTCGCCCCCGCGGCTCTTCTCCGCGCACGTGCCGGGGCGGGTGCGTAATCATGGCGCAGCTCAAGATTACGCAGGTCAAGTCCTACATCGGCAGCAAGCAGAACCACCGTGACACCCTGCGTTCCCTTGGTCTCAAGGGGATCAACACGCAGGTCGTCAAGGAGGACCGCCCCGAGTTCCGCGGCATGGTGCACACCGTCCGCCACCTCGTGACGGTCGAGGAGGTCGACTGATCATGGCGGAGCAGAACCCGCTCAAGATCCACAACCTCCGTCCGGCCCCCGGCGCCAAGACCGCCAAGACCCGTGTCGGTCGTGGTGAGGCGTCGAAGGGTAAGACGGCCGGTCGTGGTACGAAGGGTACGAAGGCCCGTTACCAGGTTCCGGAGCGCTTCGAGGGTGGCCAGATGCCCCTCCACATGCGTCTTCCGAAGCTGAAGGGCTTCAAGAACCCGTTCAAGACCGAGTTCCAGGTCGTGAACCTCGACAAGCTGGCCGCGCTGTACCCCGAGGGTGGCGAGGTCACCGTCGAGGGCCTGGTGGCCAAGGGTGCCGTTCGCAAGAACAGCCTCGTCAAGGTCCTCGGCCAGGGCGAGATCTCCGTGGCGCTGCAGGTGACGGTCGACGCCGTCTCCGGCTCCGCCAAGGAGAAGATCACCGCCGCCGGCGGTACCGTCACCGAGCTCGTCTGAACTACTCAGGCGTGTCGATGACATGAGCGATCCCAACCGGGGATGCCCCACAAAAGGGGTATCCCCGGTTGGTCGTTCCAAGGGAAGTGCTCCCGCCGGTAAGGTGGCCTGCGCTGCCCTCTTTCACGGGTGCGTCACATGAGGCACCCTGAGCGGCAGTTGACCGTTACTTACTTTGTCGTCAGTCGAACCTCAAGACCGTCACCCTTGACGCAGTAGCGCGGGGGTCGCAGGAGGCACCGTGCTCACCGCGTTCGCCCGGGCGTTCAAGACGCCCGACCTGCGCAAGAAGCTGCTCTTCACGCTCGGCATCATCGTGGTGTACCGGCTCGGTACCCACATCCCCATTCCAGGCGTCGACTACAAGAACGTCCAGGAGTGCGTGGACCAGGCGTCCGGCAACCAGGGCCTCTTCGGCCTGGTCAACATGTTCAGCGGTGGCGCCCTGCTGCAGATCACGGTCTTCGCGCTCGGCATCATGCCGTACATCACGGCGAGCATCATTCTGCAGCTGCTGACCGTGGTGATCCCGCGTCTGGAAGCCCTGAAGAAGGAGGGCCAGGCGGGCACGGCGAAGATCACGCAGTACACGCGCTACCTGACCATCGCCCTCGCCATCCTCCAGGGCACCGGACTCGTCGCCACCGCCCGCAGCGGCGCCCTGTTCTCCGGCTGCACCGTCGCCGGCCAGATCGTTCCCGACCAGGCCATCTTCACCACCGTCGTCATGGTCGTCACCATGACCGCCGGTACGGCCGTCGTCATGTGGCTCGGTGAGCTGATCACCGACCGCGGCATCGGCAACGGCATGTCGATCCTGATGTTCATCTCGATCGCCGCGACCTTCCCCTCCGCCCTGTGGGCCATCAAGCAGGAGGGCGACCTGGCGGGCGGCTGGATCGAGTTCGGCATCGTCATGCTGGTGGGCTTCGTCATGGTCGGCCTGGTGGTCTTCGTCGAGCAGGCCCAGCGCCGCATCCCGGTGCAGTACGCCAAGCGCATGATCGGGCGCCGTTCCTACGGCGGTACGTCGACGTACATCCCGCTCAAGGTGAACCAGGCGGGCATCATCCCCGTCATCTTCGCCTCGTCGCTGCTCTACATCCCGGCGTTGATCGTCCAGTTCTCCGGCTCGACCGCGGGCTGGGCCACCTGGATCCAGAAGAACCTCGCCGACCCCGAGGCCGCGCCGCACATCGTGCTGTACTTCCTTCTGATCGTCTTCTTCGCCTTCTTCTACGTGGCCATCTCGTTCAACCCCGAGGAAGTCGCGGACAACATGAAGAAGTATGGTGGGTTCATCCCGGGCATCCGGGCTGGCCGACCGACCGCTGAGTATCTGAGCTACGTACTCAACCGGATCACCTGGCCGGGTTCGCTGTATCTGGGCCTGATCTCTCTCGTACCGACAATGGCGTTGGCCGGTTTCGGGGCAAACCAGAACTTCCCGTTCGGCGGGACCAGCATCCTGATCATCGTGGGTGTCGGCCTCGAGACGGTGAAGCAGATCGAGAGCCAGCTCCAGCAGCGCAATTACGAAGGGTTCCTCCGCTGATGCGAATCGTCCTCGTCGGGCCGCCGGGTGCTGGGAAGGGTACGCAGGCCACCCGCCTTGCCGAGACGCTGCACATCCCGCACATCTCCACGGGCGACCTGTTCCGCGCGAACATCAGCCAGCAGACCGAGCTGGGCAAGCTCGCGAAGTCCTACATGGACGCCGGCAACCTCGTACCCGACGAGGTCACCATCGCCATGGCGAAGGACCGCATGGAGCAGCCCGACGCCGAGGGCGGCTTCCTGCTGGACGGCTTCCCGCGCAACGTGTCGCAGGCCGAGGCGCTGGACGAGCTGCTCGAGACCGAGGACATGAAGCTCGACGCGGTGCTGGACCTGGAGGCTCCCGAGGACGAGGTCGTCAAGCGGATCGCCGGCCGGCGCGTCTGCCGGAACGACTCGGCGCACGTCTTCCACGTGACGTACACGCCGCCGAAGCAGGAAGGCGTCTGCGACGTCTGCGGCGGCGAGCTGTACCAGCGGGACGACGACTCGGAGGAGACGGTCCGCAAGCGGCTGGAGGTCTACCACACGCAGACCGAGCCGATCATCGACTACTACAAGGCGCAGGGCCTGGTCGTCACCATTGCGGCGACGGGACCGGTGAACGAGGTCACGGGCCGCGCGCTGGAGGCGCTCAAGCGCGACCAGTAGTCTTCTCAGCCTGGCTGCAGCCGCGGTCCCTCACCCAGGGGCCGCGGCTGCGCTGTGTGGGGTGGGTGGCGCCCGCCCCGTATCGTTGGAAGCGTCCCCGGGAACCCCGTGTCCGGGACGTGTACCCGCCCCCACCGGTCCAGAAAGGCCGCAGTCCCCATGGTGCAGATCAAGAGCCCCGAGCAGATCGCCAAGATGCGTGAGGCGGGGCTGGTCGTCGCCGCCATCCACGCGGCCACGCGCGAGGCCGCCGTGCCCGGCGCCACGACCAGGGACCTGGACCAGGTCGCCCGCAAGGTGCTCGCGGACCACGGCGCCAAGCCGAACTTCCTGGGGTACGGCGGTTTCCCCGCGACCATCTGCACTTCCGTGAACGAGGTCGTCGTCCACGGCATCCCCTCCGACGACGTGGTCCTGGGGGACGGCGACGTCATCTCCATCGACTGCGGCGCGATCATCGACGGCTGGCACGGCGACGCCGCCTACACGGCCTTCGTCGGCTCCGGCCACTCCCCGGAGCTGGTCGAGCTCTCCCGGGTGACCGAGGAGTCGATGTGGGCGGGCATCGCGGCGATGAAGCAGGGCAACCGCCTGGTCGACGTCTCCCGGGCCATCGAGACGTACATCCGCCGCCAGCCGAAGCCCGGCGGCGGCAAGTACGGGATCATCGAGGACTACGGCGGCCACGGCATCGGCACCGAGATGCACATGGACCCGCACCTGCTGAACTACGTCGACCGCAAGCGCGGCAAGGGCCCCAAGCTGGTCCCCGGCTTCTGCCTCGCCATCGAGCCGATGGTCTCCCTCGGCACCCCGCGCACGGAGGTCCTCGAGGACGACTGGACCGTCATCACTACGGACGGCACCTGGTCCTCCCACTGGGAGCACTCCGTGGCCCTGACGGAGCAGGGGCCGCTGGTACTGACGGCGGTCGATGGGGGCCGGGCGAAGCTGGCGGAGCTGGGGATCACGGCGGCGCCGGACCCGCTGGCGTGAGGCCGGCCGGCACCGCGACCGCCGGTCGGAGGCCGGCGCAGCCGATCGAAGCTTGTGAGGCGCCCTCGGCGCCGAGCCCGCGAGAGGGGCGTGGAGGATTGGTCGACTGGACCGTCATCACGACGGACGGCACCTGGTCCTCCCACTGGGAGCATTCCGTGGCCCTGACGGAGCAGGGGCCGCTGGTACTGACGGCGGTCGACGGGGGCAAGGCGAAGCTGGCGGAGCTGGGCGTCGTTGCCGCTCCCGACCCCCTCGCATAACGATCAGGTATCCGGGGCAGACTTCCCCGTTTCGCCTTTCCGGGTTCGCTGACGTAGACTGACTCGTCGGCTCTGGTGCACCCGCATGTCCACATGCGAACGCTACATCGCACGAGAGTCGATCAAGGTAGTCGATTCGAAGGGCGAAGCGTGGCCAAGAAGCAAGGTGCCATCGAGATCGAAGGCACTGTCGTCGAGTCTCTTCCGAACGCCATGTTCAAGGTGGAGCTCCAGAACGGCCACCAGGTCCTGGCACACATCAGCGGCAAGATGCGCATGCACTACATCCGCATCCTCCCTGACGACCGGGTCGTGGTGGAGCTGTCTCCGTACGACCTGACGCGTGGCCGGATCGTCTACCGGTACAAGTAGATCTTGCCCACGCCCCGTGCGCCTCGCGCGCGGGTCCGCCGGCAACTGACCCGGAGAACCTCACACCCATGAAGGTCAAGCCGAGCGTCAAGAAGATCTGCGACAAGTGCAGGGTGATCCGCCGTCACGGTCGGGTCATGGTCATCTGCGACAACCCGCGCCACAAGCAGCGCCAGGGCTGAAGCCTGACCGTTCCCTCCGCGATTCGCATGACTTCGCGCGACGCGAGCTGAACATGTTCATACGCAGGACCCGGGCGGAAGACCGCCTGACACCCCCGGTTCGGAGGCCGGGGACCCGAGCCGTACCAAGCCTTCGCAGAGAAGGTGCCGGCGGCCGGGATCCGGTTCTGTGGAAGACCTCCGACAATCAACTGGAGCCATTGAATGGCACGCGTTTCCGGTGTTGACATCCCGCGCGAAAAGCGCGTGGAGATCGCCCTCACCTACGTGTTCGGCATCGGCCGGACCCTCTCGCAGCAGACGCTCGCCGCCACCGGCGTGGACCCGAACACCCGTGTTCGGGACCTCTCCGAGGAGCAGCTCGTCGCGATCCGCGAGTACGTCGACAACAACATCAGGACCGAGGGTGACCTCCGTCGCGAGATCCAGGCCGACATCCGCCGCAAGGTCGAGATCGGTACCTACCAGGGTCTCCGTCACCGTCGCGGTCTGCCCGTCCGCGGTCAGCGCACCAGCACGAACGCTCGTACCCGCAAGGGCCCGCGTCGCGCCATCGCCGGCAAGAAGAAGCCGGGCAAGAAGTAGTCCGCAGCGGACTCGCCGTCCAGCGGTCTTCGCTGTAGGACCGACCACCTCCCGTAGGAGAACGACATGCCCCCCAAGGGACGTCAGGGCGCGACCAAGAAGGTGCGCCGCAAGGAAAAGAAGAACGTCGCTCACGGCCACGCGCACATCAAGAGCACGTTCAACAACACGATCGTGTCCATCACGGACCCGACCGGCAACGTGATCTCCTGGGCCTCCGCCGGCCACGTCGGCTTCAAGGGCTCCCGGAAGTCCACGCCGTTCGCCGCGCAGATGGCCGCCGAGTCGGCTGCCCGCCGCGCGCAGGAGCACGGCATGCGCAAGGTCGACGTCTTCGTCAAGGGCCCGGGTTCCGGTCGTGAGACCGCCATCCGCTCCCTGCAGGCGACCGGCCTCGAGGTCGGCTCCATCCAGGACGTCACGCCGACCCCGCACAACGGCTGCCGTCCGCCGAAGCGTCGTCGCGTCTGATCTCGCTTCACGGCGACATCGCTTCACCAGGGTTTTCCGGGCGGTACGGCTCTTTCTGGTCGTATCGCCCGTACCCTTGCAGTACTAGTCGGGCGTCAAATAGCGGGCGCCCCTGACTGAAGGATCACCACATGCTGATCGCTCAGCGTCCCTCGTTGACCGAAGAGGTCGTCGACGAGTTCCGCTCCCGGTTCGTCATCGAGCCGCTGGAGCCGGGCTTCGGCTACACCCTCGGCAACTCCCTCCGCCGCACCCTCCTGTCGTCGATCCCCGGCGCTGCTGTCACCAGCATCCGCATCGACGGCGTCCTGCACGAGTTCACCACCGTGCCGGGCGTCAAGGAGGACGTCACCGACCTGATCCTCAACATCAAGCAGCTGGTCGTCTCCTCGGAGCACGACGAGCCGGTCGTGATGTACCTGCGCAAGCAGGGCCCGGGTCTGGTCACCGCCGCCGACATCGCGCCCCCGGCCGGTGTCGAGGTGCACAACCCCGACCTCGTCCTCGCCACGCTCAACGGCAAGGGCAAGCTGGAGATGGAGCTGACCGTCGAGCGCGGTCGCGGCTACGTCTCCGCCGTGCAGAACAAGCAGGTCGGTCAGGAGATCGGGCGCATCCCGGTCGACTCGATCTACTCGCCGGTTCTCAAGGTCACGTACAAGGTCGAGGCCACGCGTGTCGAGCAGCGCACCGACTTCGACAAGCTGATCGTCGACGTCGAGACCAAGCAGGCGATGCGTCCGCGTGACGCCATGGCCTCCGCCGGTAAGACGCTGGTCGAGCTGTTCGGTCTCGCCCGCGAGCTGAACATCGACGCCGAGGGCATCGACATGGGTCCGTCCCCGACGGACGCCGCGCTCGCCGCCGACCTGGCGCTGCCGATCGAGGAGCTGGAGCTCACCGTTCGGTCGTACAACTGCCTCAAGCGCGAGGGCATCCACTCCGTGGGTGAGCTGGTCGCTCGCTCCGAGGCCGACCTGCTCGACATTCGCAACTTCGGTGCGAAGTCGATCGACGAGGTCAAGGCGAAGCTGGCCGGCATGGGCCTGGCCCTGAAGGACAGCCCGCCCGGATTCGACCCGACCGCTGCGGCGGACGCGTTCGGCGCCGACGACGACGCGGATGCGGGCTTCGTCGAGACCGAGCAGTACTAAGAGCTCGGGCCTTTCGGTCCGTACTCGGGTGCGGGTGCGCTGTGGCTGGTCGCGCCCACGCGACGGAGTCGCATATCGACACCGCCCCGCGCCCCTTCCGAGCACGGTCCCTCCGGGACCTGTGCTCGGATCTCCGACAGGCGACCGCCTGCTCGGATACTGACTCCGGTACCTGATACGGCCGGGGCAGACACCTAGGAGAAACATCATGCCGAAGCCCACCAAGGGTGCCCGTCTGGGCGGCAGCGCCGCGCACGAGAAGCTGCTCCTCGCGAACCTCGCGAAGAGCCTCTTCGAGCACGGCCGGATCACCACCACCGAGGCGAAGGCGCGCAAGCTGCGTCCGTACGCCGAGCGTCTGGTCACCAAGGCGAAGAAGGGCGACCTTCACAACCGCCGTCAGGTGCTCCAGGTGATCACGGACAAGAGCGTCGTCCACACGCTCTTCACCGAGATCGGCCCGCGCTACGAGAACCGCCCCGGTGGCTACACCCGGATCACCAAGATCGGTAACCGCCGTGGCGACAACGCGCCCATGGCCGTCATCGAGCTGGTCGAGGCGCTGACCGTGGCGCAGGAGGCCACCGGCGAGGCCGAGGCCGCCACCAAGCGTGCCGCGAAGGACGCCGAGGGCACCGAGGTGACCAAGGTCGACACGGCCAAGGCCGACGACGAGGCCGCGGCCGAGGAGTCCAAGGACGCGTAAGCGTCTGCCGGGGGCTGTGTGACTTGCGGCTGCGGCTTTCGTCGTGGCTTGTCGCGCAGTTCCCCGCGCCCCTTAGCGGCGTTTGCGGGTCCGTCCTTTCAAGGGCGGGCCCGCTTTCGTGTTGGTGAGAGGATTTCTGGGTGAGTGACGAAGTAGAGCCCGGGTTCGTGCGGGTGCGGCTGGATCTTTCCTACGACGGGTCCGAGTTCTCTGGGTGGGCCAAGCAGGCCGGCGGGCGGCGGACCGTGCAGGGGGAGATCGAGGAGGCGCTGCGGACGGTCACGAGGGCCGGGCGGACGTACGACCTGACCGTGGCCGGGCGGACCGACGCGGGCGTGCACGCCCGGGGGCAGGTCGCACACGTCGATCTGGAGCGCGAGGTGTGGGCCGAGCACCACGTGAAGCTGCTCAAGCGGCTCGCCGGGAGGCTGCCCCGGGATGTCCGGGTCTGGGCTCTGCGCGAGGCGCCTACCGGGTTCAACGCCCGGTTCTCCGCCGTCTGGCGGCGCTACGCCTACCGCGTCACCGACAACCCGGGCGGCGTCGACCCGCTGCTGCGCGGGCACGTCCTGTGGCACGACTGGCCGCTCGACGTGGACGCCATGAACGAGGCCGCCCGCGGGCTGCTGGGCGAGCACGACTTCGCCGCCTACTGCAAGAAGCGGGAGGGGGCCACGACCATCCGGACCCTCCAGGAGCTGAGCCTGGTCCGGGGCGACGACGGGATCATCACCGCCACCGTCCGTGCCGACGCCTTCTGCCACAACATGGTGCGCTCGCTCATCGGCGCCCTGCTCTTCGTCGGGGACGGCCACCGCACGCCCGACTGGCCGGCCAAGGTGCTCGCCGCCGGCGTACGGGACTCGGCGGTGCACGTCGTACGGCCGCACGGCCTGACCCTGGAGGAGGTCGGCTACCCGGCGGACGAGCTGCTGGCGGCGCGCAACCGCGAGGCACGCAACAGGCGGACGCTGCCGGGGACCGGCTGCTGCTGAACGCATGATGCGCAAGAGCCCCCGCTAGACTCCCGTTCGACGATGTCTCGTCCGTGTCGTCCGCCGGAATCTCGCCGGCGGGACGGCGAGGCCGTCAGGCCGCCACGACTTCTGTACTGGACACCGGACGCGCCCTCGGGGGGCGGCCGTCCGGTGTGTCGCGCGCGGCCGGGTCCGATCCGAGCTGGGGGCACTATGAGCAGAGCGAGAAAGCATTCGGCGACCGCCGACAGAGATTCCAGAGCGAAGGTGGGCCGGCGTTCGGCCCTCGGCCTGCTGGGGCTCGGCGGCCTGCTGACGGCCGGCGGCGTGGCCGCGGGCGTGGCGGGCAGGGACCTGATCCTGCCCGCGTCGGCGGAGAGCGCCACCGGGGCCGTCGATCTCGGTGTGGGCGGGAGTGTCAAGAATCTGACCCCGCCGACGTACGCCCCGACCGGGCGCCGCCCGCTGTACCGGCGGGCGACCTGGAGCGAGCAGTTCCAGGAAGGGCACGAGTGGTCGGCCGGCGGTGAGGGCACCGCGTCCTCCGACTCCGACGCCGAGGTCTTCACCCGGGGTGACCGCTCGTGCCGGGTCACCACGCGCGGCGACGGTGTCCAGTCCTTCGTACGCCGTACCGGCATGGAATCGTTGAGCCTCAAGGGGAAGATGCTCCGTCTCGTCTTCCAGGTGGAGGACGTGGCCCATCTGGAGCGGATGGAGTTCTACCTGGGCAGCCGGAACCTGGCGGACAACTTCAGCTGGGTCTTCCACTACCACGCGGCCAAGGGCACCAACTACGTCCAGTCGGGGGAGTGGGTCACCGTCCACCTGCAGTGGGCGGACGTCACCGGGGCGGCCGGCGACTACGAGCTGTCGTCGCGCGGTGAGCCGTCGGACCGGTCCGGCTTCACCGACATGTCGTTCGCTGTGTACGACGACGCGAAGGGGCCGGTCACCTACCGCCTCCAGGCCGTCGAGGTGGTGCCGGACACCACGGACGTCTTCCCCAAGGGCGTCGTGTCGATCACCTTCGACGACTCGCACGGGTCGGTGCACGATTTCGGCCGCCCGGTCATGGACCGGTACCAGATGCCCGGCACGCTCTACAACATCGCCGACGCGATCGACACCGAGCCTTTCATGAGCATCGGACAGATGCGCTCCCTGCAGGACTCGTCCGGCTGGGAGATGGCCGGACACGCCTACTCGCTCAAGGCCCATGAGGCGAGCTACCCGAAACTCTCCGCGGAGGAGGTCGACGACGACTTCCGCAAACTGCGCGAGTGGCTGGTCGGCCGAGGTTTCACCAGTGAGCACTTCGCCTATCCGCACGGGGCGTTCGGCAAGACCCGCGACGGTGTGCCCGTCGACCTGTTGGCCGCCCGGCACTTCACCACCGCGCGTTCCATCATCTCCGAGACGACCGAGAGCTTCGCCCCGGCGATGCCGTACCGGCTCAAGGCGCTGACCGGGATCAACGACGGGCAGAAGATCGGCGGTGAGACGCTCGCCGACGTGATCGAGAAGGGCGGCGCGCTGGACCGCTGTGCGCGCAGCGGCGACTGGCTGATCCTGTGTCTGCACCGGATCGTCCAGGGCGTTCCCACGCAGAACACGGAGCTGAGCACCGAGGGCCTCGAACGCCTGATGCGCGAGATCGACAAGCGGGGCATCGAGGTGCTGACGGTGCAGGAGGCGATGGCGCACTACACGTGACACGGCTCCGGGCCGTCCGCAGGACGACGCCGGGGGCGCCGCACAGGATCTGTGCGGCGCCCCCGGCGTTCGTACGTGTGCGGCGTGCGGTCAGGAGCGGCGCGCCCGCCTGCCGCCGCCGGCCGCCCGGCGGTCGTGCCGGCTCCGCTTGACGGAGAGTATCCAGCCCAGGATGGTGAGGGTGACGGCCAGGCACGTGAAGCCGAGGACGACGATCTCGACCTGGGTGACCTTCGTGACGGTGTAGGCGATGCCCGCGAGGACCGCGCAGGCCCCGAGGCCTCTGAGGGTGTTCATTCTTCTACTTCCAGGCGGACACACGCGTCACGTAGGACTTGAGGATGGATGACACGAGCCAGTAGGCCCGTACGACGGTGTAGACCAGCTCGGGGATGAGCAGGGCCTCGACGAGCATCGCCTTCCAGCCCAGAGTCCGTACCCGCAGCGCGGGATAGATGATCCAGAAGGCGAGCAGGGCCCACAGCAGCGGGTGCGTGCTCAGGCTGTACTGGGCCGCGGCGAGGAGCTGGCGGGCGCCCCAGATGAAGATGTACGAGAAGCCGAACAGGCCCAGGATCATCGTGATGATGGAGTGCCAGGTGAACTTGGTCCAGCCACGGCGGCGCAGTGCGTCCACGGTGCCCCGGCTCCACCGCTCGCGCTGCTGGATCAGCTCGCGCAGGGTGGGCATGAGGTCGGTGTAGGCGATGCACAGCTGATTGGCCGTGACCTTCCAGCCGGACTCCTTGAGCGCCAGCGTGGTCTCGTAGTCCTCGACGAGGTTGCGGTGGTCCTCCCAGAACACCTCGCCGCGCCAGTCGATCAGACCCTGCAGCGCCTCGGCGCGGTAGAAGGAGCCGGCGCCCGACATGGTGTGGACGTCCTTGCGGAAGCGCGAGTTGGCCGCCCGGCCGTACTCGATGATCTGCATGCCGAGCAGGAACCGCTGCCAGGGGCTCCGCCACAGGTCGGTACGGCCGAAGCAGGCCGCGCTGACGCCGCCGATCTCGGGATCGGACGAGATGACGTTGCGGGCGCGCTCGATGAACCGGGAGTGCAGTTCGGTGTCGGCGTCCATGACGAGGATGTGGCCCACGCGGCCGTTGAGGCGGCCACCGACGGCCTGCCTGAGCCAGCTCAGGCCGTAGTTGAGGGCGCCGGCCTTCTTGTGGGGGTTGTCCGGGAAGTTCAGCACGACGGTCGGCGGCGTGCTCTCGTCCTCGGCGAACTGGAGCGCGTAGTCCTCGGTGCGGTCGGTGGAGTTGTTGACCACCACGACGATCAGGTCGGGCCGGCGGGTCTGCTGGGACAGAGACTCAAGAGAGGTGAAGACTCCGACTTCCTCGTTCCTCGCGGGAACCAGGACGACGGTCTCGTAGACCATCGTGGTCGTGGTGGGGGCGGCGCGGACGTCCCCACCGCGGCCTCTTCGGTGACGGCTCCGGGCCGCCGACTGTGACTCAGTCCGGTCGTGGCCCGTGTCGATGACGGACAAGGCGATCCCCCCACCCTGTTTTCTTTTGAGGTGACACACCCACTCCGTGTGGGCAGTGCGAAGGCGCTTGTGAAGATACCGCAAGCATGTCCGACTCCTGAGTGGTTGAGCAGGTCACTACTTGTGGGGGTATCCGGCGCAAATTGGACACGGCGTTAGTCCCCCGTTATCCGTCATCGGTTTGTGAACCCAAGCAATTCAGGCAATCACGGCAGGGGTTGTGCTATTTCGGAGTGATGAAGGTCACTCGCGTGACGAGTTGGGGTTGGTTGTGAGGGCCGGGTGAGCATGTGCCTAAGATTCGCTGGACAGCCGCCCGTGGAATCTGGGGTATTCCGTGTCCCATCGCAGCAAATCATCTGGTAAAGGGCGCAACGCCCTTATCATTATGTTTGTGGTGGTCCTTCTGGCCGCCGCCGGTGCGGCCGCCTACCGGTGGTGGCCGTCGGACGAGAAGTCCACAGCTCTGACCGTCCGCTACCGCACCGAAGGTTCGGCGGTGACGGACGCCGCCACACCGTGGCTTGAAGTCATCAACACGTCCGGCAAGGCGGTCGACCTCGCCGACGTCACCGTCCGGTACCACTACACCGCCGACGACGGCGCCCAGTTCGCGGCCAACTGCGTGCAGACCTCCCTCGACTGCTCCAAGGTCACCCTGCACACGGCCGACGCGCAGAAGGCCGGTCCGAAGGCCAACCGCTATCTGGAGATCGGCTTCACGGGGGAGGCGGGCACCCTGAAGCCCGGTGGGACGACCCAGGCGATCGGGCTCCAGCTGTACCGCGTCGACGACAAGAAGCTGGACCAGTCGGACGACTACTCGTTCGACGCGGAGAAGACGTCGTACCAGGAGTCCGAGCGGGTCACGGCCTACCTGGACGGGGCCCAGGTGTGGGGCGAGGGACCGCGGGGGGAGACCACGGGGTCGGGGAAGCGCGCGAACGCGGGAGCCCCCGCCGAAGCGGTGCGGCCGCCCGATGGCCTCCTCTTCGACGACTTCGCCTACACGGGCCCCGAGGACCCGGCGCTCGCCGCCAACGGCTGGGAGGTGCGCGACGGCGCGGGCGGCCCGGGCGTCGAGGACTCGTGGTCGGCGAAGGGCGTCACGTTCCCCGCCGGCGAGAACGGTGACGGCGGGCAGGCGCTGCGGCTGGAGGCCCGTACCGACGGCACCGAGAAGGGCACGGTGCAGTCCGAATTCCACACCGCGCGCCCGGTGTTCCGCGAAGGCACGTTCGTCGCCCGCGTGTACTTCACCGACGAACCGGTGACCGGCGAGGACGGTGATCACGCTTCCCAGTCCGTCTTCGCCATCTCGCCGGACCACAGGTCGGAGAAGTACAGCGAACTCGACTTCGAGTACATGGCGAACGGCGGCTGGGGCCGCTACGGTCCGATCCTCGACACCACCAGCTGGCGCAGCAGCGACCTGGGCGACCGGGTCACCAAGCCCCACCAGCTGAAGCTCGGCGGCTGGCACACCCTGGCCATGACCGCGGCCGACGGCAAGGTCACCTACTCGGTGGACGGCGAAACGCTGTTCACGAGCGGGAAGAAGTACCTCCCGCGCGAGCCGATGAGCATCAACTTCAGCAACTGGTTCATCGACCTCCCCTTCAAGGGGGAGCGTTCCTGGGAGATGAAGGTCGACTGGGTCTACCTCATGTCCGGCCAGGTCGTGGCCCCGGACGACGCGGCGAAGGCCGCGGCCGACTACGCCGCCGCGGGCACGCGGCACGTGAACACGCTCGCGGGGGAGTGACCGGCAGGGGTGACCGGCAGGGCGGCGGTCAGCCCGCCTGGGCCGCCGCCGACGCCTGGGCCTCGCCGCGGCGGCGGATCTGGCGGAAGGCGAACTCGGCCAGGTCGTCGCCGGCCTTGAACACCTCGGTGGTCTTCTCCGTCACGTCCTTGCCGTCGGTGAAGCCGGCGACGGTGAAGTAGGCGTAGCGGCCGTAGGAGTTGGTGGTGGAGCGGCAGACGGCGCCGGTGCAGAAGGACTTCACGCCGCCGCCGGACAGGGAGCGGATGATGCTCTTCTGGTCGGCCTGACCCTTGGCCTTGAGGGCCTGCGCCTCGGTGTCGAAGACGGCCACGCCGACCGTCACCGCCACGTCGCCCTGGGTGTAGGTGACGCGCATCATGCGGGTGCAGTCGTTGTCGGTGAGGACCTTCGGCAGCGTCTTCTGGGCCGCGGAGCCGCAGGTGCGGGTGTCCGCCGTCGGGCCCTTCTTGTAGACCGTCCCGCTCATGGTGAGCTGGGTGCCGGGGAAGAGCGCGTCGGGGCTGAGCGGGGCCTTGTCCTTCTTGACGCTGGAGATGAAGTCCTTGGGGTCCAGCGGCGGCGGGGCGCTGGTCGGCGCGAACGAGGGGGCGGTGGCCGACGCGCTGGGTATGTCCGCCGTCGCGGGCAGCTGCGAGGAGGGGGCGTCCGACGCCTGCCCGGAGCCGTTCGCCGAGACCACGGCCACGGCGACGGCACTGGCGATCGCCACGGTGGCCAGGGCGCCGCCGCCGATGAAGAGCAGCCGGCGGCGCTTGGCGCGGGCCTCGGAGGCCTCGGCGAGGGCGGCCCAGTCAGGGGTGTTGTCGCCCTGGCCACTGTTCCAGGGCTGCTGGGACGGCTGCTGCGATTGCGGTTTCCAGGGATCCCACTGCGACTGAGGTCCCCCCTGCCCAAAGCTCATGGGCGGCATCTTAGGCCCTGTCGTCAGTCTCCCGTCGTCCGTCCGAAGGGCGGGCTCAGCGGTGTCTGGTGCGTGCAGCTGCAAGGCGGAGGAGGGAGTCGACGCGATGGGGGTCCCCCCGCTCGAGCGGAGTCGAGAGTGGGGGAGTCGGCGACTGACGACAACGCCGCAGATGTGCGTGCCAGGCACCGCTGAGCAGACGGGAGACTGACGACAGGGCCTGTGACGGGCCGTGCGGCGTGCTGGTGCGGCTGTGGAGGCCCCGCAGGACCTAGCGTTCCGTCCATGCGGACGGGCAAAAGCGACATCTCCGGGTGGTTGGTGCGACCGGCGGGCGGGCCGCTGTGGGCGGTGCTCCTGGCGGTGCTGGCGGCGTGCGCGGGGCACGCGGCGCGGGTGACCTCGGACGGGGGGATGGACAACGCGATCGTCGTGCGGGCCGCCCGCACCTGGCTGGCCGGCGGCTCCCCGTACGACGATCCGCACTTCCTCTACCTCCCGAGCGCGATCCTGGCCGCCGCACCGCAGGCGATGCTGCCCGGCGCGGTACTGCGGTGGCTGGTGCCGTGCGCGGTGACCGCCCTGCTGGCGGCGGGCTGGGCGTGCGCGCTGCGGCTGCACCGGGTGCCGCTCGGCAGCAGGCTCGCGGTGCTCGGGCTCACCGGGCTCGCGGCGGGCTTCGCGCCGTTCGGGCACCTGGTGCGGCTCGGCAACTGGACGGTGACGGCGGCCGTGGCCCTGCCGCTCGCACTGCTCCTGGCGAGCCGGGGGCGGTGGACGGCGGCGGGGGTGGTGATCGGGGTGGCGGTGGCGCTCAAGCCGCTGCTCGCGCCCGTCGTCCTGCTCTTCGTGTTCGCCGGGCGGTGGCGGGCGCTGGCGACGGCCGTGGCCCTGCCCGCGCTCGCCTCCGGCGCGGCGGCGCTGCTGATGCCCGACCCGGCCGGCTTCTTCACCCGCACCCTGCCCTTCCTCCTGCACGGCGACGACGGCTTCGTCCGGCTCTACGAGGCGTCCCCGGCGGCCGTGCTGCCCCGGCTCGGGGTGCCGGAGACGCTCGCCCAGGCGCTGGCGGTGGCGGCGGCCGGGACGGGGGTGCTGTGCGCGTACGTCCGCTGGCGCCGCGCCGATCCCGGGCCGCTGCGGCTCGCGGAGACCGGCGCGGGCCTGATGCTCGCGGCCTTCCTCGTCTCCCGGCCCTCCTACGACCACTACCTCCTGGTCGTCCTGCCGCTGCTGCTCGCCGGACTGCCGTACGCCGGCTCGGCGGCCCGCGTGGTCTGGTTCTGGATCTCCCTGGTGCCGCAGGTGCCCGGGGTGACCTGGCCCTGGCTGGAGTCGGAGAAGCGGCGGGCCTTCCGGGACGCGTTCACGCTGTGTGTGCTGGCGGTGACGGTCGCCCGGCAGGCGAACGCGGGGCGGGCGGCCGACGGCGACGAGGTACGCGCCGGGACCGGGGAGAGGAGCGCACCGGCCGCCGCGGCTCCGTTTTGACCAGGCTGTGCCACCCCGGGTACTCTGCACAGTCGTATGTGTATTGGCTTGCTCATTCTCACGTGAGGGGCCCTTACACCGGTCCACCGGGACCGATGACCAGCGACCAGCACGCGGTTTGCGTCACCGCGGTGCGGTCAGGGCTGTCGTGATCGTCTTCGGTGACCATGTCAGGACCACTCACTGAAGAAGCGAAGGCTACGAACCGTGCGTACGTACAGCCCCAAGCCCGGCGATGTGACGCGCCAGTGGCACGTCATCGACGCTCAGGACGTCGTCCTGGGCCGTCTCGCCACCACTGCCGCCACCCTGCTGCGCGGCAAGCACAAGCCGATCTACGCGCCGCACGTCGACGCTGGTGACTTCGTCATCATCATCAACGCCGACAAGGTGCACCTCTCCGGCAACAAGCGGACCCAGAAGATGGCGTACCGCCACTCCGGCTACCCGGGCGGTCTGCGCTCGGTGCGCTACGACGAGCTGCTGGACAAGAACCCGGAGAAGGCCGTCGAGAAGGCCATCAAGGGCATGCTCCCCAAGAACTCCCTGGGCCGTCAGATGCTCTCGAAGCTGAAGGTCTACAAGGGTGACCAGCACCCGCACGGCGCGCAGCAGCCGCAGCCGTTCGAGATCACCCAGGTCGCGCAGTAATTCCGGCCACCCCCTAAGACTGAAGAGAATCTGAGGAGCATCGTGGCCGAGACCACTGCCGAGCAGCCGCTCGAAGAGATCGACATCGACAGCTACACCACCGAGTCCGAGGTCCCCGTCGAGGGCGAGTACACCTCGGAGTCCATGGCCTCCGCCTTCGGCGAGCCCCAGTCGGCCGCCGGCCTGGGCCGTCGCAAGAACGCCATCGCCCGTGTCCGGATCGTCCCGGGCACCGGCAAGTGGAAGATCAACGGCCGCACCCTTGAGGACTACTTCCCCAACAAGGTGCACCAGCAGGAGGTCAACGAGCCCTTCAAGGTGCTCGAGCTGGACGACCGTTACGACGTCGTCGCCCGCATCGCCGGTGGCGGTGTCTCCGGTCAGGCCGGTGCGCTCCGTCTCGGTGTCGCCCGCGCCCTGAACGAGGCCGACGTCGACAACAACCGCGGCCCGCTGAAGAAGGCCGGCTTCCTCAAGCGCGACGACCGTGCGGTCGAGCGCAAGAAGGCCGGTCTGAAGAAGGCCCGCAAGGCCCCGCAGTACAGCAAGCGCTAAGCCGCGCCTGTCTGTACTCCGAACGCCCCGGCGGCACGCCACTGTGCTGCCGGGGCATTCGTTTATCCCTGCCGTTGGGCGTATAACGGCACAAGACGTTCTAAGGCTCATGTGATCGGATGCCCGGGCGGTGTGTGCGCCCGGGACGACGGGGGCCCGCTGCGTGGGCCGCACCGGCAGCGCTCCCGTCCGTGACGTTTCCTCAGGAGGACAAGTGGGACGACTCTTCGGCACGGACGGCGTGCGCGGCGTCGCCAACGCGGATCTGACGGCCGAGCTGGCGCTCGGTCTCTCCGTCGCCGCGGCGCACGTACTGGCCGAGGCGGGCACCTTCGCCGGACACCGGCCGACCGCCGTGGTCGGACGGGACCCGCGCGCCTCCGGGGAGTTCCTGGAGGCCGCCGTGGTCGCGGGCCTGGCCAGCGCCGGCGTGGACGTGCTGCGTGTCGGCGTGCTGCCGACGCCCGCGGTCGCCCACCTCACCGGCGCGCTCGGCGCCGACCTCGGCGTGATGCTCTCCGCGAGCCACAACGCCATGCCCGACAACGGCATCAAGTTCTTCGCCCGCGGCGGCCACAAGCTCGCCGACGAGCTGGAGGACCGTATCGAGTCCGTCTACGCCGACCACCGCACCGGCGCCCCCTGGGACCGCCCGACCGGCGCCGGCGTCGGCCGGGTGCGGGACTACGACCAGGGGCTCGACCAGTACGTCGCCCACCTCGTCGGCGTCCTGCCCAACCGCCTCGACGGGCTGAAGATCGTCCTTGACGAGGCGCACGGCGCCGCCCACCGGGTCTCGCCCGAGGCGTTCGCGCGGGCCGGTGCCGAGGTCGTCACCATCGGTGCCGTGCCGGACGGCCTCAACATCAACGACGGCTGCGGCTCCACCCACCTCGGCCTGCTCAAGGCCGCCGTCGTCGAGCACGGCGCCGACCTGGGCATCGCCCACGACGGCGACGCCGACCGCTGCCTGGCCGTGGACCACACCGGCGCGGAGGTGGACGGCGACCAGATCCTCGCCGTGCTGGCGCTGGCGATGCGGGAGCGGGACGCGCTGCGCTCCGACACCGTCGTCGCGACCGTCATGTCCAACCTGGGCTTCAAGCTGGCCATGGAGCGCGAGGGCATCCGGTTCGCGCAGACCGGCGTCGGCGACCGGTACGTCCTGGAGGAGATGAAGGAGCACGGCTACGCCCTCGGCGGCGAGCAGTCCGGACACGTCATCATCCTCGACCACGCCACGACGGGTGACGGCACGCTGACCGGCCTGATGCTGGCGGCGCGGGTGGCGCAGACCGGGCGTACGCTGCGGGACCTCGCGGCCGTCATGGAGCGGCTGCCGCAGGTGCTGATCAATGTGCCGGACGTGGACAAGTCGCGGGTGACGAGCTCTGCCGAGCTGGCCACGGCGGTTTCCGAGGCCGAGCGGGAGCTGGGGAGCACCGGGCGGGTGCTGCTGCGTCCCTCCGGGACCGAGCCGCTGGTGCGGGTGATGGTCGAGGCGGCGGACATCGAGCAGGCTCGGGCTGTGGCGGGGCGGCTGGCGGATTCTGTTAAGTCGGCGCTGGGGTAATTCTCCCGGACCGGGTTCGGGGTGGGGGTTCTGTGTGCTGCGGGCTGCGGCCGCGTCGTGGCTTGTCGCGCAGTTCCCCGCGCCCCTAGGTGGGTTTCGTCATCCGGCGTCGTTGGGTCGCCCACAGGGCCTTCTGGGCGAGGAGGGTCAGGGTGCCGGCCAGGATGATGGCGGCCAGGTTGAGCAGTAGCTGCTCGGTCGAGCGCCAGGCCTGGTGGGTGTCCTCGTAGAAGAGGGCTACGGCCGCGTTCGCGGCGGCCGGGACCGTGGTGACGGAGATGGCGACGCCCACTAGGGCGCCGGACTTCGCCGACGTCAGCGACAGCGTGCCCGCGATGCCGGCGAGGACCGCCACCACGAAGGAGAACCAGTCGGGGGCGTACACGAACCCGGTGTTGGGGCGCTCCGCGTCCAACTTGGCCTCGCTGAACAGGTCCACGGCGTCCATGAAGAGGCTGAAGCCCACCGTCACCGCCATCGCCACCGCGAACCCCACCAGCAGCGCGATCAGTGACCGCAGCGCCAGCCGCGGCGCGCGCTGCACGATCGCCGTGCAGATGCCGGCCAGCGGGCCGAACTCCGGGCCGACGGCCATCGCGCCCACGATCAGGATCGCGTTGTCGAGCACCACACCGCAGGCCGCGATCATCGTGGCGAGCGTGATGAAGGCGATGTAGGTGATGGAGAGGGTCGACTCCTCGTGCGTCGCCTCCTCCAACTGCTCCCACAGCACCGCGTCGGCGGGCTCGCCCGGCGCGTCCCGCTCCGCCCGCTCGGCACGCTCGGACAACGACAGGTCGATGTTCTCGGCGGTGATGGCGCCGCAGCTGTCGATGCCCAGGGAGCGGAGCCGGTTGATGAGCTCGTCGCCGGCCTCGCGGGCCACGTCGCACATGACCACGTCGCCCACCGGATCGCGGGCGGCGCCCGGCAGGACGACCAGGTGCGTGGTGCCGACCGTCCGGTCGATCAGGTGGACGACCTCGTCGGTGCGGTCGGCCGGGGTGATCAGGCGCAGATGCAGCATCCGGTATTTCTACCGTGGGACGGGCGCCGTCACAGTTTGCGCAGGCTCAGCCGCTGCACCTTGTGGTCGGGCCCCTTGCGCAGGATGAGGGTGGCCCGGCCGCGGGTGGGCGCCACGTTCTCCACCAGGTTGGGCTTGTTGATGGTGCGCCAGGTGGTGCGGGCGTAGTCGAGGGCCTCCTCCTCCGACACCTGGGTGTACTTGCGGAAGTACGAGGACGGGTTCTGGAAGGCGGTCTCGCGCAGCTTGCGGAAGCGGCTGAGGTACCAGCGCTCGATGTCCTCGGTGCGGGCGTCGACGTACACGCTGAAGTCGAAGTAGTCGGCCAGACCGACCCTGGTGCGGCCGTCCTTGCCGGGCAGCGCGGGCTGGAGGACGTTCAGGCCCTCGACGATCAGGATGTCCGGGCGGCGGACGGCGAGCTTCTGATCGGGGACGATGTCGTAGATGAGGTGGGAGTAGACGGGCGCGGTCACCTCCGCCTTGCCCGCCTTGATGTCCGCGACGAAACGGGTCAGGGCCCGGCGGTCGTAGGACTCGGGGAAACCTTTCCGCGACATCAGGCCCCGGGCCTCCAGCTCCTTGGTGGGCAGCAGGAAGCCGTCGGTGGTGACCAGCTCCACGCGCGGGTGCTCGGGCCAGCGGGAGAGCAGCGCCTGGAGCAGGCGGGCGACGGTGGACTTGCCCACCGCGACCGAGCCGGCGACCCCTATGACGAACGGGGTGCCGGACTGGGAGCCCTGTTCGCCGAGGAAGGTGTTCAGCGCGCCGCGCAGGCCGTCGGTGGCGCCGACGTAGAGGTTGAGGAGCCGGGACAGCGGGAGGTAGATGTCGCGGACCTCGTCGAGGTCGATGACGTCACCGAGGCCGCGCAGCTTCTCGACCTCCTCGGCGGTCAGCGGCAGCGGCGTCTTGTCGCGCAGCGCGCTCCACTCGGGGCGGGTGAGGTCGACGTAGGGAGTCGCCTCCGGGCGTTGCCGGTGGGCGCTCCGGGGCATCGAGGAGACCGGAGAGATCACAGTCCATTGTTAACGGAGTTCGAACAGGGCGGCAGGTGGGGTGTGTCACGTCGGCCGCTCCGCCGCCGATGGACTGCTCCGCCGAAGTTACGGGCGGGTACGGATGGCTGGTTATCGATCATAGGTGCGATTGCCGTGTGTATGGTGCACAACTTCGAGCGGAATCCGTCTGCCTGTCCCGGCAGACCTCGACGTAATCCGACACGATCCGACGCGTGATCCGACATCACCCCGATGAAAGAGTGCCGACGTGAGAACGACCGCTGTCCGCCGCACCGCCCTCGCGGCCTCGGCCGCCGCCCTTGCCCTGCTCGTCACCGCCTGCGGCGGGTCGTCCGACGAAGGTGGCGACGACGGCAAGGCCACGTCGGACCAGTCCGCTCCGGCGGGTGACGGCAAGGCGGAGTCGGAGCAGGCCGCCCCGGCGGGCGACGCGCTGAGCGCCGCGGAACTGGAGAAGATCGCTCTCGCCCAGGCCGATGTCAAGAGCGGCAAAGTCGCCACCGAGATCCCGGCCGACGACGATGTCGCCAGGGACAAGGTCTCCACGGACGACAAGGCCTGTCTGCCGCTCGCCCTCGCCGTCGCCGCCGTGGCCCAGGGGGAGCCGGGTGCCGAGGTGAAGCGCTCCTGGGAGGGGCAGACGGACACGCTCTCCGAGGGCTCGGGCCCGGACGGTCAGGACATGACCGAGATCCAGGTGAACATGATCAGGCTGAACGTCGCCTCCTACGCGGGCGGCGACGCCGAGCAGGCGCTGACGGAGCTGAAGGCGGCCACCGAGAAGTGCGCCGGCGGCTTCACCGCGACCGTGGACGGCGAGAAGATGCGGGTCGCCGAGGTCACCACGACCGCCGCCCCCGAGGGCGGGGACGAAGGCGTCGCCGCCACCATCGGTATCGACGTCGGCAAGGAGGCCGCCGCGCCCATGAAGATCGTCGTGGTCCGCAAGGGCGCCACGCTCGCCACCTTCAGCGCCACCAACCTCTCCTCCATGATGAACGGCGCGGACTTCGAGGTCCCCATGGACGTCGTGGACGCGCAGGTCGCCAAGCTCGGCTGACGCCGGGTCGGGCGGTGGCGTTCGTACCCCGGTGGGAATTTCCGATTTCGGGCACGGGAAGGCCGGTTCGCGATCGAATCTGATCGTAGGCTGCCCGTCATGTGCGGAATCATGGGATACGTGGGATCTCAGTCGGCGATCGACGTCGTGATGGCCGGGCTGAAGCGACTCGAGTACCGGGGATACGACTCGGCGGGTGTGGCCGTGCTCGCGGACGGCGGCCTCGCCACCGCCAAGCGCGCCGGGAAGCTCGTCAACCTGGACAAGGAACTGGCCGAGCGGCCACTGCCGAGCGCCGTGACCGGCATCGGCCACACCCGCTGGGCCACGCACGGCGCGCCGACCGACGCCAACGCCCATCCGCACCTCGACAACGCGGGCCGGGTGGCCGTCGTCCACAACGGCATCATCGAGAACTTCGCACCGCTGCGGGCCGAGCTGGAGGAGCGCGGCCACGCGCTGGCCTCCGAGACCGACACCGAGGTCGTCGCCCACCTGCTCGCCGAGGAGTTCTCCGGCTGCGCCGACCTCGCCGAGGCGATGCGGCTGGTGTGCCGGCGTCTGGAGGGCGCGTTCACGCTGGTCGCGGTGCACGCGGACCAGCCGGACGTGGTCGTCGGCGCACGCCGCAACTCGCCGCTCGTGGTGGGCGTGGGGGAGGGCGAGGCCTTCCTCGCCTCGGACGTGGCGGCCTTCATCGCGCACACCCGGGACGCCGTCGAGCTGGGCCAGGACCAGGTGGTGGAGCTGCGCCCGGGCGGCGTGACGGTCACCGGCTTCGACGGCAGCCCGGCCGACGTCCGCTCCTACCACGTCGACTGGGACGCCTCGGCCGCCGAGAAGGGCGGCTACGCCTCCTTCATGCTCAAGGAGATCGCCGAGCAGCCGCAGGCGATCGCCGACACCCTCCTGGGCCGCATCGACGGCTCCGGCAGCCTGAGCCTGGACGAGGTGCGCATCCCCGCGGACGTGCTCCGGGAGGTCGGCAAGGTCGTCGTCGTCGCGTGCGGTACGGCCTTCCACGCCGGGCTGATCGCCAAGTACGCCATCGAACACTGGACGCGGATCCCCTGCGAGGTGGAGCTGGCCAGCGAGTTCCGCTACCGGGACCCGATCCTCGACCAGCAGACGCTGGTCGTCGCGATCTCCCAGTCCGGCGAGACCATGGACACCCTCATGGCCCTGCGCCACGCACGCGAACAGGGCGCCAAGGTCCTGGCCATCTGCAACACCAACGGCTCGACGATCCCCCGCGAGTCCGACGCCGTCCTCTACACGCACGCCGGCCCCGAGGTCGCCGTCGCCTCCACCAAGGCCTTCCTCACCCAGCTGGTGGCCTGCTACCTCGTCGCCCTGTACCTCGGGCAGGTACGGGGCACGAAGTACGGCGACGAGATCCGCGACGTCGTCCGCGACCTCTCCCGGATCTCCGTCGCCGTCGAGCAGGTCCTGGAGACGATGACGCCCGTGCGGGAACTGGCCCGCTCCCTCGCCCACAAGAACACGGTGCTGTTCCTGGGCCGGCACGTGGGCCACCCGGTCGCCCTCGAAGGCGCCCTCAAGCTCAAGGAGCTGGCGTACATGCACGCCGAGGGCTTCGCGGCGGGCGAGCTGAAGCACGGGCCGATCGCGCTGATCGAGGAGGACCTGCCGGTCGTCGTGGTCGTGCCGTCCCCGCGCGGGCGCTCGGTCCTCCACGACAAGATCGTGTCCAACATCCAGGAGATCCGCGCCCGCGGCGCCCGCACCATCGTCATCGCCGAGGAGGGCGACGAGGCGGTCGTCCCCTACGCCGACCACCTGGTCCGCATCCCGGCCACCCCGACCCTGCTCCAGCCACTGGTGGCCACGGTGCCGCTCCAGGTCTTCGCCTGCGAGCTGGCGACGGCACGGGGCAACGAGGTGGACCAGCCGCGGAACCTGGCGAAGTCGGTGACGGTGGAGTGAGCGGCGGAGCCCGGCGCGAGTGTGCGACGAAGGTCACCGGGTGCACCTCTGGGCGCATCAGGAGCTGATCGCTAGAGTGCGGGGGTTTGCGGCTGTTCCCGTGGTGAACCTTGTTTCCCCCGTCCGGCCGCTTTGGCACGCGGACACGACTGGCGGACCTTCATGACCACAGCCCCACCGGCACCCGCGAACCGGACCGTGATCTGGTCCGGACGCACAGACGGGGCCAAAGCGTTGCCCACGCGTCTGGCCTCGCTGACCAGCCTGCGCTTCTTCGCCGCTTTCGCGGTCTTCGTCCACCACTACAACGGTGTGAGCCCCGGCGGCGGTGTGTGGCGAGTGCCGGAACTCTTCCCGTACTCGAAGATCGGCGCACACGGGGTGACGTTCTTCTTCGTCCTCTCCGGTTTCCTGCTCACCTGGAGCCACAAACCGGGCAATGGCAAGAAGGTTTTCTACTGGCGGCGCTTCGGCCGTATCTACCCCGCCCACCTGGTGGCCGCCGTCGCTGCCGTCGCCGTCTTCTACGGCATGGGTGACGACCGCACGGACGCCGTCAGCTTCGTCGCCTCCCTGCTGCTGGTGCAGGCGTGGCTGCCGGACGCGGTGCCCACGCTGCCCGGCAACCCCGTCACCTGGACGCTGAGTGTCGAGCTCCTCTTCTACGCGCTCTTCCCACTGGTCATCGGGCGTCTGCGCGCGCTGCGCACCAGAAGCCTGGCCGTGTTGACGCTGGCCGGCCTGGCCGGGATGTGGGCGGTGCACATGGCGGCCGACCACTACCTGAACGGCCATGACGCCTCCTGGGTGATGCGGCACCCGGTGGTCTACCTGCCCCAGTTCCTCATCGGCGTGACCTTCGCCATCGCCCTCCGGCGCGGTTACCGGGTCCCCGTGCGGCCCACCGCGGTGGTCGTGGTGTTCTTCGTGTACGCCGTCGTCTACACGCGCGCTTCCGACTGGGCGAGCCCCTTCGTCGCGCACCAGATGGAGGGCACCGTCCGCCCCGTCGTGGCGATCCTGTCCGTGCTGCTGCTCGCCGCGTGCGTGCAGAACGAGGGCGCAGGACGCTCCCGGCTGCTGACCAACCGGTCACTGATCGCGCTCGGGGCCAGTTCCTACGCCTTCTACCTCGTCCACCAGACCGTCAACCAGTTCATCCGCGAGTACTGGCCGCATCGCATGGAGCCGAGCAGCGAGGCGATCGTCTTCCTCCTCGGGACCTTTCTGATCTCCCAGGCGCTCGCCTGGCTCCTGTACCGGTGGGTCGAGGAACCGGCCCAGCAGTGGTGGACGAAACGGGGCCCGAAGTCCCGTCCCGCGGCGGCGGCGAAGAGCCCGGCGGCGACCGTCGTCCAGGGCAAGCCCTAGGTGCGAACCGAGAGCGGGCCTCCGGAGGCCCGCTCACGAGGCCCGCTCACGGGTTCCGCACCACCTCCCGCACACGCCGCCACGCCCCCGGAATCGCCCCCGCCACCTCATGCGCCCCCACCGGCGCCCCCTCCGCCGCGAACCGCCCCGCCAGCCCGTGCAGATACGCCCCCACGCTCCCCGCGTCCCGCGCCGACAGCCCCGCCGCCAGCAGTGACCCCGCCAGCCCGGACAGCACGTCCCCGCTACCGGCCGTGGCGAGCCACGACGTCCCCGTCGAGTTGACCCGCACCGGCCCGCCCCCCGCCCCGGCCACCACCGTCGTCGAGCCCTTCAGCAGCACCGTCGCCCCGTACCGCCCCGCCAGCTCCCGCGCCGAGGCCAGCCGCGCCCCCTCGACCTCCTCGCGGCCCACCCCGAGCAGCGCCGCCGCCTCCCCGGCGTGCGGCGTCATCAGCGTCGGCGCCGTGCGCGCCCGCACCGCCCCGGCGTCCGCCAGCCGCAGCCCGTCCGCGTCGACCAGCACCGGCACCTCGGCCGCCAGCACCTCGGCCACGGTCCCGGCGTCGTCACCGGCCCCCGGACCGACGACCCACGCCTGCACCCGACCCGCCCGCTTCGGCCCCTGGTCCGACACGAGCGTCTCCGGATACCGCGCGATCACCGCGTCCCCGGCCGGACCCACGTACCGCACCGCCCCCGCCCCGCCCCGCAGCGCCCCCGCGACGGCGAGCACGGCCGCGCCGGGATAGCGCGCCGACCCGGCGGCGATGCCCACGACCCCCCGCCGGTACTTGTCGCTCTCCACTCCCGGCACCGGCAGCAGCCGCGCCACCTCCGCGTGCTGCAACGCCTCCAGCTCGGCCGCGTCGTCCGGCAGCGGCAGCCCGATGTCCACCAGCCGCACCGACCCCGCGTACTCCCGCGCCGGATCGACCAGCAGCCCCGGCTTGTGCGCGCCGAACGTCACCGTCAGGTCGGCCCGCACGGCCGCCCCGTGCACCTGCCCGGTGTCCGCGTCGACCCCGCTCGGCAGGTCCACCGCGACGACGGAGGCCCGCGACCGCGCCGCCGCGTCCGCGAGCGGCACCGCCTCCTCGCGCAGCCCGCCCTTGCCGCCGATCCCGACGATGCCGTCGACGACCAGGTCCGCCCGCTCGATCAGGTCCCGGGCACCGGCGCTCTCCGCGACCCGGCCGCCCGCCCGGCGCAGCGCCGCCAGCCCCCCGCCGTGCGCCCGCTGTGGGGAGAGCAGCACCGCCGTCACCCCCGCCCCGCGCCGGGCCAGCCGCGCCCCGGCGTACAGGGCGTCGCCGCCGTTGTCCCCGCTGCCGACCAGCAGCACCACCCGGCCGCCGTAGACCCGGCCGGCCACCCGGCCCAGCACCTGGGCGCAGGCGACGGCCAGTCCGGCCGCCGCCCGTTGCATCAACGCCCCCTCGGGGAGCCGCGCCATCAGCTCCCGTTCGGCGTTCCTGACCGTCTCCACGCTGTACGCAGTCCGCATGGCGTCGAGTCTTCCCCGTACACCGTGATCACGCACGGCCCCGCCGCCCACGATGGGGGACAGTTGTTCCATGGGTGGCACGGGTGGCATGAGCGAGATCGGCGACGAGGAGACGGCACAGGTGATGACCTCGCTGGGGGCCCGCCTGCGCGCCATCCGGCAGGCCCGCGGCCTCACGCTGGCCCAGCTCGGCGCCGCCACCGGCATCTCCGTGTCCACCCTGTCCCGGCTGGAGTCGGGGCAGCGCGAGCCGGGGCTGCGGCACCTGCTGCCGCTGGCCAGAGCGCACCGGCTGCCCCTGGACGAACTGGTCGGCTCCCGCACCGGCGACCCCCGCGTCCACCCCCGCCCCTTCACCCGGCACGGCCAGACCTGGGTCCCCCTCACCCGCAACCCCAACGACGGGCTGCACGCGTACAAGCAGATCCTGCCCGCCCCCGCGACCGCCCGCACCGAGTGGACCCCGCGCCCCGAACAGGGCTCCCACGAGGGCCACGAATGGATCTACGTCCTCTCCGGGCGCCTGCTCCTCGCTCTCGGTGACCACGACCTCGTCCTGACGGCCGGTGAGACGGCGGAGTTCGACACCCGGGTCCCGCACGGGATCGCCAACGCGGGGGACCGGCCCGTCGAATGGATCGCCCTGTACGGAGCACAGGGCGAGCGCATGCACATCCGCGTCCAGCCGACGGGGAACTGACCCCACCGGGCCCGGCTCACCCCTCCGTGATCACCCTTCCGCGATCACCACCGCCGACGCCACCCCCGCGTCATGGCTGAGCGACACGTGCCACGATGCCACCCCCAGCTCCGCCGCCCGCGCCGCCACCGTCCCCGTCACCCGCAGGCGCGGCTGCCCGCTGTCCTCGATGTACACCTCCGCGTCCGTCCAGTGCAGCCCGCCCGGCGCGCCCAGTGCCTTCGCCAGCGCCTCCTTCGCCGCGAACCGGGCGGCCAGCGAGGCGACACCCCGGCGCTCCCCGCCGGGCAGCAGCAGCTCGCTCTCCCGGAAGAGCCGCCGCGCCAAGGCCGGCGTACGTTCCAACGACGCGCCGAACCGCTCGATCTCGGCCACGTCGATACCGACCCCGATGATGCTCATGCCGGGCACCCTAACCACTGACGGAAGGCCCGCGGTGCGGGGCGGAAGCGGGCGCCGGGTGCTCTGAGAGACTGGGGCCACGATGAGTGAGACAGCTGCTCGGCGGGACGCGGGGACGCGGGCCCGGGCCGAGATCGACCTGGCCGCCCTGCGGGCCAACGTCCGCGCACTGCGCGAACGGGCCCCCGGGGCGGCTCTCATGGCCGTGGTCAAGGCCGACGCCTACGGTCACGGCGCGATCCCGTGCGCCCGCGCGGCCGTCGCGGCGGGCGCGACCTGGCTCGGCACCGCCACCCCGCAGGAGGCCCTCGCCCTGCGCGCGGACCCGGCACTGCCCGACGACGTGCGGATCATGTGCTGGCTGTGGACGCCGGGCGGGCCCTGGCGGGAGGCCGTCGAGGCCGGACTCGACGTGTCCGTCAGCGGGATGTGGGCCTTGGAGGAGGTCGTCGCGGCGGCACGGCGGGCCGCGGTGCCCGCGCGGGTGCAGCTCAAGGCCGACACCGGGCTCGGCCGAGGCGGCTGCCAGCCGGGCGGGGACTGGGAGGAACTGGTCCGGGAAGCGCTGCGGGCCGAGAGCGAGGGGCTGCTGCGCGTCACCGGCCTCTGGTCGCACTTCGCCTGCGCCGACGAGCCCGGCCACCCCTCCATCGCCGCGCAGCTCACCCGCTTCCGGGAGATGACGGCGTACGCGGAGCGGCAGGGCGTACGTCCGGACGTGCGGCACATCGCCAACTCGCCGGCCACGCTCACCCTCCCCGAGACCCACTTCGACCTCGTACGCCCCGGCATCGCGATGTACGGCGTCTCGCCGAGCCCCGAGATCGGCACCCCCGCCGACTTCGGCCTGCGCCCGGTGATGACGCTGTCCGCCTCACTGGCCCTGGTCAAGCAGGTCCCCGGCGGCCACGGCGTCAGCTACGGGCACCACTACACCACCCCCGGCGAGACCACCCTGGGCCTCGTCCCCCTCGGCTACGCGGACGGCGTCCCGCGCCACGCCTCGTCCGCCGGTCCGGTCCTGGTCGGCGGCAAGTGGCGCACGGTCGCGGGGCGGATCGCGATGGACCAGTTCGTCGTCGACCTGGGCGGGGAGCGGCCGGAGCCGGGCGCCGAGGCGGTGCTCTTCGGCCCCGGCGACCGCGGCGAGCCCACCGCCGAGGACTGGGCGCAGGCGGCCGGCACCATCGCGTACGAGATCGTCACCCGGATCGGAGCACGCGTTCCGCGCGTCTACGTGAACGAGTGACGCGCACGGCGTGCGCGTGCAGGTGAGTCAACGACCAGCGGGTATCCGCACAGCAGTCCGCGGGCCCGGCGAAGAGGAGCGGTGTACGTGAGCGAGAGCAACGCGGAGGCCGTCGCGTCGGCCGTCGCCTCCGCCACGGAGGCCGCCACCGAGGCCGCCGCCGGCGGCTGGCGCCGGGCGACCGGCATCGCCGGCGTCGCGATAGGCGTGGTCGCGGCGGGTGCCGCGGCCGGCGTGGCGATAGAGCGGCTGACCGTCGGCCGCGGCATGCGCCACAAGGCCCGGGTCGCCCTCGACTCGGCGGGACCGTACGGCGGACTGCGCGGCACCCCCGGCAGGGCGTACGCCGACGACGGCACCGAGCTGTACTACGAGGTCGACGACGTCGAGCCGGAGACGGAGTCCGCGCTCACCCGGCGCCGGCGGCGGCTGTTCGGCCGCAGGGCCCCCGCCCCCGTGACCGTCGTCTTCAGCCACGGCTACTGCCTCAACCAGGATTCCTGGCACTTCCAGCGGGCGGCCCTCAGGGGCGTCGTTCGCACCGTCCACTGGGACCAGCGCAGCCACGGCCGGTCCGGGCGGGGCGTCGCCCAGGTGCGCGACGACCGGCCGGTCACCATCGACGAGCTGGGCCGCGACCTGAAGACCGTGATCGACGCGGCCGTCCCCGAGGGCCCGATCGTGCTGGTCGGGCACTCCATGGGCGGCATGACCGTGATGGCGCTGGCCGACGCGTACCCCGACCTGATCCGCGAGCGGGTCGTCGGCGTCGCCCTCGTCGGCACCTCCTCCGGGCGGCTCGGCGAGGTGAACTTCGGGCTGCCCGTGGCCGGGGTCAACGCGGTGCGGCGGGTGCTGCCGGGTGTGCTGAAGGCGCTGGGGCAGCGGGCCGAACTGGTGGAGAAGGGGCGGCGGGCGACGGCGGACCTGTTCGCCGGGATCATCAAGCGGTACTCGTTCGCGTCCCGGGACGTCGACCCGGCCGTGGCGCGGTTCGCGGAGCGGATGATCGAGTCGACGCCGATCGACGTGGTCGCCGAGTACTACCCGGCCTTCAACGACCACGACAAGACCGACGCCCTCGCCCGTTTCGCGGAGCTGCCGGTGCTCGTGCTGGCCGGTGTGCGGGACCTGGTGACGCCCAGCGAGCACAGCGAGGCGATCGCCGGCCTGCTGCCGGACGCGGAGCTGGTGCTCGTGCCCGACGCGGGCCACCTGGTGATGCTGGAACATCCGGAGCTGGTCACCGACCGGCTCGCCGACCTGCTCGCCCGCGCGGGGGCCGTCCCGGCAGCCGCTACCGTAAATGGCTATGGAAGCACCAGCAGCACACCAGGGCCCGGCTGAACCCTCCGGGTCCTCGGACTCCGCCCCCGCCGTCGAGATCACCGTCACCTCCCCGGAGCAGATGCGGGAACTGGGCCGCAGGCTCGCCAAGGTGCTGCGCGCCGGTGACCTGCTGATGCTCAGCGGGGAGCTGGGCGCGGGCAAGACGACGCTGACCCGGGGACTCGGCGAGGGCATGGGCGTGCGCGGCGCCGTCACCTCCCCGACCTTCGTGATCGCCCGCGTCCACCCCTCGCTCGGCGACGGCCCGCCGCTCGTCCACGTCGACGCCTACCGGCTCTCCGGCGGCCTGGACGAGATGGAGGACCTCGACCTGGACGTCTCGCTGCCCGACTCGGTGATCGTCGTGGAGTGGGGCGAGGGCAAGGTCGAGGAGCTGACCGACGACCGGCTCCAGCTCCGGATCCACCGGGCCGAGGGCGACACCACCGACGAGGTGCGGCACGTGACCCTGGCCGGGATCGGTGAACGCTGGACCTCGGCCGACCTGAGTGTGCTGGCGGTCTGAGCCGCCGGTCCCGCGCCCGCCGCGGGACGTCCCGGCAAGACGCCGATGTTCCGACAAGACAGCCGATGTTCCGACAAGACGTCGGCAAGATATTGCGTTCCGGGTCTTGCGCGTGGTCACATGGTACCCAGCTCGTAGTTAGGCATGCCTAACTACGTCCCGCCCCCGACCATCAGGAGGCGTCCGTGTCAGAGACCAAGCCGCAGCCGGGGCCCGCGCCCACCGGTGTGTCCATGTACGACCTGCTCGCGTCCTGCGCCGCCGCCGCGGCGGTCTCGACGCCGCCGTGCGCACCCGAGCCGGAGGCCCGCCGGACGCCCGTCCCGGGGCACCGGGAAGCGGCCTGACCCACCAGGCGTCCGTCCCGGAGCACCGCGAGGCCGCCTGACACCGCGGTCGCCCAGGCGGAGGGCTCAGCGGACGACGACGACCTGCTGCCCGATCGTCGCGAACTGCCACATCGCGTCGCCGTCCGCGCGGGCCTCCCGGATGCCGCCGGTGCGCTCGTCCGGGTCGGGTTTCGCCGTCGAACCGTCCACGGCCGCGCTGAACCCGATGACCACGCCGTCGACGCTCGTGAAGCGCACGACGTGTTCGACCGGGATGCCGTCCGAGCCGGTGACACGGTTGGACCGCGACGTGACCGCGTAGGTGCCCGGCGCCGGGTCGACCGTGCTGGGCGTGACCTCGAAGGTGCGCCGGACCCGGTTGTCCGCGCCGACCAGCCACACGCGGTCGTCGTCCACCGAGTACACCACCCGTTCACCCCTTCCGGTCCCCGCGGGCAGCGCTTCCGGGTGCCGTCGGTCGCGGGGCGCCTTGGAGGCGCCGGGGGCGGGTGCGCTGCTCGCGTGCGCCCGGCGGAGGTCGTGCGGGGCGGCGACCGAGGCCTGGTGGGCGAGGAAGCCGATCGTCGCGAGCGCCGCCGCCGTGAGCCCGGCGACGAAACCGGCGCTGCTGCTTGCCACTGGCGACCACCTCGTCGTCGTACGTCGTGCGTTGGTGCGTCCGTCTCCGGCGAAGGTAGCAGTACGTGACCGTATGACCGCGTTGCGCGACACGGGGGGAGGTCGGTCGGCGTCGGCCCGCCGCCGCGACCCGGGCGCGCGCCCTCGCCGTCCGCCGGGCACCGCCCACCGGGCGTCCGACACGGGCCCCGCGGCGCCGTAGGCTGTTTGCGTGCTCTTGCTCGCTCTGGATACCGCCACGCCCGCCGTGACCGTCGCGCTGCACGACGGTACGGACGTCATCGCCTCGTCGAGCCAGGTCGACGCCCGCCGCCACGGTGAGCTGCTGCTGCCCGCCGTCGACCGGGTGCTCGCCGAGGCCGGGCTCCGCCTCGACGCCGTCACCGGCATCGTCGCCGGCACCGGCCCCGGCCCGTACACCGGGCTGCGCGTCGGCCTGATGACGGCGGAGACTTTCGGGCTCGCCCTCGGCGTCCCCGTGCACGGCGTGTGCACGCTGGACGGTCTCGCCCGGGCCGCCGACCTGGAGGGCCCCTTCGTGGTGGCGACCGACGCCCGCCGCAAGGAGGTCTACTGGGCCCGGTACGCCGACTCCCGCACCCGCCTCACCGACCCGGCGGTCGACCGTCCCGCCGACATCGCGGAGCAGGTCGCCGGTCTCCCGGCCGTCGGCGCGGGCGCGCTGCTGTACCCGGACACCTTCCCGAAGGCCCACGAGCCCGAGCACGTGTCCGCCGCCGCGCTCGCCTCCCTGGCCGCCGACAGGCTCGCGGCGGGCGAGGAACTGCCCGCGCCCCGGCCGCTCTACCTGCGCCGGCCCGACGCCCAGGTCCCCAAGAACTACAAGGTGGTCACCCCCAAGTGACCGAGTCAGTCACCGCCGCCGGGTCCTCCACCGCCGCATTGCGCGAGATGCGCTGGTGGGACATCGACCCCGTCCTGCGGATGGAACGGGAGCTGTTCCCGGAGGACGCCTGGTCCCGCGGCATGTTCTGGTCCGAGCTGGCCCACGCGCGCGGGCCCGGCGCGACCCGGCGGTACCTGGTCGCCGAGACGGACGGGCAGGTCGTCGGCTACGCGGGCCTGGTCACCTCCGGCGAGCAGGCCGACGTGCAGACCATCGCCGTCGCCCGCGACCAGTGGGGCACCGGTCTCGGCGCGCGGCTCCTGACCGAACTGCTGCGGGCGGCGACCGCCTTCGAGTGCACCGAGGTGCTGCTGGAGTGCCGGGTCGACAACACCCGCGCCCAGCGCCTCTACGAGCGCTTCGGCTTCGAGCCCATCGGCTTCAGACGCGGCTACTACCAGCCGGGGAACGTGGACGCCCTGGTGATGCGCCTGACCGACCCTTCCACCTCCCTGCCGGGAACCGAACGAGGAACCGACAACCATGCCTGACGAACCTCTGGTCCTGGGGATCGAGACCTCCTGCGACGAGACCGGTGTCGGTGTCGTCCGGGGCACCACCCTGCTGGCCGACGCCGTCGCGTCCAGCGTCGACGAGCACGCCCGCTTCGGCGGCGTCGTCCCCGAGGTGGCGAGCCGCGCCCACCTGGAGGCGATGGTCCCCACCATCGACCGCGCCCTGAAGGAAGCGGGGGTCAGCGCCCGCGACCTCGACGGCATCGCCGTCACCGCCGGACCCGGCCTCGCCGGCGCCCTGCTGGTCGGCGTCTCGGCCGCCAAGGCGTACGCCTACGCCCTCGGCAAGCCCCTGTACGGCGTCAACCACCTGGCCTCGCACATCTGCGTCGACCAGCTGGAGCACGGCCCGCTGCCCGAGCCGACGATGGCCCTGCTGGTCTCCGGCGGCCACTCGTCCCTCCTGCTCTCCTCGGACATCACCTCCGACGTCCGCCCGATGGGCGCCACCATCGACGACGCGGCCGGCGAGGCCTTCGACAAGATCGCCCGCGTGCTGAACCTGGGCTTCCCCGGCGGCCCCGTCATCGACCGCTACGCGCGCGAGGGCGCCCCCGACGCCATCGCCTTCCCGCGCGGCCTCACCGGTCCGCGCGACCCGGCGTACGACTTCTCCTTCTCCGGGCTGAAGACGGCCGTGGCCCGCTGGATCGAGGCCAAGCGGGCGGCGGGGGAGGAGGTGCCGGTGCGGGACGTGTCGGCGTCCTTCCAGGAGGCGGTCGTGGACGTGCTGACCCGCAAGGCGGTGCGGGCCTGCAAGGACCAGGGCGTCGACCACCTGATGATCGGCGGCGGTGTGGCCGCCAACTCCCGGCTGCGGGCGCTGGCCCAGGAGCGCTGCGAGGCGGCCGGTATCCGGCTGCGCGTGCCGCGCCCCAAGCTGTGCACGGACAACGGCGCGATGGTGGCCGCCCTCGGCGCCGAGATGGTCGCCCGCAACCGGGCCGCCTCCGACTGGGACCTGTCGGCCGACTCCTCGCTGCCGGTGACCGACCCGCACGTGCCGGGGCACGGGCACGGGCACCCACACGGCCACGACCACGACCACGTCCACGAGGTCAGCAAGGAGAACCTGTACTCGTGACGGTCGCGCTGATGTGGGAGGCGCGGGCGGTGCCCGGCCGGGGCGAGGAACTGCTCGCCTGGGCGCGGGCGCAGCCGCTCGCCGCCGTCCCGGTCCGCCGGGAGACCCTGCGCGCCCCGCAGGACCGGGTCCTCGTCATCACCTGGTGGGACGCCGCCTACGACGCCGAACTGCCGGAACTGCCGGAACCGGACGCCGGTCTGGTCGCGCGGACGGTGCACCGGTGGCGGTTCGAGGCGGTGGCCGACGACTGACGACTGGTCTCCTTGAATGGACCGGTCACCTTGAATGGCAGAATGTTTCGGAGCATAAGGCGAATGTTCCGATGCCCTGTCGCTGTCCGGGGACTACGTCAAGAGGGCCCGCAGGGTTACGATCGCCGCCATGACATCCCCGCAGCCCGCTGAAACCCGGACGCAAAGGCGTTCCGCGCAGACCGCGACCCTCGCCGAGATCGCGCGTGAGGCCGGCGTGTCGGCGCCGACTGTTTCGAAGGTCCTCAACGGCCGCGCCGACGTCGCGCCCTCGACCCGGTCCCGGGTGGAGGAACTGCTGCGTACCCACGGGTACCGGCGCAGGCGGGCCGAGTCGACGCGCTCGCCCCTGATCGACCTGGTTTTCCACGAACTGGAGAGCGCCTGGGCGATGGAGGTCATCCGCGGCGTGGAGAACGTGGCGCGGGACGCGGGGCTCAGCGTCGTGCTCTCCGAGAGCGCGGGGCGCCTCACCCCCGGCCGGAGCTGGGCCGACCAGGTCGCCGCCCGCCGCCCGCACGGTGTGATCCTCGTCCTGTCCGGCCTCGACGAGTCCCAGCGGGCCCTGCTCACCAGCCGCTCCATCCCGTTCGTGGTGATGGACCCGGCCGGCGACCCGGGCGCCGACGTGCCGTCCATCGGCGCCACCAACTGGCAGGGCGGACTCGCCGCCACCCGGCACCTGGTCGACCTCGGCCACACCCGCATCGGCGCGATCAGCGGACCCACCCGGATGATGTGCAGCCGCGCCCGCGTCGACGGTTACCGGGCCGCCCTGGAGACGGCGGGGCTGCCGGTCGACCCCGGCCTGATCGTCACCGGCGACTTCCACCACGAGGCCGGCTACCGCCAGGGCCTGGAACTGCTGCGCCGCCCCGACCGGCCGACCGCCGTCTTCGCCGGCAACGACCTCCAGGCGCTCGGACTGTACGAGGCCGCGCGCGAACTGGGGCTGCGCATCCCGCAGGACCTGAGCGTGGTCGGGTTCGACGACCTGCCGGTGGCGCGCTGGGTGGGACCGCCGCTGACGACCGTACGGCAGCCGCTGATGGAGATGGCCGAGGCGGCGGCCCGGCTGGTCCTGGACCTCGGACGCGACGACGGTTCGGCGGCGGCGACCCGGGTGGAACTGGCCACCAGCCTGGAGGTGCGCAGCAGTACGGCGGCGCCTGCGCGGGGGTGAGCCGCCAGTCTGAGAATTTCCGCAGAAGCCCGACCCACCTGTTCCAGTTTCAATAATTCGGACTTATGTTCCTTCCGGCGGGGCATTCGGTGGGGACGTGAACGAAACGGGCGGGGCGGGGGCTGACGCATGGCGGCGCGGGGCGGACAGGACGGGCGGGGTGGCCGCCGGAAAGGGCTGAGGGCGGCCGGCCTGGCACTGGCCGCCGCCCTGCTGCTCGGTGCCGGAGCGGCGGGCTGGGCCTACTGGCACCTCAACGACAACATCAGAAGCGTCGACATCAACGGCGCGCTGGGCGACGACCGCCCCGCGCGACCGGTCACCGTCCCCTCCGGCTCGCCCTCCGCCTCCCCGGTGCCCACCGGCGCCCTGAACGTCCTCGTCCTCGGCTCCGACTCGCGCAGCGGCGAGGAGAACCGGGAACTCGGCGGCGGCGACAGCGAGGGCGCCCGCTCCGACACGGCGATGGTCGTCCACCTCGACGCCGGCCGGACCGCCGCCACCGTCGTCAGCATCCCCCGCGACACGCTCGTCGACCGCCCCTCCTGCCCGCTGCCGTCCGGTGGGTCGACCCCCGAGGCGAGCGGCGCGATGTTCAACACCGCCTACGAACTGGGCGGCCCAGTCTGCGCCGTGAAGACCGTCGAGACGCTCACCGGCGTGCGCATGGACCACTACGTCGAGGTCGACTTCTCCGGCTTCGCCGACCTGGTCGACGCGCTCGGCGGGGTCACGGTCACCACGGACGTCGACATCGACGACGACAAGAGCCACCTGCACCTGGACGCCGGCACCCACCACCTCGACGGCACCGAGGCCCTGGGTCTCGCCCGCACCAGGTACGGCCTCGCGGGCGGCAGCGACCTCGCCCGCATAGAGCTCCAGCACAAGCTGGTCAAGGCGCTGCTGGAGCAGATCTCCACCACCGACCTGCTCACCGACCCCACCCGCCTCTACCAGGTCGCCGACGCGGTCACCGGCAGCCTCACCACCGACACCGGCCTGGACTCGCTGAGCGAGCTGGTGAACCTGGGCCGCAGCCTCGGGGACCTCGACGCGGACGACGTACGCACCCTGACGATGCCGGTGCTGCCCGCGCCCGCCGACCCCAACCGCGTGGTGGCGGACCAGCCGGAAGCCGCGGACCTGTGGGAATCGCTGCGCTGACAGAGATTTCCGGGGGAGTCCCGGGGAGTTCCGGGGAGTTCCGGGAAAATGTCGCCGCGGGTGTCGATCCACGGCCCTCCCGTTCGACGCAGGGGTGAGAGGCCGGGACCGACCCGGCACCGGAACCACCGAGGAGCCACCATGCCCCGCTACCTGTCGCTGATCCGCATCGAGGAGAACGACGCCCTCTCCGGCGGCCCCAGCCCCGAGCTGGTGCAGCGGATGGAGAAGCTGATGGAGGAGATGACCAAGGCCGGCGTGCTGCTCGACACCGCCGGGCTGACCCCGACCGCCCAGGGCACCCGAGTCCACTACGAGGGCGGGCAGCTGTCCGTCACCGACGGGCCGTTCACCGAGTCAAAGGAGGTCATCGGCGGCTACTCGCTCCTCCAGGCCAAGGACAAGGCCGAGGCGGTCGAGTGGACCAAGCGCTTCCTCAAGGTGCACGAGGAGTACTGGACGGTGACCTGCGAGGTGCGGGAGCTGATGGAGGGCTGAGCCCGGTTTGGCCCCGACGGCCCGGGGGTGTTGCATGGTGGGCTGTGGAACCACAGCCCACCGAGGCCGTCGAGACGGTCTTCCGCCTGGAGTCCCCGCGCGTCATCGCCGGCGTCGCCCGCCTGGTCCGGGACGTCGGCATCGCCGAGGAACTCACGCAGGACGCGATGGTCGCGGCCCTGGAGCAGTGGCCCCGGGACGGCGTGCCCGACAACCCGGGCGCCTGGCTCATGGCCACCGCCCGGCGCCGCGCCGTCGACCTGATCCGGCGCCGCGAGAACTATGCCCGCAAGCTGGCGGAGATCGGCCGCGACCTGCCCAACGCCTCCCCGCCGCCCGAGGAGCCCGCCGACCCGGACGACATCGACGACGACCTGCTGCGCCTGGTCTTCACCGCCTGCCACCCGGTGCTGTCCGCCGAGGCCCGCATCGCCCTCACCCTGCGCCTGCTCGGCGGCCTCACCACCCCCGAGATCGCCCGCGCCTTCCTCGTCCCGGAACCGACGGTGGCGCAGCGCATCGTGCGCGCCAAACGCACCCTGGCCCGCAAGAACGTCGCCTTCGAGGTGCCGTACGGCCCGGACCGCGCGGCCCGCCTCGGCTCGGTCCTGGAGGTCATCTACCTGATCTTCAACGAGGGCTACGCCGCCACCGCCGGCGACGACTGGCTCCGCCCGGCCCTGTGCGAGGACGCCCTGCGCCTGGCCCGCGTGCTCTCCGCGCTGATGCCCAAGGAGCCCGAGGTCCACGGCCTGACCGCGCTGCTGGAGTTCCAGGCCTCCCGCACCGCCGCCCGCACCGGTCCCGACGGTACGCCCGTCCTCCTGAAGGACCAGAACCGCCGCCGCTGGAACCGCATGCTCATCGCCCGCGGCGTCACCGCCCTCGACCACGCCCACGCGACCAGGGACGCCGGTCTCCCCGGCCCGTACACCCTCCAGGCCGCGATCGCCGCCTGCCACGCGACGGCGTACACCTACGAGGAGACCGACTGGCCGCGCATCGCCACGCTCTACGGCCTGCTCGCGGCCCGTGCCCCGTCACCGGTCGTCGAACTCAACCGCGCGGTCGCCGTGTCGATGGCCGAGGGCCCGGCCCCGGCCCTCGCCCTCGTCGACGCTCTCGCCGCCGAACCGGCCCTGCGCGACTACCACCTGCTCCCCAGCGTCCGCGGCGACCTCCTGCTCCGCCTGGGCCGCAGGTCCGAGGCCCGCACGGAGTTCGACCGCGCCGCGTCCCTCGCCCGCAACGAACGCGAACGCGCGCTCCTGTCGCGCCGGGCACGGGAGACGGACACCGCTTAGCGGACGGGGTGCCCGATCAGCATCGTCGGCGCCCCCGCCACCCGGGTCATGAACACGGTCGCCGAGTTCGGCCCCTGCGGTTTGACCTTCCGCCGCAGCTCCTCCGGCTCGACCGCCGAGCCGCGCTTCTTCACCGTCAGGGTGCCGACCTCGCGCTCCCTCAGCAGTGCCTTCAGTTTCTTGACGTTGAACGGCATCCGTTCGGTGATCTCGTACGCCGTGGCGTAGGACGTCGGCCGCAGTTCGTCCGAGGTGACGTACGCGATCGTCGCGTCCAGCAGCCCGCCGCCGACCTGCTCGGCGACCTCGGCGACCAGATGGGCGCGGATGACGGCGCCGTCCGGCTCGTACAGGTACCGGCCGGGCGTGCGCACCTCCGGGTCGGGCAGGCCGGTGCCGAGCAGGGTGCGGGGCCCCGGCAGCAGCGTGGCCCGCACCGCCCCCGGCGCGGTGCCGAACCACAGCACCGCCTCCTTCACGTCCCCGCCGTCGGAGATCCACTCGGCCTCGGCGTCCTCGGGCACCGCCTCGTGCGGGATGCCCGGCGCGACCTTCAGCGCGGCGGCGAGCGGAGCCTTGCGGGCAGCCTCGACGGCCCAGGACAGCGGCGGCGAGTAGGCCTCCGGATCGAAGATCCGGCCACGCTTCGAGGAACGCCGCGCGGGATCGACGAACACGGCGTCGTACGGGGCGGTGTCCACCTCCGTCACATCGGCCTCGCGCACCTCGATCAGGTCGCCCAGCCCCAGCGCCTCCGCGTTGGCGCGGGCCGCCGCGGCCGTGGCCGGGTCCCGGTCGACCGCCAGCACCCGGATGCCCGCGCGCGCCAGCGCCACCGCGTCGCCACCGATCCCGCAGCACAGGTCGGCGACGGACCGTACCCCGACCGCGCGGAGGCACTCCGCCCGGTACGCTGCCACGCTCGCCCGCGTCGACTGCTCGACCCCGTTGGGTGTGAAGAACATCCGCCCGGCGTCCTCCGCGCCGAACTTCGCCACCGCCCGCTGCCGCAGCCGCGCCTGTCCGAGCGCCGCCGACACCAGCTCCGCGGGGTGCGCGCGCCGCAACCGGGTCGCGACCGCCAGCTCCTGTGCCGGGTCGGTGTCGCGCACCTCGTCGAGGAGGGCGCGGCCCTCGGGGGTGAGCAGGGCGAGGAGGGCGTCGAGGTCGTTCACCGGAACATTGTGGGCCAGTCGGTGGATGGTGTGCGTCCGGTGCGGTGTCGGGCCGGGTCAGGGGTCCGGGGACTGCGAGGATCCCGCACCATGCGAGCAGTCGTACAAAATGACAAGAGCCGGGTGTTCAGGGCGTATCGGGCGCCGTCCGCGAGGCTCCGGATGCGCGCCGGCGCGGCGGCCCTCGCCGTCGCCGCCCTCGCCTCCGGCTGTGCGCAGGACGCCTCCGAGGTACGCGGCGCCTCCGGCCAGCAGCCCCTCCAGGCGCCCCCGGCCCGCGCGCTGGACGCCTACGCGTCCAAGCTGAGCGCGGCGCACGCCGCCCGGGTCGCCGCCGCCAAGCGCTGGAAGCTGAAGAAGGTCCCGCTGACCGCCCCGCCGCCCCCCGCGAAGAAGCCGGAGATCAAGGCCCGCAAGGGCTTCGAGGTGGACGGGCAGGAGAACCTCCCGCCGGTCTTCACCTCGATCCCCACCAAGGAGAAGATCGTCTTCCTCACCATCGACGACGGCGCCGAGAAGGACCCGGCGTTCCTGCGGATGATGAGCGAGCTGAAGATCCCGTACACCGCCTTCCTCAGCGACTACCTGGTCAAGGAGGACTACGGCTACTTCAAGAAGATGCAGGACCGCGGCGTCACCCTCAACAACCACACCCTGAACCACCCCTACCTGCCCGCCCTGTCCTACGCCGAGCAGAAGCGCGAGATCTGCGGCATGCAGGACGTGATCGAGAAGCGCTACGGCAAGCGCCCCACCCTCTTCCGCCCGCCCTACGGCAACTACAACCGCGACACCCTGCGTGCCGCCAAGGCCTGCGGCATCGAGTACGCCCCCATCTGGAACGAGGAGGTCTTCGCCGACCACTGGGACTACCGCGAGTGGGACCGGAAGATCCACCCCGGCGACATCGTTCTCACCCACTTCCGGGGCGAGGGCGACTGGGACGGCACCATGCGCGACATGGTCCGCGAGTTCCTCGACAAGGTCACCGCCGAGGGATACGCCGTGGCCCGGCTGGAGGACTACCTGTGAGGCGCGGGCGGCTGCGGCCGGCCGGGGCCGCCCTGGCCGCCCTGCTGCTCACCGGCTGCGCCCAGTTCGCCGGCCCCGCGCAGCCCCCGGCGGGCGCGGAGCCCCCGGCGGGCGCGGAGCCAGGCGCCCAGGGCGGCGACCGGGGACAGCGCCTGCCGCCCGTCGTGGACCACGTCCGCACCACCGACCCGGTCGTCTTCCTGACCTTCGACGACAGCGCCGAGCGCGACCCGCACTTCGCCGACACGGTCCGCGAACACCGGCTCCCGGTCACGCTCTTCCTCACCGACACCGTCGCCGGACCCGCGTACGGCCACTTCGCCCGGTTGCGCTCGGTCGGCGCGAGCCTGCAGAACCACACTCTCGACCACCGCTCCCTGCGCGGCCTGCCCTACGCCGGCCAGCGCGCGGAGATCTGCGGCCAGCAGACCAAGCTCCGCTCCCGCTTCGGCGTCCGCCCCCACCTGTTCCGCCCGCCCTACGGCAGGTACGACACCACGACCCTGCGCGCCGCCGCCGACTGCGGCATCACGGCCGTCGTCCTGTGGCGGGTGGCCCTGAACGCCGACGGCGACCTCACGTACACCCGCGGCGAACACCGTCTGCACCCCGGCGACGTCGTGGCCGTCACCCCGGACCACCCGACGGGCACGGGCCTGAGCGCCCGCACGGAGGCCCTGCTGGAGACGATCGAGGAGCAGGGGCTGAGGGTGGCGGATCTGGGGGACTACCTCTGAGGGGGATGTTCGGCGTGGGGTGGCATCTCTTGCACCGGCCGGCATTTCCAGCCCGTCCGGCGCTCGAGGACGAGGCCGTCCAGGCCGATTTCCCCGCCGACGCGCCGCCGGCATTGGCACTCCGCTTGACCGAGTGCTAACCGCAGTCATAGTCTCGGCTCTGGCACTCCCCCTAGGAGAGTGCCAACACAGCGACGGGCAGGTCCGGCACCCGCGACGACGGATCGACCTGGTCGCCACCTCAGACAGTTAACCCCGTGAGATCTCCGAAGGGGGAGGTCGGATCGTGACGACCGCCAGCTCCAAGGTTGCCATCAAGCCGCTCGAGGACCGCATCGTGGTCCAGCCGCTCGACGCCGAGCAGACCACGGCTTCGGGCCTGGTCATTCCGGACACCGCCAAGGAGAAGCCCCAGGAGGGCGTCGTCCTGGCCGTGGGCCCGGGCCGCTTCGAGGACGGCAACCGTCTTCCGCTCGACGTCAGCGTCGGCGACGTCGTGCTCTACAGCAAGTACGGCGGCACCGAGGTGAAGTACAACGGCGAGGAGTACCTCGTCCTCTCGGCTCGCGACGTGCTCGCGATCGTCGAGAAGTAATTCACCGAAGCACCCAGCAGTTCAGCTGCGCCCCTGGCTCCCGCGACCATAAAAAAGCCGGGCGCCCGGGGCGCAGTGCCGTATAACCCCAAGATTTCCGGAAGAGGGCTCACGCTCCCATGGCGAAGATCCTGAAGTTCGACGAGGACGCCCGTCGCGCCCTCGAGCGCGGCGTCAACAAGCTCGCCGACACGGTGAAGGTGACGATCGGTCCCAAGGGCCGCAACGTCGTCATCGACAAGAAGTTCGGCGCCCCGACCATCACCAACGACGGCGTCACCATCGCCCGTGAGGTCGAGATCGAGGACGCCTACGAGAACCTCGGCGCCCAGCTGGTGAAGGAGGTGGCGACCAAGACCAACGACATCGCGGGTGACGGCACCACCACCGCCACCGTCCTGGCCCAGGCGCTGGTCCGCGAGGGCCTGAAGAACGTCGCCGCCGGTGCTTCCCCGGCGCTGCTGAAGAAGGGCATCGACGCGGCCGTCGCCGCCGTGTCCGAGGACCTCCTCGCCACCGCCCGCCCGATCGACGAGAAGTCCGACATCGCCGCCGTGGCCGCGCTGTCCGCCCAGGACCAGCAGGTCGGCGAGCTGATCGCCGAGGCGATGGACAAGGTCGGCAAGGACGGTGTCATCACCGTCGAGGAGTCCAACACCTTCGGTCTGGAGCTGGACTTCACCGAGGGCATGGCCTTCGACAAGGGTTACCTGTCGCCGTACTTCGTGACGGACCAGGAGCGCATGGAGGCCGTCCTGGAGGACCCGTACGTCCTCATCAACCAGGGCAAGATCTCCTCCATCACCGACCTGCTGCCGCTGCTGGAGAAGGTCATCCAGACCAACTCCTCCAAGCCGCTGCTGATCATCGCCGAGGACGTCGAGGGCGAGGCCCTGTCGACCCTGGTCGTCAACAAGATCCGCGGCACCTTCAACGCGGTGGCCGTCAAGGCCCCCGGCTTCGGCGACCGCCGCAAGGCGATGCTGCAGGACATGGCCGTTCTCACCGGCGCCACCGTCATCTCCGAGGAGGTCGGCCTCAAGCTCGACCAGGTCGGCCTCGAGGTGCTCGGCACCGCCCGCCGCATCACCGTCACCAAGGACGACACCACGATCGTCGACGGTGCCGGCAAGCGCGACGAGGTCGAGGGCCGCGTCAACCAGATCAAGGCCGAGATCGAGTCCACCGACTCCGACTGGGACCGCGAGAAGCTCCAGGAGCGCCTCGCGAAGCTGGCCGGCGGCGTGTGCGTGATCAAGGTCGGCGCCGCCACCGAGGTGGAGCTGAAGGAGCGCAAGCACCGTCTGGAGGACGCCATCTCCGCGACCCGCGCCGCGGTCGAGGAGGGCATCGTCTCCGGTGGCGGCTCCGCGCTGGTCCACGCCGTCAAGGTCCTCGAGGGCAACCTCGGCAAGACCGGCGACGAGGCCACCGGTGTCGCGGTCGTCCGCAAGGCCGCCGTCGAGCCGCTGCGCTGGATCGCCGAGAACGCCGGCCTGGAGGGCTACGTCATCACCTCCAAGGTCGCCGAGCTCGACAAGGGCCAGGGCTTCAACGCCGCCACCGGCGAGTACGGCGACCTGGTCAAGGCCGGCGTCATCGACCCGGTCAAGGTCACCCGCTCCGCCCTGGAGAACGCCGCCTCCATCGCCTCCCTCCTCCTGACGACCGAGACCCTGGTCGTCGAGAAGAAGGAAGAGGAAGAGCCGGCCGCCGCGGGCCACGGCCACGGCCACGCCCACTGAGCGACACGCTCGTAGAAGAGCCCGGCGCCCACCAGGGTGCCGGGCTTCTTCGTTGGTGCGTCTGTTAGCGTCATGATCGATTCGGTTGAACGCTGCTGACCACAGCGTGTGCCGAACGGTGATGCGCCAGTGAGCAAGGGGGAAGAAGAATGCCCGAGAACCCGCCCGGCGACGTGTTCACCGGCCGTGTGCTGGAGTGGCACAGCGAAGAGGGCTGGGGCGTACTCGCGTCCGATGCCCTTACGGAACGGGTGTGGGCGCACTTCTCGGTCGTCGAGGCCGAGGGTTTCCGCGAACTGACCGCAGGCCAGTGCGTCGTGTTCACGGCCGAACCGGCCGAGCAGGACGAGTACCACTGGCGCGCCGTGTGCGTCTGGCCGAAGACCGCCACGCACCGCCGTCCGGACGAGGAGAGCGGGCCGGGCTATTCGTCGGGCCTGGACATCGACTTCGATTCCTGACCGCGCGTCGGCCACCGCCGAATCGGTCCTTTCATCCGCGCCCGGCGGGCGGGTGGTTTCTGCCGCCGTTCTCGCCGTGGGTGCCGTGCCGGCCGAAGCGGGGGTCACCCAGGCCAAGCACACCTTCAAGATGTCCGCCCCGTCCTACAAGCGGACGGACTCCAACGGAACGTTCACCGGACAGGTGAACATGGCCGGCACCGTCGGCAAGTCCGCCCACATGGCGTGGTCCTTCCGTACCTCACCGAAGGTCCGAGCCATTGCCACGGGGAGGATGACGTGCACGGCAGGGCACATGCAGCTGCCGTACCACGACAAGCACACCAACGTGGCCGTCGACTACTTCTGGCACTCGTCCGTCCCCGGCAACCGGCGCAACAAGAACTACACGCTCTACGGGAACTGCACCTTCCGAGTGAAGGTGGGCGGTAAGACGGGGACCGCCAATCTCGGCTTCCGGTTCAACTACTCGCTGTTCGACGGAATCAGCAAGTCCGCCGGGGCACGGGACGAGGTATCCGCCGCCGCGGAGAGCACTGCTTACGCGAGCGATCTCGACATCGCCTACGACTCCTGACGCGTGGGCCGGTTCTCCGCATGTGCAGGGGCGCGGAGAACCGGCTGACGGCTGCCACGGCCGCTGCACAGAGGCGCCGCGTCACCGAGGAACCGTCACAGCAGCCCGCTCAGCGGCAGTACGCGCTCGGCGAGCCGCCCGCGCAGCCGGCCCCCGGCCGTGTCGGCCTCCTCCGCCAGCCAGCCTGCGGCGGCCAGCAGCCCGACGTGCTCGGCGACGTCCTCGGGCCGCAGGCCGCAGAAGGAGGCGACCACGTCCAGAGCGAGCCCGTCACCCTCCTCGCCGCCACCTCCGAGGCGCCCGTCGGGACGGCTGTGGGCGGCGGTGTACACGGCGAGGAGCCGCGTGGCGGGCCCGGCCTTCTTCTTCCGCAGCTTCCGGTCGCCCACCACCTTCTGTGCCCACCCCGACAGCCGCGCCCGGGTGACCTTGCCGAAGAAGAACGGGCGGGGCTGGGAGGGAATCAGCGTGGGCACCGTGACCTGGGTGGGCTCCTCGGGCCGGGACATCAGCGCGTCGTCGGCGGTGACGTCCTCCGGCAGCAGCAGCCAGCCCACGTCGACCAGCTCCTGGAGCACCCGCTCGGCGTCCGACGACAGCCAGCCGCTGAGATCCTGCCCCGTGACGTTCCCGGTACCGGCGCGAGCGGCCCGCAGGGTGAGCATCAGCACCGCGAGCCGCGCCTCGGCGTCGGGGAGCGGGGAGTCGGCGCGGACGTGCTCCAGCACATTGCGGGCGTGGACACCCTGACCCCGGGTCAGCAACCGCTCGACCGCCGGTCCGTCCCCGCCCACCGGGACACCGTGCCGGTTGGCGTCCATCTCCCGGGTGGTCCGCGCGGCCACCGCGGCCCGTTCCGCCTCCTCACGCAGGGACGCGTCACCGGTGACGTCTGCCCACAGGGCGAAGGCGCGGGCCTTGCGGTCGTGGAGTTCGGCGAGGACGGCGAGGTCCGGTTGCGGCCGCCGCTGGTACGCCCGGAACGCGTCCCCCAGTTCGGTCAGCTCCACGCGCAGCGCCTCGGGCTGGAGGTCGTCCGGCACGATCCGCTGTGCGACCGTCGCACCCCGCCCCGCTTTCCGGGGCCTGGACGGGACACCCTCGGGCCGCGGACGTGGGGCGGGGCGGGCGTGCGGTACGGAGGCGGTGCCGGTGGCGGGGCGACCCGGGGCCGGGGCGACCGCCGGTGCCGGCGCCCCGCTCCCACCGCCGGGAGCGTCGGAGAACAGCACCGTCCCACCCCCGGTCATGGGTCCCCGGCCCGTTTTCACCCTGTCCGTACGCCCCCTGCCCGTGCCGTCGACGAACACTTCGCCCCGGTCACCAGTGCCCGCGTTCACGCGATGCCGCCCTCTCCCTCGCCATACCTGCGACCTCCCGCCCGCTGCGGGCGCAGCCATCCGACGCTAAGACGCACGGGCGCCTCGCCGAGCAAGGACCGGGATAGACCACACGTTCGGGTGATGGTCTGTCCCGCGTGAGCGGTATCGTGGCCAGCCGCATCACACGCCCTGACCGGCCTCGCCGTCACGGTGCAACCGGTGCCCGAGGCGTTGGGCGGACAGTCAGCTTGTGTGCAGGGCCAACCCGTGCCGAGCGCCCTGGCCGCCCGTTCGAGCTGAGATGGAGCGGCCTACCGCGGCCCGTACTTCCGCCCCGTCCGCGACGTGATCCCGCCCAGCACCCCCCGCGGCACCAGCTTCGCCGCGCCCATCAGGGCCTTGTAGCGGGGGTCGGGGATCGACAGGGACTTCCCGCGAGCCAGATCGCCCAGTGCCGCCGCGACGACCTTGTCCGCGTCGAGCCACATCCAGCCCGGGATGTTGTCCGTGCCCATGCCCGCCCGCGCGTGGAACTCCGTGCGCACGAAGCCGGGGCACAGGGCCATCAGGCGCACCCCGCTGCCCGCCAGGTCCTTCGCCACGCCCTGCGTGAACTGCACGACCCACGCCTTGGAGGCGCCGTAGGTGCCGCGCGGGACGAAGGCGGCGACCGAGGCCACGTTGACGACGCCGCCGCGGCCCCGCTCCCGCATCGCCTCCGTCGCCGCCGAGGTGAGCCGCAGCACCGCCTCGCAGTGCACCTTGAGCATGGTCAGCTCGTCGCCCATGGAGACGTCGAGGAAGCGGCCCTTGTTGCCGAAACCGGCATTGTTGACCAGCAGGTCGACGGGGTTCCTGCGCTCGCCCAGCCGGGCGGCCACCGCGTCGATGCCGGCGTCCGTCGCCAGGTCGGCCGTCAGCACCTCCGCCTCGATGCCGTGCCGGTCGTGCAGCTCGGTGGCCTGTTCGCGCAGCCGCTCGGTGTCGCGGGCCACCAGCACCAGGTCGTGCCCGTCGGCCGCCAGCCGTCGCGCGAACGCGGCGCCGATACCCGCCGTCGATCCCGTAATCAATGCCGTTGTCATGGCGCAAGGTTATGGGGCCGGACCGGACGCGTCCGCTTCGCTCACATCGTGATGTCCGATCGTGAGGAACCGGTGACCAGTACCTGGTGAGAGGGGATCAGGAGGAGCGCCCCGCCACGTACTTCCGCGCCGTCGCCAGCGCCTCCGGGTGCAGCGCCCCGCCCGCCGCGAGCAGCCGGGGCAGCAGCTCCCGCTCGGTCGTCACCGCCCGGAACTGCAGGGCCACGGTCACCTCGTGGCCGGGCCGGTGGACGACCTCGACCGGGTCGCCCTCCCGTATCTCCCCGGGCTCGATCACCCGCAGGTACGCGCCCGGCGCCCCCTTCTCCGTGAAGCGCCTCACCCACCGCTCCTCGCCCAGGTGGCCCTGGAAGGTGCGGCAGGGGATGCGGCCGGAGGTGACCTCCAGGACCAGGTCGGGGCCGACGCGCCAGCGCTCGCCGATCCGGGCGCCACAGACGTCCACGCCCGTCGTGGTGAGATTCTCGCCGAAGGAGCCGTTCGGCAACGGGCGGCCCAGCTCGCGCTCCCAGTCGTCCAGGTCCTCGCGCGCCACCGCGTAGACCGCCTGGTCGGTGCCGCCGTGGTACCGGGTGTCGCAGACCGTGTCCCCGGCCAGCCCGCTCGCCCCGACGCCCTTCGGTCCGGGCGCGGTCACCCGTACGGCCCCGTCCGCCGGCCGCTTGTCGATGCCGGTGACGCCCTCGGGCTGGTCCGTGTACGGCACGGCCTTCGCGCGGCCCAGATTGACAGAGAGAAGCTTCATGGCCGAACGGTAGGACAGCCGTCATCAAAGCGTCGACGCATTATTCGCCGTTCGGTCAAAGGGTCGCTTATTCTCGGTGGTGTGATCGAGGCTCGTCATCTCCGCGTGCTGCGCGCCGTGGCATCGACCGGTTCCTTCTCCGCCGCCGGGCGCGAGCTGGGCTGCACCCAGCCCGCCGTCAGCCAGCAGATGAAGGCCCTGGAGGCTTCCGTCGGCACCCCGCTGCTCGTCCGCACCGGCCGCGAGATGCGGCTGACCCAGGCCGGAGAGGCGCTGGTGCGGCACGCCGCCGGGATCATCGCCGGGCTGACCGCCGCCGAGGAGGAGGTCGCCGCCATCGCCGGGCTGCGCGCCGGACGGGTCCGCCTGGTCTCCTTCCCCAGCGGCAGCTCCACCCTCGTACCGACGGCGCTGGCCGCACTGCGCGCCGCGCACCCCGGCACCCGGGTCTCCCTGGAGGAGGCCGAGCCGCCGAGGTCCGTCGAGCTGCTGCGCGAGGGCGACTGCGACGTGGCGCTGGCCTTCCGCTACGAGGGGGCGGCGGGCGCGGAGGAGTGGGACGACCTGGTCGTACGGCCGCTGCTGACCGACCGGCTGGTGGCGCTGGTGCCGGAGGGCCACCGGCTCGCGCGGACCGGAGCCGCCGGTTCGGAACCCACCGGCTCGGAACCCACCGGCTCGGTGGCCATCGGGGAGCTGGCCCGGGAGCCCTGGATCGCGGGCTGCCCGCGCTGCCGGGGCCAACTGGTCGAGGTCTGCGAGGGGGCCGGTTTCACGCCCCGCATCGACTTCGCCACCGACGACTACCCGGCGGTCGTCGGACTGGTCGGGGCCGGTCTGGGCGTGGCCGTGCTGCCCCAGCTCGCCGTCGAGTCCGTACGGCCCCGGGGTGCGCGCACGGTGACGCTGGAGCCGGCGGTGCGGCGGGAGATCGTCGCGCTCACCCTGCCCGACCTGGCGCAGGTGCCCGCGGTGACGGCGACGCTCGACGAACTGGCGCGGGCGGGGGCACGCCAGTCGGCGGCGCGCTGAGAGCGGCACGCACCTCGCCTGCGCGCCCGCCCTCGTAGAGAAACGTTCCTTCAGTGGTGCGCGGCCGCCTCCCCGCCGACCGACGCCGATGCCGTCGCCGCCACCAGGCGGTGACGGGCCCGACCCATGAGCTCCTCGCGCTCGTCCTCCGTCAGTCCGCCCCACACGCCGTACGGCTCGCGCACCGCCAGCGCGTGCGCCGCGCACTCGGCGCGGACCGGGCACCTCATGCAGACCTCCTTGGCCGAGTTCTCGCGAGCACTCCGCGCCGCTCCCCGTTCGCCCTCCGGGTGGAAGAAGAGCGAGCTGTCCACCCCGCGGCACGCAGCCAGGAGCTGCCAGTCCCACAGGTCCGCGTTCGGTCCTGGAAGGCGGGAGAAATCTGCCATTGCGTGACCCCTTGTAGCCGATATGGGTAGATGCGGGATACAGCGTCCGCAACCGTACAACTACGATCTAAGGAGATGAAAATATGACTCATTGCGAATCTAGCCGCAGACACCAGCGAAGTGGAAGAAAAGCGGCTAAATGGGGCATGGGATGTGATGAAACGGGGCGGGTCCGACGCGCATGTCTGCTGCGTGGCCGCCCCCTCACGTAGAGTGCCGAAGACGACACACAGCCCCGTAACTCTTTCGAGTGACCGTCGTTGAGAGTGCGGAGGCGGTTGAAGGAACAAGTGCTCGGGCGGGCGTCCGGGACGGTCGACCGCACAGGTGACGATTTCGTACCAGCCTGGAGGCTCAACGTGACGCGCATCAGCTGCGGAGGACGGCCATGACTTCCGTCCTCGTCTGCGACGACTCCCCGCTTGCCCGAGAGGCGCTCCGCCGCGCGGTCGCGACCGTGCCCGGCGTCGAGCGCGTGACGACGGCCGCCAACGGCGAGGAAGTCCTCCGCCGCTGGGGTGCCGACCGCTCGGACCTGATTCTGATGGACGTGCGCATGCCCGGCCTGGGCGGCGTCGAGACCGTCCGGCGGCTGCTGTCCGCCGACCCCGGCGCGCGCATCATCATGCTCACCGTCGCCGAGGACCTGGACGGCGTGGCCCTCGCGGTCGCCGCCGGTGCCCGCGGCTACCTGCACAAGGACGCCTCGCGCGCCGAGCTGCGCGCCACGGTCACGCAGGCCCTCGCCGACCCGACCTGGCGGCTCGCACCGCGGCGGCTGCGCTCGGCCGAGATGGGCGCCGCGCCCACCCTCACCGCGCGTGAGATCCAGGTGCTGGAGGGCATGAGCCACGGCCGCTCCAACGCGGAGATCGGCCGCGAGCTGTTCCTCTCCGAGGACACCGTCAAGACCCACGCCCGGCGGCTCTTCAAGAAGCTCGGCGCCTCGGACCGGGCACACGCGGTGGCGCTCGGTTTCCGGTGGGGCCTGGTCCGCTAAGGCCGTGCGACGGAGTCCGAGAGGGCCCGTCGGGGGAGCGGCGATCCCCGCTTATCGCGAGGTGAGCGGGGGTGACAAGGCGACCCGCCGGGTGCCCGCTGCTCGTTTCGGCGCGGATGACGCATCCTTGAGGTGTGGAGTTCCTCGGGGACGAGTCGGTCGAGCGGAAGGGGAGGGCGCAGGGGATGAGTGCCGGCGCACCTGCTCATAACGCTTCGGTGCACAACAACGGGCACGAAGCCACGGATCGGACGGCCGCAAGGCACCATGGACCGATGCGTGACGACGAGGCGGCCCCTGATCAAGGGACGGTCGGCGGGCTCGTGCACCGCGCCGTCGACGGGGACGAGCAGGCCACGCACGACCTGCTCGCCCATGTCCACCCCTTGGCGCTGCGCTACTGCCGCACGCGGCTGTCCCGCCTGCCCGGCGACGCCCGGCACTTCGTCGAGGACCTCGCCCAGGAGGTCTGCGTCGCGGTGCTGCTTGCCCTGCCCCGCTACAAGGACACCGGTCGCCCCTTCGAGGCGTTCGTCTTCGCCATCGCCGCCCACAAGGTCGCCGACCTCCAGCGCGCCGCGATGCGGCACCCGGGCTCGACGGCCGTCCCGTCCGACGAGATGCCCGAACGCCCCGACGACTCCCTCGGCCCCGAGGAGCGCGCGCTGCTCAACAGCGACGCCGCCTGGGCCAAGAAACTGCTGGCCAACCTGCCGGAGAACCAGCGCGAGCTGCTCCTGCTCCGCATCGCGGTGGGGCTCACGGCCGAGGAGACGGGCCAGATGTTGGGAATGTCACCCGGCGCCGTCCGGGTCGCCCAGCACCGGGCGCTGAGCCGACTGCGGGCCCTGGCGGAGCAGTAGCGCCGGGGATGAACGGGCGGCGCGTTCTGGTCGTAGGAAGATATGAACGCCGGTGGGATGCTTGATCGTGGAATGAGACACCTCCGCTTCCCGTTAGCATGGACATCCGCACCGAGCAAGGCCATTGGGGAAGGTGTCATGACTGCCAACGTCGACGGAGTGCCCGACAAATTCGCGACACTCGGGCTGACCTACGACGACGTGCTGCTGCTGCCGGGTGCATCCGAGGTGCTCCCCAACGCGGTCGACACCTCGTCCCGCATCTCCCGCAACGTCCGGGTGAACATCCCGCTGCTCTCGGCGGCGATGGACAAGGTGACCGAGTCCCGCATGGCCATCGCCATGGCCCGGCAGGGCGGCGTCGGCGTGCTCCACCGCAACCTGTCGGTCGAGGACCAGGTCAACCAGGTCGACCTGGTCAAGCGCTCCGAGTCCGGCATGGTGACCGACCCGATCACGGTCCACCCCGAGGCCACGCTGGCCGAGGCCGACGCCCTGTGCGCCAAGTTCCGCATCAGCGGCGTCCCGGTCACCGACCCGGCCGGCAAGCTGCTCGGCATCGTCACCAACCGCGACATGGCCTTCGAGTCCGACCGCACCCGCGAGGTGCGCGAGGTCATGACGCCGATGCCGCTGGTCACCGGCAAGGTCGGCATCTCCGGCGTGGACGCCATGGAGCTGCTGCGCCGCCACAAGATCGAGAAGCTTCCGCTGGTCGACGACGCCGGTGTCCTCAAGGGCCTGATCACGGTCAAGGACTTCGTCAAGGCCGAGCAGTACCCCCACGCCGCCAAGGACGCGGAGGGCCGGCTGCTGGTCGGCGCCGCCGTCGGCGCCAGCCCCGAAGCCCTGGAGCGCGCCCAGGCCCTGGCCGCGGCCGGCGTGGACTTCCTGGTCGTCGACACCTCGCACGGCCACAACAGCAACGCCCTGAGCTGGATGGCGAAGATCAAGTCCAGCGTCGGCGTGGACGTGATCGGCGGCAACGTCGCCACCCGCGACGGCGCCCAGGCCCTGATCGACGCGGGCGTCGACGGCATCAAGGTCGGTGTCGGCCCCGGCTCCATCTGCACCACCCGCGTCGTCGCCGGCATCGGCGTCCCGCAGGTCACCGCCATCTACGAGGCGTCCCTGGCGGCCCGCGCCGCGGGCGTCCCGCTGATCGGTGACGGCGGCCTGCAGTACTCGGGCGACATCGGCAAGGCGCTGGCCGCCGGCGCCGACACGGTGATGCTGGGCAGCCTCCTCGCGGGCTGCGAGGAGTCGCCGGGCGAGCTGCAGTTCATCAACGGCAAGCAGTTCAAGTCGTACCGCGGCATGGGCTCGCTGGGCGCCATGCAGTCCCGCGGCCAGGGCAGGTCGTTCTCGAAGGACCGGTACTTCCAGGCCGAGGTCGCCTCCGACGACAAGCTCGTGCCCGAGGGCATCGAGGGCCAGGTGCCCTACCGCGGCCCGCTGGCCAACGTGCTGCACCAGCTCGTCGGCGGCCTGCGCCAGACCATGGGGTACGTGGGCGCCGCCACCATCGAGGAGATGGAGTCGAAGGGCCGCTTCGTGCGGATCACCTCCGCGGGCCTCAAGGAGAGCCACCCGCACGACATCCAGATGACGGTCGAGGCACCGAACTACAGCCGCAGCAAGTAAGCGGCAGCCTTCCGAGGGCGGTCCCGGACCATCCGGGGCCGCCCTCTGCGGTGCCCCGCCGTGCCCGTCGGGGATACTGGAAGGCGCTGCAACGCATCAGGGAAAGGCCACAGACGTGACTGAGATCGAGATCGGGCGCGGCAAGCGCGGCCGCCGGGCGTACGCCTTCGACGACATCGCCGTCGTCCCCAGCCGCCGTACGCGGGACCCGAAGGAGGTCTCGATCGCCTGGCAGATCGACGCCTACCGCTTCGAGCTGCCGTTCCTGGCCGCTCCCATGGACTCGGTCGTCTCCCCGGCCACCGCCATCCGCATCGGCGAGCTCGGCGGCCTCGGCGTCCTCAACCTGGAAGGGCTCTGGACCCGGCACGAGGACCCGCAGCCGCTGCTCGACGAGATCGCCGGCCTCGACCCGGAGACCGCGACCCGCCGCCTCCAGGAGATCTACGCCGCTCCGATCAAGGAGGAGCTGATCGGGCAGCGCATCAAGGAGGTGCGCGACTCCGGTGTCGTCACCGCCGCCGCGCTCTCCCCGCAGCGCACCGCCCAGTTCTCCAAGGCCGTCGTGGACGCGGGCGTCGACATCTTCGTCATCCGCGGCACCACCGTCTCGGCGGAGCACGTCTCCGGTTCGCACGAGCCGCTGAACCTGAAGCAGTTCATCTACGAGCTGGACGTCCCGGTGATCGTCGGCGGCTGCGCCACCTACACCGCCGCCCTGCACCTGATGCGCACCGGCGCGGCGGGCGTCCTCGTCGGCTTCGGCGGCGGCGCCGCCCACACCACGCGCAACGTGCTGGGCATCCAGGTCCCCATGGCGACGGCGGTCGCCGACGTGGCCGCCGCACGCCGCGACTACATGGACGAGTCCGGCGGCCGGTACGTGCACGTCATCGCCGACGGCGGCGTCGGCTGGTCCGGCGACCTGCCCAAGGCCATCGCCTGCGGCGCCGACTCCGTGATGATGGGCTCCCCGCTGGCCCGCGCCACCGACGCGCCGGGCAAGGGCAACCACTGGGGCATGGAGGCCGTCAACGAGGAGCTGCCCCGCGGCAAGAAGGTCGACCTCGGCACGGTCGGCACCATCGAGGAGATCCTCACCGGCCCGTCCCACACCCCCGACGGCTCGATGAACTTCTTCGGCGCCCTGCGCCGCGCGATGGCCACCACCGGCTACAGCGAGCTGAAGGAGTTCCAGCGCGTCGAGGTGACGGTGGCGGACTCGCAGCACCGGCGGTAGTCACCCGTACGCAGTACCGAGGGGGCCCGGAGCAATCGCTCCGGGCCCCCTCGGCGTGTGTCCGGGCCCCTCGGCGCGTCCGGGCGCCGGTCAGAGCCGGTGCGCCGCCCCCGTGGGCGTCGCCCCCCGCGTGTCCAACAGAAGCTGGGCCTTCACCGACAGGCCCTGGAGGTCGTACGTCCGGTGCTGCTGGAGGAGGATCGTCAGGTCGGCGTCGGCGGCGGCCTCGTAGAGGGAGTCGGCGCGGGGGACGGGGCGGTCGGCGACGTTCCAGGACGGGATGTGCGGGTCGTGGTAGCTGACGGCGGCGCCCATCGACATCAGGCGGGTCGCGATCTCCTCGGCCGGGGCGGCCTGCTGGTCGGCGAGGTCGGCCTTGTAGGTGACGCCGAGGAGGAGGACGCGGGCGCCGCGCGCGGACTTGCCGTGCTCGTTGAGGAGGGCGGCGGCGCGCTGGACGACGTAGCGGGGCATCTGGCCGTTGACCTGCTGGGCCAGTTCCACCATGCGCAGGCTGTGCGGGGCCCGGCCGGTCAGGTCCTGGGGGACGGAGTGGCCGCCGACGCCGGGGCCGGGGCGGAAGGCGTGGAAACCGAACGGCTTGGTCTCCGCGCAGCGCAGCACGTCCCACAGGTCGACGCCGAGGTCGTCGCAGAGGACGGCCATCTCGTTGACGAGGGCGATGTTGACGTGCCGGAAGTTGGTCTCCAGGAGCTGCACCGTCTCCGCCTCGCGCGGGCCGCGCGCGCGGACCACCTTGTCGGTGAGGCGGCCGTAGAAGGTGGCGGCGGACTCGGTGCAGGCGGGGGTGAGGCCGCCGATGACCTTCGGGGTGTTGGCCGGGGTGTGCTCGCGGTTGCCGGGGTCGACGCGGCTGGGGGAGTAGGCGAGGTGGAAGTCGCGGCCGGCGCGCAGTCCGGAGCCCTGCTCCAGGAGCGGCCGCAGGAAGTCCTCCGTCGTCCCCGGCCGCACCGGCGACTCCAGGATGACCGTGGTGTGCGGGCGCATGTGCGCGGCGAGGGTGCGGGCGGCGGCCTCCACCTGGGTGAGGTCCAGGCCGCCGTCCGGGGAGGGCGGGGTGGGCGCGCAGATGACGGCGGTGCGGACCCGGCCCAGCTCGGCCGGTGTGGCGGGAGTGCGGAAGCCCGTCGCGAGCATCCGGCGGACCTCGGCGGGCGTGAGCGGGTCGGCCTCGGGGCCGGTGCGGTAGCCGAGGGTGGGGATGCCTGCGGTGACGGCGGCCTGGGCCAGGGGCAGGCCGTACGGGCCGAGTCCGATGACGGCGAGGTCTGCGGGCATGGCGTAAGCCGTCCTTCCCAGTAGCCGAAGCGGGACAGGTGCGCAAGCCCGGTGGACAGGATGGGCGAGCACAACGTCAGACTAGGAGTAAATATGACCGATTTGCGGGATTGGTCGGCCTGGTTTCGGTGAGTGTCGACGGGGACCCGCGGGGAGGTTGTCCACAGGCTGGGGCCACGCGACGGCCGATGTCGGGCGAGCGGGTCAGAATCTGGGCATGGTGGGTACCAGGAACCGGGCCTCGCCCGACGGGTGTGTTCACCCGGCGGGCGCGGCCGACGCGACCGACAGCGGGAGGCAGCAGTGAGGACAGCGACCCTGGGGCCGGCGCAGCGCGCCGAGTCGCTCGCGGCCATGGCCGAGCGCGAGCTGGACGTACTGGTGGTGGGCGCGGGCGTGGTCGGCGCGGGCACCGCCCTCGACGCGGTGACGCGCGGCCTGTCCACCGGCCTGGTCGAGGCCCGGGACTGGGCGTCGGGCACCTCCAGCCGCTCCAGCAAGCTGATCCACGGCGGCCTGCGCTACCTGGAGATGCTCGACTTCGCCCTCGTACGGGAGGCGCTGAAGGAGCGCGGGCTGCTGCTGGAGCGGCTCGCACCGCACCTCGTGAAGCCCGTGCCGTTCCTGTACCCGTTGCAGCACAAGGGCTGGGAGCGGCTCTACGCCGGCTCGGGCGTCGCCCTCTACGACGCGATGTCCATGGCCCGCGGACACGGCCGGGGCCTGCCGACGCACCGCCACCTGAGCCGCCGTCACGCCCTGCGCGTGGCACCCGCCTTGAAGAAGGACGCGCTGGTCGGCGCGCTCCAGTACTACGACGCCCAGATGGACGACGCCCGGTTCGTGACGACCCTGGTGCGCACCGCGGCGGCGTACGGCGCCCAGGTCGCCAACCGCGCGCGCGTCACCTCCTTCGTCCGCGAGGGCGAGCGCGTGGTCGGCGCGCGCGTGCAGGACGTCGAGGCGGGCGGCGAGTACGAGATCCGCGCCAAGCAGGTCGTCAACGCGACCGGGGTGTGGACCGACGACACCCAGTCGATGGTGGGCGAGCGCGGCCAGTTCCACGTCCGGGCCTCCAAGGGCATCCACCTGGTCGTCCCCAAGGACCGCATCCACTCCACCACCGGGCTCATCCTGCGCACCGAGAGGTCCGTGCTGTTCGTCATCCCCTGGGGACGGCACTGGATCATCGGCACCACCGACACCGACTGGGACCTCGACAAGGCGCACCCGGCCGCGTCCAGCGCGGACATCGACTACCTCCTGGAGCACGTCAACTCGGTGCTCCACGTGCCGCTCACGCGCGACGACGTCGAGGGCGTCTACGCCGGACTCCGCCCACTGCTGGCCGGCGAGTCCGACGCCACCAGCAAGCTCTCGCGCGAGCACACCGTCGCGCACCCGGTGCCCGGCCTGGTCGTCGTGGCCGGCGGCAAGTACACGACGTACCGGGTGATGGCCAAGGACGCCGTCGACGAGACGGTGCACGGGCTCGACATGCGGGTCGCCGACTGCGTCACCGAGGACACGCCGCTGCTCGGCGCCGAGGGGTACCGGGCCATGTGGAACGCGCGGGCCCGGATCGCCGCGCGCATCGGACTGCACGTCGTCCGCGTCGAGCACCTGCTGAACCGGTACGGCGCCCTGACGGAGGAGGTGCTGGAGCTGATCGCCGCCGACCCCTCCCTCGGCGAACCGCTGCACGCCGCCGACGACTACCTGCGCGCCGAGGTCGTCTACGCCGCCTCGCACGAGTGCGCGCGCCACCTGGACGACGTACTGACCCGGCGCACCCGCATCTCCATCGAGACCTTCGACCGGGGCACCCGCAGCGCCCGCGAGGCCGCCGAGCTGATGGCGCCGGTGCTCGGCTGGGACAAGGACCAGGTCGAACGGGAGGTCCAGCACTACGAGAAGCGGGTCGAGGCCGAGCGGGAGTCGCAGCGCCAGCCCGACGACCTGACGGCCGACGCGGCCCGGCTGGGCGCCCCCGACATCGTGCCGAGGTAGGGGCCGCCGGGGCGGGTGTGACGCAGGGTCACCCCGCCGTGCTCCCCGCCCGCTCGCCCGGTCGGCGCCAGGGGCACCCTGGGCGTCGAGCACTTGTCGGGTGAGGGACAATGAAGGCTCTGTCAGGGCGGGTTGCATGAGGGGACGCATGTCGGAGGCGGAGCGGGCGGGGACACCCCGTACGGACAAGAGCGCACGTCTCCTCGCCGGGCGGTACCGGCTGGGAGACGTGCTCGGCCGCGGCGGCATGGGGACGGTGTGGCGGGCGGAGGACGAGACCCTCGGACGCACCGTCGCCGTCAAGGAGCTGCGGTTCCCGGGGAACATCGACGAGGAGGAGAAGCGGCGCCTGATCACGCGCACCCTGCGTGAGGCCAAGGCGATCGCGCGGATCCGCAACAACAGCGCCGTCACGGTCTACGACGTCGTCGAGGAGGACGACCGCCCGTGGATCGTGATGGAACTCGTCGAGGGCAAGTCGCTCGCCGAGGCCATCCGTGAGGACGGCCTGCTGGAGCCGAGGCGCGCCGCCGAGGTGGGTCTCGCCATCCTCGACGTGCTGCGCTCGGCGCACCGCGAGGGCATCCTGCACCGCGACGTGAAGCCGTCCAACGTGCTGATCGCCGAGGACGGCCGGGTCGTGCTCACCGACTTCGGCATCGCCCAGGTCGAGGGCGACCCGTCCATCACCTCCACCGGCATGCTCGTCGGCGCCCCCTCCTACATCTCCCCGGAGCGCGCCCGCGGCCACAAGCCCGGCCCGGCCGCCGACCTGTGGTCGCTCGGCGGACTGCTGTACGCGGCGGTCGAGGGCGCCCCGCCCTACGACAAGGGCTCCGCCATCGCCACGCTCACCGCGGTGATGACGGAGAACCTGGAGGAGCCGAAGAACGCCGGCCCGCTGCGGGACGTCATCTACGGGCTGCTCAACAAGGACCCCGCGCAGCGGCTCGACGACGCGGGCGCCCGCGCGCTGCTCAACAAGGTCATCCACGCCCCCGACCCGGCGGACGAGCCGGCCGACGCCACCAAGGTCGTGCCGCTGCCCGCCCAGCCGGACGAGCGGTCCCGCAGGGGCGGCTCCCAGGGCGCCGGGGGCAAGCGCGGCGAGGAGGCCGGGGAGCGGCTGCGCGGCGCGCTGCGTTCCGTGCGCAAGGCCGCCGCCGGGGCGGGTGCGGCCGGTGCCGCGGCCGCCTCCCGCGCCAAGCAGGGCGGTGCCGGCCGGGACGCCTCGGGTGCCGCCGGTCCGGCCACCGCGTCGGGCGCCACCGGTTCGGCCACCGCGTCGGCGTCCGCCGGGACGGCCGCGAGCACGTCGGCGCGGGCCGGTGGGCCGGGCGCCGGGGTCCGTGGCGGGTCGGGTGCCGGTGCGGGCTCGGTTTCCGGTACGGGATCGGGTGCCGGTACGGCTGCGGCGTCCGGTGCTCACCCGCGTGCCGGCGCTGGTGCCGGTTCCGGTTCCGGTTCCGGGGCGGCGAACGCGCCCGCCGGCACCCGCAGCTCCGGCTGGCCCGTCGTGCCGCCCCCGGACCTGCCGCCCCGGCCCGCGCCCCGGGCGCCGCTCACCGACGTGGTGCCGCGCCGGACGCTGGTCGTCATCGCGGTGGTCGTGGCGCTCGCCGTGCTCGGCACCGTACTGGCCCTCACGCTCGGCGGCGACGACGACAAGGGCGCCCAGGGCGGAAACGGCGACAAGCCCGTCGCCACCGCGGGCGCGAGCGGCGACACCCGGCAGGACGACGAGGGCGGGGCCCGCACCGACGGCTCCGCGTCGGAGGAGGCGACGGACGGTGGCTCGGCGGGCGCGCCGGACTCCGGCGCGAGCGCGTCCGGCGACACCGGGGCGGACGGCGCCGGTCCGGGCGACGAGGGCAAGGCCGACGATGAGGGCGCGGCGGCCACCCACCAGGGCGCCCAGGGTTACTCCATCGGGCTGCCCGAGGGCTGGAAGTACCAGGCCAAGGGCTCGGCGGGGGATCGTTTCACCGGCCCGAACGGGCAGAAGCTGCTCGTCGCCTGGACGTCCACGCCCAAGGACGACCCGGTCGCCGACTGGAAGAACCAGGAGCGGTACATGGTCCGCTCCCAGTACGAGAAGATCCGCATAGAGAAGGTGGGCTACCGCGGCTGGAACGCGGCCGACTGGGAGTTCACCTACACGGACGACGGCACGAAGTACCGCACCGTGGACCGGGGTTTCGTCGTCAACGACCACCAGGGCTACGCGCTGATGTACACCGCGAAGGCCGACGACTGGGACAGCGACCTGCGCCGCAACACCTGGCGGACGCTGACGAAGTCCTTCGAACCCAAGTCCTGAACCGGGCGGTCCGGGTTTGAACGGTCCGATATCTGGCATCCCCTCTTTGCGGGTTGCCTCCGGCACGTATCGTGAGTGCTTGCGGACCGTACGCAGCCGGAACGGCCCGCCGGGCGAACGGAATTGACCGACGGGCTGCCGGGGGTGGCGACGTGGACGACTATGCGGGACGGGTGCTCGCCGACCGCTACCGCCTGCCGCTGCCGCCGTCCGACGAGTACGAACTCACCGAGACCCGGGCTTTCGACACCTACAGCGGACAGGAAGTCCTGGTCAGGCAGGTGCCGTTGCCCGAGGTCGTCGAGGCCGAGGTGCTCGACGCGGACGGCCTGCCCGACGGGTTCACGGCCCGCGACGGCGGCTTCCGGCACACCGGCGGCCGGTCGGCGGCCGCGCGCGGCGGTTCCCGCAAGCCCGCGGACCCGGTGGTACGCCGGGCCGTCGAGGCGGCGCAGGCCGCGGCGGCCGTACCCGACCACCCGCGCCTCGACCAGGTCTTCGACGTGTTCGCCGAGGGCGGTTCCCTGTGGATCGTCAGCGAGCTGGTGGCCGCGAGGCCGCTGGCCGCCCTGCTCGCCGAGCAGTCGCTGACGCCCTACCGGGCGGCCGAGGTGGCCTCCGACATCCTTCTGGCGCTGCGGGTGCTGCACACGTACGGCTGGGTGCACCGCAACATCACCGCGCGCACCGTGCTCGTCTGCGACGACGGGCGCGTGATGCTGACCGGCCTGGCGGTCGGGGCGGCGGAGGAGGCGCTGTGCGGGTACGACCCGGTGCCGGCCCCCGACGACGAGGAGGGCGGCGGCGCCGCCGTCGCTCCTGACGGGACCTTCGGGCGGGGCGGTGGGGGCGCGGAGACCGGGGCGCGGGGTGCCGGGGGCGGCGGTGGCGGAGGCCGGGGTGCCGGTTCCGGTGGTGCCGGGGCTGCCGTATCCGGCGGTTTCGTGCCCGGTGTCGGTCCGGAGGGTGCGCGGTCCGGGATCTCCGGGCCCGGCGGCAGCGATCCCGAGGCCGCCCGGCGGGCCGCCATCGAGGCCCGGGACGTGGGCGGGCTGCCCGTCCCCCAGGGCCCCGGGGGCACCGCCTCAGGGATCGCCCCCGCGCCGCTGGAGACCAGCGGGGACGTCCGCGCCGCGCGCGCCGGAGCCATCGCCGCCTACCGCGCCGGCGCCCGTGCCGCCGCCCGCGTCCAGGAGGGGAGGAACGGCCGCGCGGCCCTGCCCGGCGCCCGCCCGGCCCCCGACGACGGCCCCGGCGGCCCTCCCCACGCCGTCGGCACCGGCACCGGCACGGAATCCGGCACCGAGCGGGGATGGCCCGCGTACGCGCCGGACCGGCCCCCGCACCTTGTCGACCACGACGCGGAGCCCGGCGCCCACACCCCCGGCCCTCACCTTGCCGTCCCCCGGCCCGCCGACGCGGCCGGACAGGACGCCCCGCCCACCGCCCCGCCGGGACAGATCGCCGACCCCTACGGCGTACGCACGACGGCCTCCTGGCACGGCGCCACCCCCCGCGCCACCGGCGAACCGCCCGCCGCCGCCCCGGCGGCCGGGCCCGCCCTGCCCGCCGCCCCGCAGCAGGAGGCGGTGCCCACCGTGCCCACCGGGCACGGTCAATGGGACGCCCCGGCCGCCCACACCCCCGCCCCGCGCGGCCCGGCCACCGCGCTCGCCGCCGAACGGGCCCGGCAGACCCGGATGGCCGTGGTCGGACCGGTGACCGAGCGCTGGGCCCCGGAGCAGGCCGGGCCCGTGCACGAGAACTGGCAGCTGGCCGCGCCCATCGGCCCCGCCACCGACCTGTGGGCCCTGGGCGCCCTGCTCTTCCGTGCCGTACAGGGGCACGCGCCGTACCCGGAGGAGTCCACCGCCGAACTGGTGCAGATCGTCTGCGCGGAGCCGCCGGCGTTCGCCGAGGAGTGCGGGCCGCTGCGTCCGGTCGTGGAGTCGCTGCTGCGTCAGGACCCCACCGAGCGCCTCGACTTCGAAGATCTGCGCGGCTGGCTGCGCTCCCTCGTCAGGTCGGCGCCCGAGCCGGAGGCCGGCCTGCACGTCGTCTCCGCCCCGCCCGCCGAGACCAGCCGCCTGCCCATCGTGCGCCGCCGGGGCGAACTGGTGCGCAAGCGGCGCGCCGGCCTGCCCGCACACCACGGACGGCACAAACGCGACCGGCGGGAGAAGGCCCGCTCCCCGCGCAGCCTCGGCCGCACCCTGCTCCTGCTGATACTGCTCGCCCTGGCCGGAGCGATCGCGTACGCCATGTTCTTCATGCCCAAGAGCGGCACGGACGGCGCCGGTGATCGCACGGGCGCCGCCGGAGAGGCGAGCCAGGCGCCGCCGGAGCGGTCCCCGGACGGCGGCACCGAGCCCCGCCCGGAGCAGACGTCACCGGAGAACGACCCCGCCCCCTCCCGGTCGGCGTCCGGTGCCACCGAGACGCAGGGCGACACCCCCGCCTCAGCCGACGGGTTCACCCTGCGCGAGGACGACGAGGGCTTCCGCGTCGCCGTCGCCGAGAACTGGGAGCGCACGCCCCGCAACGGCAGCGGGCAGGTCGTCTACAGCAAGGGCGACTTCGAGCTGATCGTCGTACCGGGCCGGGACCGCGCCGCCGAGTACGGCGACGACCCGATGGCCTACCAGCGCGACTCCGAGCCGGAGTTGGCGTCGTACCGCGCCTCCAGCTGGGCCACCTCCAGCGGACTGAAGACCATCGAGGTCGGCGGACGGACCATGGCCGAGGGTCAGTTCACCTGGACCGGCGCGGACGGCGAGCTGTACGTGCGCAACCTCGCGATGCTCGTCGACGGGCGCTACCACGTGGTCCAGGTCCGCGGCCCGGTGTCGGAGCGGGACGAGGTGAGCCGGCTGTTCGAACAGGCGTCGGCCACCTACCAGTACACCGGCTGACCGCCCAGAGACCGCGTCCGGCACGGTGGTTGATCCGCACCGCGGAAAGCGACAACCGTCACAGAGCGGTTTCCATACCACCCCACCCGTTCCCCGCGGGGTGAGCGGTCCTTAGTCTGACCTTGACCAGATCATTGCGGGGCAACGTGAATCAGATGCAGGGCCGGCTCGTCGCGGGCCGTTACCGGCTCAGCGACGCCATCGGCAGCGGCGGCATGGGCCGGGTGTGGCGCGCACACGACGAGGTACTGCACCGGGTCGTCGCCATCAAGGAGCTGACCGCCGCGCTCTACGTCTCCGAGAGCGACCAGGCGATACTGCTGGCGCGCACCCGGGGAGAGGCGCGGGCGGCCGCGCGGATCAACCACTCGGCCGTCGTCACCGTGCACGACGTACTCGAACACGACGGCCGGCCGTGGATCGTGATGGAGCTGGTCGAGGGCCGCTCACTGGCCGACGCGGTCAAGGAGGAGGAGCGGGTCGAGCCGCGGGAGGCGGCCCGGATCGGGCTGTGGGTCCTGCGGGCCCTGCGCGCCGCGCACACCGCGGGCGTGCTGCACCGCGACGTCAAGCCCGGCAACGTGCTGCTCGGCGAGGACGGCCGCGTACTGCTCACCGACTTCGGCATCGCCCAGATAGAGGGCGACTCCACCATCACCCGGACCGGAGAGGTCGTCGGCTCCGTCGACTACCTGGCCCCCGAGCGCGTCCGCGGCCACGACCCCGGCCCCGCCTCCGACCTGTGGGCACTGGGCGCGACCCTGTACACGGCGGTGGAGGGCAGATCGCCGTTCCGTCGCACGTCACCGCTCAGCACCATGCAGGCGGTCGTCGAGGAGGAGGCCACCGAGCCCCGGTACGCCGGTCCGCTCGCGCCCGTCATCGACGCCCTGCTGCGCAAGGACCCGGCCACGCGCCCCGACGCGACCGAGGCGGAGCAGATGCTCGCGGAGGCGGCGGAGGGGCGGCGGCCGAAGTCCGCCCAGGCGTACGTGCCGACGCGGTACGCGGGCCCGTCCCGGCAGGACGGCACGGTCCACCCGGGGGCCGCGGGGCCCACGGGTGGGGCGACTGCGACGCCGTACCGGACGGCCACCGGCCCGACGGCGGTCGGTCCGACACCCGTGGGCCCCGCCGCGACCGGCCCCGCGCCGGCCGGCCACACGGCGGCGGGACACCCGTACGGACACCCGTACCCGCCGGCGGCCGCCACCGCGCCACGCCCCCGTCGCCGCCTGCGTACGTTCGCCCTGGTCGTCGCCGTGGCCGCGCTGATCGGCGCGGGTACCGCCGTGGTGCTGCAACAGCGGGACGACGCGGGCTCGTCGGCCGGCCCGGACACCGCCCGCTCGCCCTCCGCCTCCCCGTCCGCCACGGAGGGCAAGGGTCCCGGAGGCTCCGTTCCGGCCGACTGGGTGCGCCGCGACGACCCGCTGGGTTTCAGCCTGTCCCTGCCCGAGGACTGGCAGCGCACGGACTTCGGCGGCGACAGCGGCGAACTCCGGCAGATCGACTACACCCCCGACGGCGGCGAACACGTCCTGCGCATATCCGTCGACCGCGCTCCCGACTACAACGACCCGTACGCGCACCAGCTGGACCTGGAGGTGCAGCTCCAGCGGCTGGTCGACTACCGGCGCGTCGTCCTGGAACGGACCGGCTACCGCGACCGCGACAGCGCCCGCTGGGAGTACACCTGGACCGCGCTGGCGAAGGACACCCCCTTCCCCGGGCCGCGCCGCGCGGTGTCGCAGACGTACATGTCCCGGGACGGCGTCGAGTACGCCCTCAACATGTCGGGCCCCGCCGACGACTGGGAGACCACACGGGAGCGGTTCCGCACGGTGCTGCAGAGCTGGCAGGAGAAGACCAGGACCACCTGACCGCCCACGCACCGTGCGACGGGCGGACGGTGGCCGGAAGTCGTCGCAACGGCGTTCGTACGTCAGTCGGTTGTCGGCCACCCTGGTGACGGCGGCCCGGAGCCGATGCGTCCGGTGGGGCATGATGGGGCGCATGGTGACCGAGGGGGCGGGCGGGCGTGTCATCGCGGGCCGTTACCGGCTCCACGAGCGGCTCGGCCGCGGCGGCATGGGCATCGTGTGGCGGGCCACCGACCAGCTGCTCGGCCGCGAGGTGGCCGTGAAGGCGCTCCCCCTCGACGAGACGCTCTCCGCGGCCGAGGCCCGGCGGCGCCGCGAGCGCACCCTGCGCGAGGCCCGCGCGGTCGCCCAGCTCAGCCATCCGCACGTCATCGTCGTGCACGACGTCGTCGAGGACGACGAACGCGCGTACATGGTCATGGAACTGGTCGACGGCGGTTCGCTCGCCGACCGGGTGATCGGCCGGGGCCCGGTCGACGCCGCCGAGGCCGCCCGTATCGGCATCGCCCTGCTCGGCGCCCTGCACACCGCGCACTCGGCCGGCATCCTGCACCGGGACGTGAAGCCGTCCAACGTGCTGGTGTCCGAGGACGGCCGGGTCGTGCTCACCGACTTCGGCGTCGCCCAGGTCGCCGGTGCCACCACGCTCACCGAGACCGGCTCCTTCGTCGGTTCCCCCGAGTACACCGCCCCGGAGCGGATGTCGGGCGCCGGGACGGGCCCGGAGTCCGACCTGTGGTCGGTGGGCGTGCTGCTGTGCGCGGTCCTCAGCGGCGCCTCGCCCTTCCACCGGGACTCCCTGGGCGGTGTCCTGCACGCCGTGGTCACCGAGGAGATCCGGCCGCCCGCCGAGGCCGGGCCGCTCCTCCCGGTCGTCCGGGGCCTGCTGGAACGCGATCCCCGGCGGCGTCTGGACGCGGCGGAGGCGGAGCGGATGCTGCGCGCCTTCCTGGCCACGGGCCGTGCTCACCGCCGTGCTGCTGGTGGTCGCGGCGGCCGGCGCGGGCGTCACGGCGGCGGCCCTGCTCGCCGACGGGGACGGCGGCGACGGGGGTGGCGCGCCGACGCGTTCGCCGTCCGCCACCTCGACGACGGAGCCCGCGTCCCCGTCCTCCTCCGGGGCCTCCGCAACACCCTCAAACGGGAGATAAACGGCAGCCGTGCGTCACGGCTCTGTGACCGCCGCGCACGGGTGGTGGATGCGGGCACATCCGGCGCGATATGCATGGACCCATGAGCAGCAACGGGGGGCCGCACAACGGGCCGGACGAGCCCACGAGTTTCGGCCTGCAACCACCGAACCCGCCCGTGGCCGTGCCCCACCCCGGCAATCCGTACGCGGCGCCCACCCAGGTCGTGCCGCCGCCGCCCCGTTCCGCGGGCGCGCCGGAGCCGGGCGCCGGGCGTCTCATCGCCGACCGCTACCGGCTGATCGCCAGACTCGGGCACGGCGGCATGGGCACGGTGTGGCGGGCCAAGGACGAGACCGTGGACCGCGAGGTCGCCGTCAAGGAGCCCCGCGTCCCCGACCATCTTCCCGAACGCGAACGGGCCAACGCCTTCGAGCGAATGCGTCGCGAGGCCCGTGCCGCCGCCCGGCTCGACCATCCCGCAGTCGTCGGCGTGCACGACGTGGCGGTGGTGGACGACCAGCCGTGGATCGTGATGGAGCTGGTGCGGGGCCGCTCGCTGGGCGACGCGTTGCAGGAGGGCACGCTCGGCGCCCGCGAGGCGGCCCGGATCGGCCTGGAGGTGCTCGGCGCGCTGGAGGCCGCGCACGCGGCCGGCGTCCTGCACCGGGACGTGAAGCCGGACAACGTCCTGCTCGGCCGGCACGACCGGGTCGTCCTCACCGACTTCGGCATCGCCCGGATCGAGGGCGAGACCAACCTGACCGACACCGGCGGATTCGTCGGCTCGCCCGAGTACATCGCACCGGAGCGGGTGCTGGGCCGGCGCCCCGGCCCGGCGAGCGACCTGTGGTCGCTGGGCGTGGTGCTGTACGCGGCGACGGAGGGCGTCTCGCCGTTCCGCCGCAGCAACACCCCCGCCACGCTCCAGTCCGTGCTCAACGCCGCGCCCGCGCCGCCCGCCGCCGCGCAGGGACCGCTCGCCGAACTCATCACCGGCCTGCTGGACAAGGACCCGGCACGCCGCCCGGACACCGCCCGCACCCGCGCCCTGCTGGAGGCCGCCGCGAACCCGCCCGAGCCCGCACCCACCCGCGTGGTCCGGGGCGACGGGGCGGACGGCCCGGGCGGTCATGGCGGTCCGGGCGGCCCGGGCGGTCATGGCAGTCCGGGCGGATCGTCCGGCGCCGGGTCCAAGTGGGGCGTGCGGCTGGGCCGCAACGCGTGGATCACCCTGGGCGCGGCGGTCGTCGCGGCGGCCATGGCGTCGTACCTGGTGATCGCGGATCCCTTCGCGGGGCCGCTGCCCAAGGGGTGGAAGACGCACGAACTCGGCGCGCGGACCGGCGTCAGCGTCGGCCTGCCGACGGCGTTCGTGAAGCAGGAGCACGCCGACGACTGGGACGGCACCAACGAGACGTTCGCCGACCCGAGCGGCGCGGTGACCGTCTACGTCGACCGTGACATCAAGGCCGACGACGAGGACGGGAAGATCCCGGACACCGCGGCGGCGCAGGCGTGGGCGGACTGGGACGTGCTCAAGGACGGCGAGTACTCCTGGAACTTCGCCGACGAGCCCGCACCCAGGGGCGAGCCGAGCGAGACCGAGTACCGGGGCGAGAAGGCCGCCGAGAACGTCATCGCGTACACGACGACGGACTCACAGGACCCGCGGGAGCGCGAGTTCCACATCCTGTACTACCGCGCCGCGAACGGCGACATGTACCGGCTGTGGATCGACTACCCCCGCAAGGGCTACTTCGCCGACGAGGGACGCGAGATCGCCCGGACGGTGATCGCCAACTGGGAGGTCGCGGAGCCCTGACGGGAAAAGAGCGATCAGGTGCAACGCTGCCGCGTAACGCCCTGATCAGCGGGTTTGTTGCCAGCGATCACTGGCATTGTGTGAGCACTCGGTGAATCCCGATTACCGACGGGTACACAAAGCCGTCGCGGCGGCATACCCTGCGGCTCATGACGGACGCGCAGGCCCCGGAAATCACCGGCACCAACCCCCTCGCCCCCAGCCCGGCGGGCGCCCGCACCGCTGCCGACGTGGTCACGCCCGAGCTGGTCGCCCAGCTCACCAAGGGCGTGGCCGGTTCCGGCCGCACCGCCAACCACACGCCGTTCACCGGCGAGAAGCTCGCCGACCTGCCCGAGTCGACGCCCGAGGACGTGGCCGGCGCCTTCGAGCGGGCCCGCGCCGCCCAGGCCGTGTGGGAGCGCACACCGGTACGGCAGCGCGCCGCCGTCCTGCTCCGCTTCCACGACCTGGTCCTGGAGCGGCAGGCCGAGGTCCTCGACCTCATCCAGCTGGAGACCGGCAAGGCCCGCCTGCACGCCCACGAGGAGGTCCAGGCCGTCGCCGTCGCCGCCCGGCACTACGGCCGCAAGGCCCCGGCGTACCTGCGCCCCAAGCGGCACACCGGCGCCGTCCCGACCCTCACCAAGGTCACCGAACTGCGCCACCCGCGCGGCGTCGTCGGCCAGATCGCCCCCTGGAACTACCCCCTCGAGCTGTCCGTCGGCGACGCGCTCCCCGCCTTCGTCGCGGGCAACGCGGTCGTCATGAAGCCCGACACCGAGACCTGTCTGACCGCCCTGTGGGCCCGCGACCTGCTCATCGAGGCCGGCCTGCCCGCCGAGGTCTTCCAGGTCGTCCTCGGCGAGGGCCCGGTCGTCGGCCCCGAGCTCGTCAAGCACGCCGACTACGTCTCCTTCACCGGCTCCACCCGCACCGGCCGCGAGGTCGCCCAGAGCGCCGCCGCCCGCCTGGTCGGCGTCTCCCTCGAACTCGGCGGCAAGAACGCCATGCTGGTCCTGGAGGACGCCGACATCGAGAAGGCCGCGGCGGGCGCCGTACGCGCCTGCTTCTCCTCGGCCGGCCAGCTCTGCATCTCCATCGAGCGGCTCTACGTCCACGAGTCGGTCGCCGACGCCTTCCTGGACCGCTTCGCCGCCCGCACCAAGGCGATGCGGCTCGGCACCTCCCTCTCCTACGGCGCCGACATGGGCTCGCTGGTGGGGGAGCGGCAACTGGAGACCGTGAAGGCACACGTGGCGGACGCCGTGGAGCGGGGCGCGAAGCTCGTCGCCGGCGGCGTCGCCCGCCCGGACATCGGCCCGTACTTCTACGAGCCGACCATCCTCGACGGCGTCGCGGCCCCCATGACCGTGTGCACCGAGGAGACCTTCGGCCCGGTCGTCTCCGTCTACCGCTTCAAGACCGAGGAGGAGGCGGTCGAGCAGGCCAACTCCACGCCGTACGGCCTGAACTCCTCGGTCTGGACGAAGGACGCCCGGCGCGGCCGCGAGGCCGCCGCCCGGATGCGCACCGGCACCGTCAACATCAACGAGGGATACGCCCCCGCCTACGGCAGCGCCCAGTCCCCGATGGGCGGCATGAAGGACTCCGGCCTCGGCCGCCGGCACGGCTCCGAGGGCATCCTCAAGTACACCGAGGCCCAGACGGTCGCCCACCAGCGGCTGCTGCCGATGGCCCCGTCGCTCGGTATGGACGACGAGAAGTACGCGGAGTTCATGAGCCGGAGCCTGCGGCTGATGAAGGCGTTCCGCTTCCGCTGATCCACCCGAGCAACCCCCGACCACCGCCCGTTCTCAACGAGGAGAGCACGTGTCGCAGGAGAACTCCGCCCAGACCCGGGACGAGAACGGGTACGACTACGACGTCCTAGTCGTGGGTTCCGGCTTCGGCGGCTCCGTCTCCGCCCTCCGCCTGACGGAGAAGGGATACCGGGTCGGCGTCCTGGAAGCGGGCCGCCGCTTCACCCGCGAGTCGCTGCCGAAGAACTCCTGGGACCTCAAGAACTACCTCTGGGCCCCCAAGCTCGGCATGTTCGGCATCCAGCGCATCCACCTGCTCGGGAATGTCATGGTCCTGGCAGGCGCGGGCGTCGGCGGCGGCTCCCTCAACTACGCCAACACCCTCTACGTACCGCCGAAGCCCTTCTTCGACGACCCCCAGTGGCGGGACATCACCGACTGGCAGGACGAGCTGACGCCGTACTACGACCAGGCCAGGCGCATGCTCGGCGTCCGCCTCAACCCGACCATGACCCCCTCCGACGTGCACCTGAAGGCCGCCGCCCAGCGGATGGGGGTCGGCGACACCTTCCACATGGCGCCGGTCGGCGTCTTCTTCGGCGACGGCGAGGACGCCGACGGCACGGCGAAGGCGAAGCCGGGCGAGCGGGTCCCCGATCCCTACTTCGGCGGCGCGGGGCCCGACCGCAAGGCGTGCAACGAGTGCGGCGAGTGCATGACCGGCTGCCGCCACGGTGCGAAGAACTCCCTCAACGAGAACTACCTGTACCTCGCCGAGAAGGCGGGAGCGGTCGTGCACCCCATGACGTCGGTCGTGTCGGTCACCGAGGACTCGCGCGGCGGTTTCGCCGTGGCCACGCTCCCCACCGACCGGAAGAAGAAGGGCGCGGGCCGCACCTTCACCGCCCGCCGCGTCGTCATAGCCGCCGGCACCTACGGCACCCAGACCCTGCTGCACCGCATGAAGGCGAACGGGCAACTCCCGCACCTCTCCGACAAGCTGGGCGAGCTGACCCGCACCAACTCCGAAGCCCTGGTCGGCGCCCAGACGGACGACCGGCGCTACCGCAAGGCGACCGGCGAACCGCGCGCCGACTTCACGCGCGGCGTCGCCATCACGTCCTCGATCCACCCGGACGCCAGCACCCACATCGAGCCGGTCCGTTACGGCAAGGGCTCCAACTCGATGGGCGGCCTGTCCATCCTCCAGGTCCCCTACGCCGGCCACACCGCCTCCGGCGCCTCCCGTGTCCTGGGCTTCCTGGGCCACGCGGCCAAGCACCCCCTGCTCGTCCTGCGTTCGCTCTCCAACCGCAAGTGGTCGGAGCGCACCATCATCGGCCTGGTGATGCAGTCCCTGGACAACTCCCTGACCACGCACCTGAAACCCACGGGCGTCGGCAAGGGCCTGCTCACCGCCCGCCAGGGCCACGGCTCGCCCAACCCCAAGCAGATCAAGGCCGCCACCGAAGGCGCCGCCGCGCTCGCCGCCGAGATCAACGGCTTCGCCGGCTCCAACGTCGGCGAACTGATGGGCACCCCGCTCACCGCCCACTTCCTGGGCGGCTGCCCCATCGGCGCCTCCCGCGAGAGTGGCGTCATAGACCCGTACCACCGCCTCTACGGCCACCCCGGCATCTCCGTCGTCGACGGCGCCGCGGTCTCCGCGAACCTCGGTGTCAACCCGTCCCTGACCATCACGGCGCAGGCCGAGCGGGCGATGTCGTACTGGCCCAACAAGGGCGAGGAGGACCCGCGCCCGGCGCAGGGCACGGAGTACCGGCGCCTGACGCCCGTCGAGCCCAAGTCCCCGGCGGTCCCGGCGGAGGCCTTCGGCGCACTGCGGCTGCCGTTCCTCGGGATGCCGGCGGTACCGCCGAAGAAGTAGCGGACGACGCAGAACAGAAGGACCTGCGCCCCCCTCCGAGCGCAGGTCCCTCTCGTTCTGTGAAGCCGTGCCGTCGGCTACGCCTCGACACCGGCCTTGCGGCGGCGGACGAGGTACATCGCGCCGCCACCGACGACGACGGCGAGTCCGCCGACGAGACCGATGGTCGGCAGCGCGGAGCTGGAACCGGTGGCGGCGAGGCTGCCGGTGACCGGCTTGGCGCCACCCTGCGGCTTCAGGTCCTTGTCGACGCCCTGCGGACGCAGGTTCTTGTCGATGCCCTTGGGCTTCTCGCCGTTCGGCTTGACGTCGTCGACGTCGTCCGGCAGGTCGCTGTTCGCGGCGAGCACGGTGAAGTCGTAGTACTCACCGTTGCCGTAGCAGGACTGGCCCTCGCCCGCGTACACCGCCTGGCTCATGGAGAACGCCGAGCCCGCCGGGGCGTCGGCGTCGATCCGCACGCGCAGGTCGAGCGTGGCCGTGGAGTTCTTCTCCAGAGTCGGCAGGAGGGCGACGATGCTTCCGGTGAACGTGAACGCGTCCTTGCCCTCGCCGTAGGACTCCTGGTAGGCGCTGGTCCACTTGCCGTCCTGCTTCACCTGCAGCTCGGCCAGGTCCTTCGAGAGCAGGACGTCGGAGTTGACCTCGCCGCTGTACTCGGCGAAGGCGTTGATCCAGACGTCCTTGAGGTTCTTGTCGGAGTCGTTGTCGATGACGAACTCGAAGTTGTGCCAGCCGGAGCCGGCCACGATCTTGTTCGGCAGCCCGGAGACGGAGGCGGTGAGCTTCTCGTCCAGGTCGAACTCGGCACAGTCCTCGAAGGGGTCGAAGACGGCGTCGTCGGCGGGGGGCTCCTCATCGTCGGAGGGCTCGCCGGCGTCGTCCGAGGGCTTGGTGTCGTCCTCCGAGGGCTTGGCGTCGTCCTCGGAAGGCTTGGTGTCGTCCTCGGTGGGCTTGGTGTCGTCCTCGGCCGGAGGCTGCTGGCCGTCGGACGGGTTTTCCTCGCCGGACGGGGTGCCACCCTCCTCGGAGGGCGGGTTCTGGCCCTCGGCCGGGGTGCTCGGGTCGTTCTCGTCGCCCGAGGCCGCGTCCTCCCCGGCGGGCTTCTCCTCGGTGGAGGAGTCGCCGGGGGGCGCGGGGGCGGTGGTGTTCTCGCCGGACGCGGCGTCCTGGCCGGTCTCCGTCGTGGAGCCCTGTTCCTCGGACGAGGTGCTCGTGGACAGCCCGTCGGCCGCGAACGCGGCGGGTGCCGACACGAGGGCGAGCGGTGCCAGGACGGTGGCGGCGGCCGCCGTGACCATGGCGCGGCGAAGCTTCATGAAGACCTCGACAAATTCGGGCGTACTGCTCTGCCGCAGTACGGAGGTTTTGCGGGAGGCCTCCGCGTGTGGGGCGCGGGTGCCCGTGCGTCTCGGTGAAGAGTCGCTGTGTTTGATCAGTGAAGCCTGTGAATGGTTGTCCCGAACTGATGTCTTCTTTATGTGCCCTGTGTCACTCGCCGGGCAGAGTGGCTCCGGGCGAACGCGAAGGGCCCCGCGGCTCTGAAGCCGCGGGGCCCTTCCTCAGCCAGCACCGGCGTCAGGGCTGCGCCGGTGCCTCGGAGCGGCGCCGGGGGGTCGCGCCGCTGGTCTGTCGAGTATGTGGTTGTGAGGGGGAGGGGCGTCCCGGGCCCGGGCATTTCCCGTCGGCCGGCCCCGGGCGTCCCCGGAGCCGACCGTTCTCATGGGTGACCGGGCTGCTGTCCCCTGCCGTCCGGTCACTTCCTGGGGCGAGGTCCCACGACGTACGGCACGATCCGTACGTCTCATCGCCCCAGCGAGCCACGCGTGGTTCTTTCGGGCCCGCCCCTGGCTGGCACGGACACCGGGACCAACGAAGCGTCCCGCGCGGCGGTCACGCGCCGTACGGGTGAGAAGTGGCCCGAACTCAGATGCGACGCTCAGACGCGCCCCCGGCACAGTTCCAGCAGCGTCATCGCCAGCGACGTACCCGGCTTGCCCAGCGCCTCGCTGTAGTGGCCGAGGACCTCCATCTCGCGGGAGAGATTCACGCGCCGGCCGCCGGAGGTGATCCGTGCCTGCTGGATGACGGCGGAGACGGCCATCCGTTCCTGGATCAAACCGATGATCCGGTCGTCGAGCGCGTCGATGCGCTCCCGGGCGCCGGTGATCACGTCGGCGGCCTCTGCGGTGCGGGCGCCGGTCTTGTCTGCGGTGGTGACGGTCACGTCGGGGGCTCCTCGCCGGGAAGGGGTGGTCGGCGGTGCCCAGGGGCGGCAGGACCGGGAAACGACAGGCGCCCCGGGCCTTGTCGGCCCGGGGCGCCTGGGAAGTAGTCGCTCGTCAGTTGCTCAAGCAGCACGACCATGGCAGCCGGTGGGCCGGTTGCCATAGATAAAGCTGAACACCTGGTACTTGCGCATGGCGCCAGTATGCCCTGCGAACGGTCCGTGGCCAACCCGGTTCGCATGGTGATCCGAGGTTGGTCCGAAGGTGATCCGCATCGTGAGACGGGACACCGGGGCTGCGCCGGGCGCCACGGCCGGGACGGGGCGGCCGTCCGCCTCGGTAGAATCGGGAGCACAAGACCCCCGCCCGACCGCCGGAAGGCACCCCGTGTCATCAGCGACTCCCGCTGCCGCCGCCCCCGACACCGTCCTGGTCGTCGACTTCGGCGCGCAGTACGCCCAGCTCATCGCCCGCCGTGTCCGCGAGGCGCGGGTCTACAGCGAGATCGTGCCGAGCTCCATGCCGGTCGAGGAGATGCTCGCCAAGAACCCGGCGGCCGTCATCCTCTCCGGCGGCCCCTCGTCGGTGTACGAGCCGGGCGCCCCCACCCTCGACCGCGCCCTCTTCGACGCGGGCGTCCCCGTCTTCGGCATGTGCTACGGCTTCCAGCTGATGGCGCAGACCCTCGGCGGCACCGTCGACAACTCCGGCGCCCGCGAGTACGGCCGTACGGATCTGCACGTCTCCAAGAACTCCTCCACCCTCTTCGAGGGCACCCCCGCCGAGCAGGCCGTGTGGATGTCCCACGGCGACGCCTGCTCCGCCGCCCCCGAGGGCTTCACCGTCACCGGCTCCACGGACGTCGTCCCGGTCGCCGCCTTCGAGAACGACGAGAAGAAGCTCTACGGCGTCCAGTACCACCCCGAGGTGATGCACTCCACGCACGGACAGCAGGTGCTGGAGCACTTCCTGTACCGCGGCGCGGGCCTCGCCCCCGACTGGACCACGGGCAGCGTGATCGAGGAGCAGGTCGCGGCCATCCGCGAGCAGGTCGGCGACAAGCGCGCCATCTGCGGCCTGTCCGGCGGCGTGGACTCCGCCGTCGCCGCCGCCCTCGTCCAGAAGGCCATCGGCTCCCAGCTCACCTGCGTCTACGTCGACCACGGCCTGATGCGCAAGGGCGAGACCGAGCAGGTCGAGAAGGACTTCGTCGCCGCGACCGGTGTGCAGCTGAAGGTCGTGGACGCCAGCGAGCGGTTCCTGAAGGCGCTGGCCGGGGTCTCCGACCCCGAGGAGAAGCGGAAGATCATCGGCCGCGAGTTCATCCGGGTCTTCGAGCAGGCCCAGGCCGAGATCATCGCCGACCAGGGCCCGGCCGTGGAGTTCCTGGTCCAGGGCACCCTCTACCCGGACGTCGTCGAGTCCGGCGGCGGCACCGGCACCGCCAACATCAAGTCCCACCACAATGTCGGCGGGCTCCCCGAGGACCTCGAGTTCCAGCTCATCGAGCCGCTGCGCCAGCTGTTCAAGGACGAGGTCCGGATGGTCGGCCAGGAGCTGGGCCTGCCGGACGAGATCGTCCAGCGCCAGCCCTTCCCGGGCCCGGGTCTCGGCATCCGCATCGTCGGCGAGGTCACGCGCGAACGCCTCGACCTGCTCCGCGAGGCCGACGCCATCGCCCGCGAGGAGCTGACCGCGGCCGGCCTCGACCGCGACATCTGGCAGTGCCCCGTGGTGCTGCTCGCCGACGTCCGCTCCGTCGGCGTCCAGGGCGACGGCCGAACCTACGGTCACCCGATCGTGCTGCGGCCCGTCTCCTCCGAGGACGCGATGACGGCCGACTGGTCGCGGCTGCCGTACGACGTGCTCTCCAAGATCTCGACCCGCATCACCAACGAGGTCAAGGACGTCAACCGCGTCGTCCTCGACGTGACCTCGAAGCCGCCGGGCACCATCGAGTGGGAGTGACCGAGTGACCCCTATGCGCGCCTGACGGTGCGCGGGGGCCGGCCGGGCTGCCAGACCTGGACGACGAGGGCGTCGTCCGCCACGGAGGTCCGCACGACCTCCGTCAGCTCGGTACGGAAGAGGTGGAACGGCTCCGGCGGTTCCACCTCTTTCACGTACCGGGCCCGCGTCGCGGCGTCCTCGACCTCGATCGCCCGCCCGCCGATCCGTACGTCCCCGCCGCCCATCCCGGTCCCGTCCCCCGGGTTCGCCTGCAACGCGAACCGCGGGTCACGGCGCAGGTCGAGCGCCTTCACCGAGCCCGGCATCATGCCGAGCCACAGCTCACCGGCCAGGAAACGCACCTCCAGGCCGGTCGTGCGCGGCGAGCCGTCCCTGCGCAGAGTGGCGAGCACGTGGTGGGTGTACGCGCCGAAGCGTGCCTCGACGGTGGCGGCGAGCGCGGGTTCGGCGGTGGCGAAGTGCGACCAGTTCACGGTGGAGTCGGGTGCGGTGGCTGGTGCGGTGCTGACAGTCATACGGCGAGTGTGAACCCGAAAGGCGACACCCTGTGTCCGGTATCGCACCCGAATTCGCCGTCTGCCTGCCGTCTGCCTGCCGTCTGCCTGCCGTCTGTCCGTCGTCTGTCCGTCGTCTGTTCGCCGTCGAGCCGTCGTCTGTCCGGCGTCGATCGGCCGCGGGTTCGTCCGGCCGGGTCAACACGGCGGGGCCCCTTGTCACCCGCGCTGGGCAGTGCGGGCCGGGGCGGCGGGCGCGCAGGGGGCTCCGTACGGCACAATTCGCTTTCGTCCCACGGGACTTAGGGCTCCCGCCGCGGCCGGCGCGGTGGCCGCCCGGACCGGTGTCGTGCGGACGGCGTGCGCATGTCGCGTGCGGGTGTCGTTGCTGGGTTCCACCGCGGTTTCCGCGGGGGTCGTCGCAAGGGTCGGGGAAGGCGGGCGTCGGGCGTGGCGGTGCAGGAGGCGAGACGCGGGAGCGGCTCGGGCAAGGGCGCGTACGGGGTTGCGCACGGGGGCGGCTGTACCTGCGGGGACTGCCCGCACGGCGCCCGGGAGGGGCATCGCCGGGCGGTCGCGGCGTTTCTGTCGCGGCGGGACGAGTTCGCGGCCGGGCAAGGGCTGCCGGCCGCGGTGGCCCACTCGGCCTCCGCCTCCCGGCAGTGGGTCTCGGAGGAGCTGACCCAGTCCGCGGAACAAGTCGCCGAACGCGGTCGCGCCGAGGGCGAGGCATGGCTCGCGGGCCTCGGGCGTCGCACGGTGACCGTCGTGTGGGCCGCGGTCGTGCTGCTGCTCCTCGTGCAGGCGCTCACCGCCGTCGGCGGCGGCTGGACGGCCGCCCGGACCGCGGGGCTCTCGGCGGCACTGGTGGTGGCGGGGGCGCTGACGACGGCGTCGTGGTTCCACCGGGCGCGGGGCGGGGCGCTGGCCCCGGTGATCGGTGAGGACAACCGCCTCTCCACGTCCCGCGCCGTGGCGGCGGCCTGGGTGCTGTTCGTCGCCTGCGCCGTGCTCGTCCTGGCCGGACAGCTGGCCCTCGCCTCGGGGCACGCCCGGCGCGACGCGCTGGTCTCCGGGCTCGAACTGGCCCGCGGGGCCGGCGCGGTGACGGTGCTCGCGGTGGTGTGCGGGATCGCCGTCCTCGTACGGCGGGTGGTCGGACTGCGGGTCCTGGGCCAGCGGCTGCAGAAGGTACGGGCGGACCGGCCGCGCGCCTCCGACCTCCTGACGGACGACGCCGGACGCGGCACCTTCGCCGACATCCAGTACGTCGTGATCAGCACGGTCGCCCTCGTCTTCGCGGCGGTACGGCTGGCCCGGCGCCCGGACCAGTTGCCCGACCTGCCGTGGGGTCTGGCGGTCGTGGTGCTGGTGTCGGCCGCGACCTACGTGGCCGGCAAGTACGCGGAGGGCGGGCGCCCCGTGATCCTCTCCGTGGTCCGGGCCCGGGAGGCGGGCGACCTGGACGCGCCGATCCGCACGGGCGACGACATCGAGATCCGTGGTGCCGGTTTCGTACCGCCGGGTGCCCAGCGCGCGGACCGCCTGTCCCGCATGGTCGTCCGCATCGGCGCGGTCAACGTCCACGTACCCCTGGTCCCGGTCACCGGCGGCTTCAGCAACCCCACGGACGACCTGCTGACGGTCCCCGTCCCGGCGGACGTCGAACCGGGCCGGGTGGACGTCCAGGTCGTCACGAGCGCGGGCGTGGAGACCAACCGGTACGCGATCGACGTGACGGACTGACCGACGCGGGAGCGGGAGCGGGCGCGGGTGCGGGTGCGGGCGTGGCGTGGGCGGGCCCCGGGGAGGGCAGGGTCCTACCGGTACCCGCCCGCCCTCCGGTGTCGTCGGGAGCGCAACGCGGCGTCCAGTGACAGCAGCGGGGCGCCCGCCAGTACGAGGGGGATCCAGGCCATGAGATAGGCCAGATCGTTGCCGTAGTAGTAGGGGTCGGAGGCCCAGCTGACGGTCAGCCAGAGGCTGAGCGAGATCAGGGCGCCGCCGAGCGCGGCGAGCCGGGTCAGCAGCCCGAGCAGCGTGCCGATGCCGACGGCCAGCTCGCCCAGGGCGATGGCGTAACCGAACCCGGAGGGGCTCTTCAGGGCCAGGTCGACCAGGCCGGGGATGGCCGAGGAGTCGCGGACCGTCCGCATCATGTCGCCTACGGAGCCGGCGCCGGAGTCCTTCATGAAGGCGCTGTCGGTGAGCTTGTCGAGACCGGCGTAGATGAAGGTGACGCCCAGAAAGATCCGCAGAGGCAGGAGGGCGTAGCGGGTGGCCTGGTCCCGCCAGCCTCCGCCGCCGTCCGGATGTGAGGTGTACGCATCCGTCCGCATACCGTGAGTCATCACTGCCTGCCGCCTCTCGCCCGCGCGTGCCGAGACCCCCTCATCAGTCCATACGTACGACGCCGAGGCACCGCTCAATCCTCCTTCGGCCGGTTTCTTCCTGTCGGTTTCGACAGATTGCCATCCGGTGGGCTGCCGGTGCCGGAGCCGGTCTCGGTGCCGGTCGGGGGAGGCAGGACGGTGGTCGTCAGCCGGGCAGGTCCGCCCGCGGCCCGTCCGCCTTCGCCCGGAGCTTTCCCCTGCGCCGGTGCACGGACTGGGCCAGGACGCCGACCGCTCCAGCTGTGCAGAGGCCGCCCACCACGAGGGGGATCACGACGAACCACGGTGTCTCCCAGAGCCCGCCCGCATCTCCCGCGTAGACGACGCCCGCCAGAGTCAGGAAGAAGCCCGCGACCAGCCGTCCGGGCTGGAACCTATGACGCAGCACGGGTCACCTCCGCCTGTCCGACGCCGACCTGGAGGTCGAGGTCGAGCGTGCCGGCGTTCTTGCCGCTCGCGCTGGGAGGCAGGGTGACCTCCTTGTGCTTGCCCGGTGCAACGTCCACGTCCTTCTTGTCGTCGCCGGGCAACTGGATGTCGCCCACGCCCACCTCGACGCTCAGCCGCACGGTCACGTCCGGCGGCACCACGACCTGTATTCGCCCCATTCCCACGTCGGCCCGGGTGGTCACCGTCTGTCCCTCGGCCAGGTCCAACCGGGACAGGTCCAGGGTGCCGGTGCCGGCCCCGATGTCGTACTGCTCGCGCACGCCGGCCACGGTCGTGGGCTCCCAGGTCCTTCGTACCCAGTCGGTGCCGACGTCCTTGGGCAGGGTGGCGGAGCCGGCCAGCAGACCGGCCGTGATGATCGCGAGGAAGATGGAACCTGCCCCGGTGCGCCCCAGGAAGGAGCTGACCGCGATGCCGACGCCGAAGACGGCGAGCGCGCAGGCCAGGCCGGTCTGCAGGCTGGTGCCGAGCGGCTGCTCGTCCCACGTCAGACGGGTGCCGAGGAATCCGGCGAGCAGCGCGAGGAGGAAGACCCAGCCGCCGATGCCGCGTGGACCCCGTGGCTGCGGGGTGCGAGGGCGCCGGTCGCCCACAGGGGCGCGGTCGCCCGGGACACCGCGGCCGATGTTGACGGCCGCCGCGATGTCACGGTCGTCGGAGTCCGGCGGGCCCCACAGATATCCGGTTCCGCCGACGTGGCTGCCGTCCTTGACTATGGGTTCGCGCCACCAGGAGGGCCAGGTGTACATGACCGGCGGTGCCTGAGCCTCGGGCGGGGCGTCGGCGACGGCCTGGGTGGCCAGGGGGTCGGGGTCGGGAGCGCGCCGGTGGCGGGACCAGTAGCCGGCGCCCGCGAGGACGAGGGACAGCACCACGGCGAAGGTCAGCACCCCGCCGTTGTTCAGCATCGTCAGGAAGACCCCGCAGCCGACCAGGGCGAACAGCACGGCCGCCAGGGCCTGGCCGTCGACGCGGCCGGTCAGCAGCTTGCGCAGCTCGTTCTCTTCCTCGTCGTCGTACGGGACGAAGAGCCAGGCGAAGCCGTAGAAGATGAGGCCGATGCCGCCGGTCGCGGAGAGCACCGCGAGCGTGATCCGGAAGATCACCGGGTCCATGTCGCACTGACGCCCGAGGCCGGCGCACACGCCGCCGAACGTCTTGTGCCGCCGGTCGCGCCGGAACTGGTGGGGCGGCCCGGGGGCGTCGCTGTCAGCTTCGGCACTCGTGGCACCCGTGGCATCCGCGGCGGGCGCGGCATCCTGCGGCCCGGCACCCAGCGGTGGGCGCGGGCCGGGGCCGGGTCCCGGACCCGTCGCGGCGTGCTCGTGATCTGTCATGAGTCCATGGTGACGGGCGCGGCGCCGTGACGGCAGCCGGTTCGACCCTGGTCGGACCCTGATATCGGCCCTGAGCCGGCGCCGGGGGAGCGTTCGAGGGGCCTGCGGTCCGAAGATCAGGGGAGTCTCGGGGGCCGACCCTGATGCTCCGGCTCCCGGGGCCGTGTGACCATCAGTGTCATGCCGGAAGCCGCAGCAGCGCCACTCGTCGAACCGCGGCCGCCGCGCAAGCTCTACCGCAGCAGCGACGGACGCTGGCTCGGCGGGGTGGCGCGGGGGCTCGCCGGACATCTCGGGCTGCCCGTCATCTGGGTGCGGTTCGCCTTCGTCGGCCTGTTCATGGCCGACGGGCTCGGCGCGCTGTTGTACGCGGCCTTCTGGTTCTTCGTGCCGCTGGGCGTCGGCGGCGTCGACTCCCAGAAGCCGCCGTCCCTCGTCACCGCGGAGACCGCGCCGGACGGCCGGCGCAGACTCGTCGCCCGCAAGCCGGACAAGGGCCAGATCGTCGCCCTGCTCCTCATGGTCGTCGTGGCCCTGGTCTTCGTGGGCAATGTCGACCTCGGCGGCGGAGCGAAGGCCTATCTCTGGCCGACCGTGCTCGTCGGTGCCGGTGTCGCCCTCGTCTGGCGCCAGGCGGACAACGCCCGCCGGGCCCGCTGGGCCGAGGTGGGACGCCACCGGCGGACCGTCACCCTGCTGCGCTCCGTGGCCGGCGTCCTGCTGGTGACGGCGGGCGTCACCGGCATCTTCGTCCTCCAGGGGTCCGCCGCCCACCTCGGCTCCGTGCTCCAGGCCGCGCTCGCCGTCCTCGTCGGTATAACGCTCCTCGCCGGCCCCTACCTGGTGCGCATGACCCAGGACCTCTCCGAGGAGCGGCTGATGCGCATCCGCGCGCAGGAGCGGGCCGAGGTCGCCGCCCACGTCCACGACTCGGTGCTGCACACCCTGACCTTGATCCAGCGCAACGCGGAGAACGCGGGGGAGGTGCGCCGCCTGGCCCGAGCCCAGGAGCGGGACCTGCGCGCCTGGCTGTACAAACCGGAGGGCAACGGCAAGGACGAGGACGACGAGCCCACCACCCTCGCCGAGGCCGTCAAGCGCAATGCTGCCGAGGTCGAGGACAAGCACGGCGTCCCCATCGAGGTGGTGGTCGTCGGCGACTGCCCGCTCGACGAGCGGCTCGGGGCACAGATGCAGGCCGGACGCGAGGCCATGGTGAACGCCGCCAAGTACGGTGGCGAGGGCGGTGCCGTTCAGGTCTACGCCGAGGTCGAGGGCAGGACGGTCTTCGTGTCCGTCCGGGACCGCGGTCCCGGCTTCGACCTCGACTCGATACCCGCCGACCGGATGGGTGTCAGAGAATCGATCATCGGCCGTATGGAGCGCAACGGAGGCACGGCGCGGTTGCGCGCGGTGCCGGACGGTGGCACGGAGGTCGAGCTGGAGATGGAGAGGGCGGAGAAGACGTCATGAGCGATCCGACCGAGGCGAACGGAACGGCGGGAGCGGGAGAGGCGGTCGAGCCCGCACAGCCGGCGAACGCGGGCGCGGGGGAGCGTCACGTGCGTGTGGTGCTCGTCGACGACCACCGTATGTTCCGCACCGGCGTACAGGCCGAGATCGGTCAGACCGCGCAGACCGGTGTGGAGGTCGTCGGTGAGGCCGCCGACGTCGACCAGGCCGTCACCGTCATCACCGCCACCCGTCCCGAAGTGGTGCTCCTCGACGTCCACCTCCCCGGTGGTGGCGGCGTCGAAGTACTGCGCCGCTGCACCCCCTTGATGAGCGACACCGAGCGGCCCGTCCGCTTCCTCGCCCTCTCCGTCTCGGACGCGGCGGAGGATGTGATCGGTGTGATCCGCGGCGGTGCCCGGGGCTATGTGACCAAGACGATCACCGGCACGGACCTGGTCGATTCCATTTTCCGCGTGCAGGAGGGCGACGCCGTCTTCTCCCCGCGCCTGGCCGGGTTCGTCCTCGACGCGTTCGCGTCGACCGACGCCCCGCCGGTCGACGAGGACCTCGACCGCCTCACCCAGCGCGAGCGCGAGGTGCTGCGTCTGATCGCCCGCGGCTACGCGTACAAGGAGATCGCCAAGCAGCTGTACATCTCGGTGAAGACGGTCGAGTCCCACGTCTCGGCGGTGCTGCGCAAGCTCCAGCTGTCCAACCGGCACGAGCTGACGCGGTGGGCGACGGCGCGGCGGCTGGTCTGACCGTCCGGTAGGCACGCCTACGATCACATGGATACGCTGTGGCCGACGGGAGGAGGGCCGCATGCTGCTGCGTTTCCGTACGGCGAACGTACGGTCATTGCGTGACGAGCAGGAGCTGTCCTTCGTCGTCCCGCCCGGCGAGGAGTCCGACGCGGCGCGAACGGTCCGGTTGTCCGACGGCAAGCAGTTGGCGATCTATCCGGTGGTAGGAGTCTTCGGCGCCAACGCCTCGGGCAAGTCCAACGTCATCACGGCGCTGAAGAAGATGAGAAGCGCGGTCCTGGACTCCTACGGGCTGTGGACCTCATACACCGGCGTGCCCGAGCGTGAGCCCTTTGCCCTCGACACCGAGTCGGCGGAGACGAGCTCCTTCTACGAGGCAGACTTCGTCCTGGAAGACGGGGTGCGCTGGACGTACGGCTTCGAACTGGGGGACCGGCGAGTCGAGTCGGAGTGGCTTCACGCCTACCCGAAAGGCCGCCGACAAGTATGGCTGGACCGGGACGCCTCGCGTGACAACGTCTACGACTTCCCGGGGGACCGAGTCCAGGACCGGGCACGACTGGCCCGCTCTACTCGCCCCAATGCCCTGCTGCTCAGCCGCGCCGCGAGCGACAACCATCCGCAGCTGTCCCGGGTCTACGACTGGTTCCGCTCCAATCTGTGGGACATCACCCCCGAGACGGAGCTGAAGGACCGAGAGTCCTACACTGCCCAGCAGCTCCTCGACGCCAAGAGCGAGAAGCGCGTGCGGGAACTGCTCCGCGTGGCCGACCTGGGCATCCAGGGCGCCCAGGTGGAGCGCCAGCCAGGCGGAAGGGCCCCCACAGTCAGGCTGCTCCACGGGAACGACCCCGACACCGCGGTGGCTCTGGACTGGACGAAGGAATCCTTCGGCACGCGTTCCTGGTTCGCGCTCATCGGCCCCCTGCTGCTGGCCCTCGACAGGGGTGCCGTGTTGCTCATCGACGAACTCGACGCGAGCCTGCACCCACGGTTCGCATCCGAAGTGGTCAGGTTGTTCCAGGCACAGTGGAGCAACAAGCTGGATGCTCAACTGCTCTTCACGTCACATGACGCGTCCCTCCTGAGGAGCCCCAGAGGCGGTCGCCCGCTCGAGCCGGGGCAGATCTGGCTGACTGAGAAGGACAAACGCGGCGCCACGGAGCTTTACCCGCTGAGCGACTTCGATCCCAAGCCCGAAGAGGATCTCGAGGATTCGTACCTGGCCGGTGCCTACGGAGCTGTGCCCAACGTCGACCAGGGCCAGATCGGACGCATGGTGCTCACGGCACTGGCAGGGGAGGCAGAGCGTTCCTGATGGCGAGGGACAAGGGGCGGGACAACCCGGCACGCGGCAAGAAGAGCAGGAAGCTACGTCGGGAGGTGTACGTCTTCACCGAGGGAGAGGTCACGGAACCGGGGTTCGTCACCTTCGTGACGGAGCACGGCACACGCAGGGACCCCCGTCACGAGATCGTCTGCAAGGTCGAGAACCGCAGCGCCCCGAGTAAACGTCGCAAGCCCCTGCCGCTGGTGCAGGACGCTGCCGCCAAGTGGCACGAGGTCCGTCGCGCGGCCAAGAAGGCCGGCATCAAACCCGGCGACTGGAACTGGCCGCAGGTGTGGTGCCTGTTCGACCGCGACCAGCACGAGGACATCCCAGCCGCCTTCGCCAAGGCAAGGCAGGAGGATCTGCACGTCGCCTACAGCCACCCCTGCTTCGAGCTGTGGCGGCTGCTGCACTACCAGAACTACACGAGCACTTTCGGCGGCGTCTGCGACAGCGCCGCAAACCGGCTCAAGCAGCAGTCCGGCTTCGCACAGACCTATGGCCCCACCCACCGCTCAGTCTCCGCGGAGCAGGCCAAGCAGGTCAGGCCGGGGCAGCTCAGCGGCCGGTACAAGACGGCGCGGCGGTACGCGGAGGGCCTCGCCGAGCGCCACGTGGGACGTGCGGACCAGAACGGCTGGGACCCGTACACGGATGTGTGGCGGTTCGTCGAAGAAGGAATGGACGTCTCAGACTACTGAACGGCCATCCTGGGCCACTCTCAGTCACGTCCTGCGTAGGGTGCAGCCGACCCTCCTGAAGACCGTAGGCTTCCGGTTGCGACATGGCATTGCAAGGCCATGTCGCAACCGGAAACCGATCAGTCACCAGGGAGTGCCGTACGTGGCCAAGCTCACGCTCGCGCAGTTGGAACGCCATCTCTTCGCGGCGGCCGACATCCTGCGCGGCACGATGGACGCCGCCGAGTACCGCGACTTCATCTTCGTCCTGCTCTTCCTCAAGCGGGTCAACGACGAGTTCGAGGCCGCGCGCGAGGCGATCATCAAGGAGCGTCTGGCGGAGGGCGACAGCCAGGAGGAGGCGGAGGACGAGGCCGAGTCGTACGAGTGGTACGACGCCCACGGCGCGATCTTCGTCCCCGAGGCCGCCCGCTGGGAGCGGCTGGCCGGAGCGGTCGACAACGTGGCCTCCGACTACCTCCAGCCCGCCCTGGACGAACTCGAGCGACAGCCCGGCAACAGCGAACTGCGTGGCCTCTTCGCCCACGTCAACTTCAACCGCATCGGAGGTGGCGGCAACGCGCGCAAATCGGCCGCCGAGCTCGCCGACAAGCGTCTCGCCGCCCTGATCGATCACTTCGGCGGCATCCGGCTGCGTGGTGAGGACTTCGAGTTCCCCGACATGATCGGCGCCGCGTACGAGTACCTGATCAAGGACTTCGCGGACACGGCCGGCAGCAAGGGCGGCGAGTTCTACACCCCGCGTGCCGTCGTCCGCATGATGGTGGAACTGGCCCGCCCGCACGGCGACATGCGGGTGTACGACCCGTGTGTCGGCTCGGGCGGCATGCTCATCCATGCCATGGAGTACGTCGACGAGCACGGCGGCGACTCCCGCAACCTCGGCCTCGCCGGCCAGGACGCCAACAGCGGCTCCTGGGTGATGGCCACGATGAACATGCTGTTCCACGGGGCCAAGAAGTTCTCCCTGCGCACCGGCGACACCCTCACCAACCCGCTCCACCCCGAAGCCGACTTCGACCTCGTCCTCAGCAACCCGCCCTTCTCCATGGACTACAAGAAGGACGAGGTCCCGCGCCTGAAGCAGCGCATGCCGCACGGCGAGACGTCCGAACGCGGCAAGGCGGACCTGATGTTCCTCCAGCACATGCTGGACATGGTCAAGCGCCGGTCCGGCACGGTCTTCACCGTCATGCCGCACGGCGTGCTCTTCCGGGGCGGCGAGGAACAGAAGATCCGCGCGAAGCTCCTGATGGAGCACGACCTGATCGAGGCCGTCATCGGCCTCGCCCCGAATCTCTTCTACGGCACCGGAATCCCGGCCTGCGTCCTGGTCCTGCGCCCGCCGAGCCGACGCCGCCCCGACCGCCGGGGCAAGGTGCTCTTCATCAACGCGGACCGCGAGTTCCACGCGGAGCGGGCGCAGAACATCCTCCTCCCCGAGCACATCGAGAAGATTGTCTCCACGTTCCACGCCTGGCAGGACGACGAGGTCTTCGAGGACGTCCCGGGCTTCGCCCGCGCGGTCCCGGCGCAGGAGCTCTCCGACAACGACTTCAACTTCAACATCCGCCGCTACGTCGACAACACCCCGCCGCCGGAGCCGCAGGATGTACGGGCGCACCTGGTGGGCGGGGTGCCGGTGGCGGAGGTCGAGGCGAAGAAGGATCTCCTGGGCGCATACGACATCGAGCTGTCCGACCTGTTCGACGTACGCGCCGACGACCCGGCCTATGTCGACTTCCCCGAGCCGGAACGCCGCCCGGACGCGGCCCGTCTGGCGGAGCTGGCGAGCGGGCGGGAGCGGATGTTGTGGGACGCGTTCGACGCGTGGTGGGAGGCTGAAACAGACCAAATCGCGGCGCTTGAGCCGGTGGCTGGTGACGATCGGACCGAGCAGGAGCGCAAGGCGCAGTTGGCGCGTATGCGGAAGGACCTGATCGGCTCGTTCCAGCAGCGGCTGCTGTCGGTCGGCCTCCTCGACCGGTACGCGCTGGCGGGCGCGGTGGCCGGCTGGTGGCACGACGCGAAGAACGAACTGAAGGCGCTGTCGGTGCGCGGTTTCGCGGGGGTCGTCGACGGCTGGGTGGAGACCGTCCACACCCTGCTCGCCCCCGAACCGGACCCGCGCACGGGCGGCCGACGGGAGCGTACGGCGGCGGAGCGGAGGCAGGCCTACGACCACAAGGTGGTCGCCGCGATCGCGCCGGGGTTCCTGGAGGATCTCGCGTCGGCGGAACGCACACATGCGGACCTGGACGCGAAGGTGAAGGCGGCCCAGGAGGCGGAGGCGGCGCTGGCGGAGGCCCGGCAAGCGGCGCTGGACGGCGAGTCCGACGAGGGGGACGGCGCCGGTATCGACCCTGCGCTCGCGGAAGCTGTCCTGAGCAAGACCGAGATGCGGGACCTGACGAAGCGGCGCACGGACGCCAAGCGGCAGATCGAGGATCTGGAGGACTCGTTCTGGCCGGTGGCCTCGATCCGCACCAAGCGGGAGGCGGAGCGCGAGAGGGCTGCGAAGAAGGCGGCTGCGGGCTCGGGGAGAGGCAAGCGCAAGGCTGTTGCGGCTGCAGAGGAGGCGGCTGGGCAGGGTGCGCTGCTGGAGCTTCCGGTCACTCCGGAACTCGAAGCTACGTCCGAGTCGCCTGAGCCGGGCCTTACCAAGGCCCGCCGGGAGCTGGCTGAGAGGGCCGGGGAACGGGACGTGGTCCTCGACATTCTCCGCGCCGATCTTGCGACGAAGCTCGACGGCCATATGGTGCGGCGACGCCGGGAGTTGGCGGAGAGGTACCGCGTGTGGGAGCAGAAGTACGGAGTCTCGCTACGGGAGATCGAGGAGCGGCGGGAAGCGGCTACAGAGGCGCTGGAGGGGTTCATGAAGGAGCTGGGATACGTTGGCTGACAGTGCTTTTCCTTACGCGAAGCTGTCCGACTTGGCGGAAGTAACGGGTGGCGTCCCGCTGGGACGTACTATCCCCGAGGCAGCAGGTGTGGAGCTGCCGTATCTCCGGGTGGCTAACGTGCAGGACGGCTACATCAGCACGTCGGAATTGAAAACCGTACGCGTCCTTCGGTCGGAGGTGCCGCGATACAGTGTGCTGAAGGGTGATGTGCTCCTCACTGAAGGTGGCGACTTCGACAAACTTGGTCGGGGCGCGGTGTGGGACGGTCGAATTTCTCCCTGTCTGCATCAGAACCACCTTTTCCGAGTGCGTTGCAATACGGCTAAGTTGCTGCCAGAGTATCTTGCTATCTACCTTGCGTCTGGTGAAGGGCGTCGATACTTCCTGAGTATTGCCAAGCAGACGACTAATCTGGCCACTATTAATTCCTCGCAGCTAAGAAAGATGCCTATCCCGAGGCCTCGCTTGGATGAGCAGCGACGAATTATTGAGGTGCTGCATTCGATCAATGAAGGAATCGCGGTCGAGCACGGCATTATGTCCAAGCAGGCACTTATTCAGGAGGGGTTGCTTGCTGACCAGCTGGAACGGCATGCTGAAGAATATCCAGCTCGAAGGCTGATGGAGGTGAGTAAAGGGCCAGGGGAATATGGTAGTAATGCTGCAGCAGTGGAGAGGTCTGACGAGCTTCCCAGGTATGTGCGGATTACCGACATTGATGATAAAGGGTCCCTCTCGAGTGAATTCTCTTCGATGGTCAGTGTCCCGTGGGCTGGCGCCCGAAAGTATCTACTCGCTAAAGGGGACTTGCTGATTGCCCGGACAGGATTTACCACGGGAAAATCTTACCTGTATCAGGCGAGTGATGGGTTGTGTGCCTTTGCGGGCTACTTGGTGCGATTTCGAATCGATCCGAGCCTAATGCTTCCAGAATATGCTTTCTTGTGGACGCGCGGAGGACGCTTCAAGCGTTGGGTTTCGCGTAATGTTCGAGAGGTCGGACAGCGAAATATTAGTGCATCGGAGTATAATGCACACGAACTTCCCGTGCCGCCCCTGCAGGAGCAAGAGCGGTTGGTTCGACTCGGGCAGGCTCTTAGTGAGGAATTTACTGCACGCGATCAGTATGCATCTCAACTGAAGGGGTTGAGGAGAGCGGTACTGCGGGATCTAACGACTGGTTTTGCGCACGTTTCTCTGTGAATTGAGTATCAAGCGCTGCCGCCAGGGAAACCTCGACCCAAACTTCCTTGCCGATGCCGTATGCCCTCCGCTGTGCGCCCCAATCGTCGGCCAGCGCTGTCACCAGAGCGAGGCCTCGGCCTGACTCGTCGTCCAGGCAAGCCTCATTCGGCGCGGGGAGCGTGTCGCTGGCGTCCGTGACCGTGATGCGGAGGCGGTTGTCGGTGAGGACGCAGCGGGCCCAGATTTCGCGGCCGGCCGGGACTTTCGCGTGGCGGTACGCGTTCGTCATCAGCTCGCTCAGGAGGAGTTCTGCCGTGTCCGTTACGTCCGGTGGGAGCGTCCAGGAGGCCGCCTGTTCGCGGAACAGGGTGCGTGCTCGGCCGACGCTGCGGGCGTGACGGGGGAGTCGCCACTCGATGTCCTTCGGGGCGGTCGTAGGATGCGGCGGCCACGGGGTGTGCATGTGCTGTTCATCCCTTGCGTTGGTGATTTCGCGGTTGGCGAGATCACCGTCCCGGCTCGCGCGTAGCCTCGCGAGTAACGGAGTGGGTACAGCGGGTGCTTGTACCCTGCGTGGACCTTCGGGGGTGTTTATGGCGACCGAGGTGAACTCCCAGCCGCCGATCGCTTGGCGGTACTGCGGCAGTCAGATCAAGATGTGGCGTGCGGAGGCCGGTGTCGGCCGGGAAGCCCTGGCCAAGGAGGCCGGCTACGACTACGAGTACGTCAAGTCGATGGAGAACGGCCGTCGTCGGCCCACCATACGGTTCTTGCAGATCGCGGATCAGGTGTGCGGGGCGGGCGGGAAGCTCGTCGCGGCACAGGAGTACCTGAAGCCGGAGCCGTTCCCGGCGCGTTCGCAGGAGTTCATGGCTATCGAGGTCGAGGCAATCAGCTTCTCTTGCTACGAGCCGCTACTCATCCCTGGCCTGCTGCAAACGGAGGCCTATGCGCGTGCACTGATCGGTGATAGTTCGCCTCCGCTGGACGACGAGACGGTTGCCGAGCGAGTGGCAGCCAGGCTTCGTAGGGCCGAGGCGCTCCATCGCAAAGTTGGCGTGATGTATGGGTTCGTGCTCTACGAGGCTGCGCTACGCACCAACGTTGGCGGGAGCGAGGTGATGCGCGAGCAGTTGCGGCACCTCTTGGAGATGAGTGTGCTCCGCAATGTCTCGATCCAGGTCTTGCCGTTCGGCCGCTGTAGCGGTGTTGCGCTGAACGGCAGCATTGTTCTGCTGGAGACACCTGACCACGAGCATTGTGGGTACGTAGAAGCGCCCGAAGTCAGTGTCCTGCACGGTAGTCCCGACAAGGTGAGTGCGCTCACTCAGGCTCATGCGATGATCCGCATGCACTGTCTCGGCGTGGAGGAGTCGGCCACGTTCATCAGAAGGGTGGCGGAGGAGCGATGACTGAAGGCCTGACCTGGTTCAAGTCGAGCCACAGCGACAGCCAGGGCGGCAACTGCCTCGAAGTAGCCCTCGACTGGCGCAAGTCCAGCCACAGTGACTTCGAGGACGCCGCCTGCGTCGAAGTAGCCTCCTGCCCCCACACCATCCACGTCCGAGACTCGAAGCTCGGCACCCAGAGCCCTCAGTTCGCAGTCACCGGAGTCGCCTGGACGGCCTTCGTCTCGTACGCTCGTACCGGCGCTTGAACTTCGAGGGGCGGGGCTCGGGATCCGAGCGGCGTTTGTAAGGAATGGGTGGTTGGGTTCGACCCACCACCCACCCTCCCGGCGGGCAACCGGCTGCCCTGCCAGCCGAGATGACTTTTCGTGATCGGCTTGCGACGCGGCGTCGCCGCCCTCTAGCGTTCGCAGCAACAAACAACCCCGGTCGGGTGCTACCAACACCCGCCGGGGTCTCACCTCAAGATCGCAGACTAAGGACCGATCTCGTGGCTTACGAAGACTCTAACGCCGCCCTGCCCGCACCCGCAGCTCATCCCATGGCCAATCCCGGCTACGGTAAACGCACCGCCCCCGCCGAACCCGGCGCCGCCTTCCGGCCCGTCGACTTTTCGCACCTCCCTGCCCGCGAGGCCTACATCGCCGCCTACGTGCACCGGCTCCCCGAGGGCGCCGCCATGGACGTCAAGAGCCTCGCCAAGGCGCTGCCGCTCTACGGCCAGCAAGCCGTCCGCAGCGCGCTGAACTTTCTCTCCCGCGCAGGGCACCTCCACCGCGTCCGTGGCCTCGCCTCGACCGGCGACGGCGGTACGCGCTGGGTGTTCCGTACCTTCTGGTCCAGTACCGCACGCGACAGTGCCTGGTGGGCACGCCTCTTGGGCGGTGGCTCCGCCCTGGAGGCCACGACACCGGCCGGTGACACGCCCGAGGTCACCCCATCGAGTGAGCCCTCGCCCGCGCCCACCACCCCCGAAACGCACCGCGCCACCGCCTACCAGACCCTCGCCCGCCTCGGCCGCGTCGAACCCCGCCTCGCCCTCTCCGACGCCGACTGCCACGCCCTCACCGACCTGGTCGTGCCCTGGCTCGAACGAGGGGCCAGTCCCGTCTCCCTCATGAAGGCACTCACCGCCGGCCTGCCCGACCCCGTCCATGCACCGCGTGGATTTGTCGCCCGCCGCCTGCGGGACAAGCTGCCGCCCATGCCCACGCCGCAACTGACACCCGATGCTCCCGAACCCCGCCTCCTCGGCCGTCTCATGCCGGAGTGCACCGAGTGCGGCGTGCCGGGCCGCCCGGCCGCCTTCGTCGGCGGCCTGTGCCAGGGCTGTCGTACCGTTTGCCCGGGCCACAGCATGCAAGGCGCCGTACACCCAGCACCGACCTCCGCCGCCACCCTCGCCCGCGAAGCCGTACGCACCGCCCGCGACCATCGAAAACCGGCCAACTACCGTCGGGACAGAGTCCTGCAGCCCTAGCCGTCACCCAAACGTGTGTCCCCCGTGTCCCACCCGTCGCACAATGGGCGAACGGCTGACGACAGCTGCGGGGCGGAGGGCACGGAGCACATGGCACGGCGCACGGCCGAACGGGACGAGACGGAACAGCCGATCATCGACCAGTTGAAGGCGATGGGCTGGCGGCATGCGCACGGGCCCGACCTCAGCCGGCCGGGACCCGAGGGCGACGAGCGGGCGTACGGCGATCTGCTGCTGTTCAAACGGCTGCGGTCCGCCGTGCAGCGGGTCAACCGCCTGCCCGACGGGGGCGGTTCCTGGATGACGGACGCCGACGCCGATGCCGTGGTCGACGATCTCCGGCGCACCGCGCGCAACGTCGCCACCGCCTCCCTCGTCACCGTCAACAGTGAGCTGACCAGCCGCTTGATCAAGGGTACGCAGGTCACCGGGGACCAGGAGCACCACCACGGCGCGACCGTCAACGCGCAGCTCGTCGACTGGGACCTGGAAGGGCTGGACGACGGCGAGATCCTGGACAGGAACGATTTCCTCGTCGTCGACCAGCTCCGTGTCCTGACCCTCGACGGGGCCGAGATCATCCTCGACCTCGTGCTGTTCGTGAACGGCATCCCGCTCGTCGTCGTGGAGTGCAAGAGCCCGGACGTCAAGGACGGGGTCGGTGAGGCCATACGTGACCTGCGCGGCTACGCGGGCGTGCCGCTCGACGACGACCACGACCGGGACCGGAGCGATGTCCGGGGGCAGGTACCGGAGTTCTTCGCTCCCGTGCAATTGCTCGTCGCCGCAGCCGGGGAGCACGCGGCCCTCGGCACGATCACCTCCGACGAGAGCCACTTCGCCGCCTGGCGCAGCGTCACCCCGGACTACAAGGACGACAAGGAACTCGGGCGCGCCTTGCAGCAGGTGCGGCGTGCCGACGGGTTGCGATTGCTGGAGCCCGGCGCCGTGCCCACCGACCTTCACCGCCTGGTCGCCGTCGTGCTGAAACCCCGCAACCTGCTGAACATCGTCCGGCACTACGTCTTCGAGATGTCCGTGAAGGGGAAGTCGGGGGAGCCCTCGGTCACGATCAAGGCCGTATGTCGTCACCAGCAGTACCGCGCCGTCGAGAAGATTGTCCAGAAGCTGCGCACCGGCCGGACCGTGGACGATCCGGCTGCGGAGCGGGACGAACGCGGCGGCGTCATCTGGCATACCCAGGGCTCCGGCAAGAGCCTCACCATGGCCTTCCTCGCCCGCAGGCTGCACACCAGCCGCGATCCGCAGCTCAACCGCTTCACTCTCCTCGTCGTCACCGACCGCAAGCAGCTGGAGCAGCAGCTGGCCGCCGCGGTGCGGATCAGCGGGTCCGACGTACGGGTCGCCGGGTCCCGCTCGGACGTCGAGGGCATGCTGGAACGTGCGGGAAAGCGCGGTGGACGTGCCGTCGTCTTCACGATGATCCAGAAGTATCTCGGGCGTATCCCCGGAGTCGTCGGTACGGGAGAGGGCGAGACCGCCGACGACCGTGACCCCGTGGCCGAGTTCGAGGCCGCGCAGGAGCGCCTCGACGACGGAGTGTCGGCCGAGGAGGCGTCCGATCCGACGCCTGGGGAAGCGGCCGTCGAAGAGGTGCGCCGACGGTTCACCGAGTGCAGCGACGAACCGTACGTCCTCGTCCTCGTCGACGAGGCGCACCGGTCGCACACCTCCGTCCTGCACGCCTGTCTGCGCGACTCCGTACCGAAGGCCGCTCGGGTGGGCTTCACCGGCACGCCCATCATGAAGGGGCGGCTGTCCGACACCGGACGCATCTTCGGGCTGGAGCCGGACGGGAAGTTCCTCGACTCGTACCTCATGGACGAGGCCGAGCGGGACAAGGTCGTCGTGCCCGTGCGGTACGAGGGGCGCACCGGGCCGGCCGAGGTCCGCGACAGCGAGGAACTGAACGCGAAGTTCGAGAACCTGATCGCCGGGCTGCGGGCCGGGCAGCAGCGGAAGATGCGGGACCGGCTGAAGCCGAGCAGCCGCACCGTTGCCGAGTCGGAGCCGGTGATTCGCGCCAAGGCCGTCGACATGCTGGAGCACTACGTCACCGGGCCACTCACAGGTGGATTCAAGGCACAGGTCGCGGCGGTCAGCCGCCAGGCCGCCGTTCTGTACCGGCGCATGCTCAACGACGCCCGCGCCGATCTCCTCGCTCGGGTAGCGGACTTCGAGCCGGAGTCCCTGCGGCACAAGAACCTCGCCGACTACACCTGGGACGATCTGGTGCTGCTGCGGGCCTGGCAGTACCAGGAGATCCTGCGCCGGATGGACTTCGTCCCCGTCATCTCCGCAGGCGGCGAGAAGAAGCGCGGCCAATGGCGTGAGTGGACCGACCCCGTTGCCCAGCAGAAGTACATCGACCGGTTCCTGGAGCCGTTTCCGCAGCTTCCGCCGGACAATCCGTGGGTCACGCACCATGTCCCCGAGAGCGTCCCGGCACCGGCGGACCCCATGGCGCGGAACCCGTGGAGCGGGCTGGTCACCCCCGAGGTCGAGGGGCCTCGGCCGGTTGCGTTCCTCATCGTGAAGTCGATGCTGCTCACCGGCTTCGACGCGCCCATCGAGCAGGTGCTGTATCTGGACCGCCCGATCCAGGACGCCGAACTGCTCCAGGCCATCGCCCGTGTGAACCGCCCCCGGCGGGGCAAGTACGAGGGCCGTGTCGTGGACTACTACGGCGTGCTCAGCGACCTCGCGGTCACCCTGCCCGCCTACAAGGGCGACGGCTCCACGCTCCGGACGGTCCAGAGCCTCGACGAGGTCGAGGTGCCGGAGATGGAGAAGGCTGCGGACGAACTGCGGGACTTCCTCACCGACCTGGGCATCACTGGGCTGGACACCGCCGGTGGCATCGCCCAGGGCATGCTCTCCCTCGGAGACGAGGGCGCGCGGGACGCGTTCGACGCCCGCATGAGCCGGTTCACCGCCGCGCTGGAGCGGGTCCTGCCGCACGAGGCGGCGCTGAAGCTGGTACCCGAGGCGCAGCACTGGACGCTGCTGCAGAAGCGCGTGCGCCGGCACTACCGGGACGCCGAAGGCGGGACCTTCTCCATGCGGGCGTACGGGCGCAAGGTGCGAGCCATGGTCGCGGACCACCTGGAGCTGCCCGAGATTCAGCAGGTGATCGCACCGGTCTCCATCCTCGCCCCGGACTTCGACGAAGTGATCGGTCGCATTCCCGACGTACGGGAATCGGCGGCCGAGCAGGTGCAGGCGCTCCGCTACCACCTGGAGGAGCGGCGCAGGACGGACGATCGGCCCGTGCTGCGCACTCTGTCCCAGGAGCTGGAGGCGATCCTGGCGGAGTTCGAGGGACGCTGGAACGAGATCAAGGTGCGCATCGGTCCCCTGATCGACCGCGCGCGGCAGGCGGAGGAGGTCGACCCGGAGGTTGCCGACCTGACCCCCGCCGAACAGCAGCTCTACACCAAGCTCTCCGACCGGATGACCGAGGACCCGGCCTTCGACCTGCCCGACCCCGCAGTACTGAAGACCATCACGGTCGAACTGGCCGCCGTCATAGAGCGGCATGTGTCGAGTGCCGCGTGGTCGGACAACGAGGCCAGTCTCGATTCGCTGCAGAGCGAACTCTGGCGCCAACTGCGCAAAGCCGGTGTCAAGCCGCGAGAACGCGCCAAGGAGCCTCTGCGCAATCTCTCCCAGGCGTTGACCGGGCACGCCCAGCGGCACGCCGCGGCGTTCCGGGCGGCGGCCCGGGGACAATAGGCGGCGTGCCTGTTACCGCCGATGCGCAAGACCCCTGCCGAACCGTCCTGGAGGACGGTCGGCTGATCACCGTGGGGAACAGGGAGTTCCGCGTGGTGGTCAGTGCCCGGCGCCGACGTCTGGCGCTCACGGTGGAGCGCGACGGCAGTCTCGTCCTGCGGGTTCCGCCGGGGTGCGATGCCGAGCGGGCGGAGGCCTTTCTCCAGGACGGGGAGACATGGCTGGCCGACAAGCTGCGCCTGCGCGCGGAGCACCCGCCCGCCCACCCCGTACGCGCCTTCCGGGACGGCGAGACGTTCAGCTACCTCGGGCGGGCCTACCGCCTCCGAGTCGCGGAGGACGAGGAGCCCGGCGTCCGGCTGGTCGCCGGACGGCTGGTGATCACCGAGCGCCTCGCGCGGGATCCCGTCGTGGCCCGGCGCGCGCTCATCGCCTGGTATCGGACCAGGGGACAGCAGTGGGCACGAGGCAGACTTCAGCCCTGGGCCGCTCGCATGGAGGTCCGGGAGCCGGACATCGTCGTACGCGACGTGGGCAACCGGTGGGGCACCTACCGGCCGGGCGACGGCGCCCAGGGCACCATGGCCCTGCACTGGGCGTTGTTCCAGCTGCCCGCTCACCTGGTCGACTATGTCATCGCCCACGAACTCGCCCACATCAGAGTCTCCGGCCACGGAGCGGACTACTGGGCTCTTCTCCGTCAGGCCATCCCCGAATGTGAGGAGCGCAAGGAGGAGTTGGACGATCTCGGGCGTCGGCTGTGGCTCGGCGGAGTCCATGCGAGGCCCTGACGTCTGTCTCCGCCCTCACGCCACCCGCGCGGCCCCCGCGAACGGCATCTGGTCCACGGGGGCCACGCGCACCGGCGCCGACGGGTTCGGGGCGTGGATCATTTTGCCGTCGCCGACGTAGATGCCGACGTGGCTGATGCCGGAGTAGAAGAAGACCAGGTCGCCGGGGAGCAGTTCCGAGCGGGCGACGCGGCGGCCGGCGTCGATCTGGGCGTAGGTCGTGCGGGGCAGGGAGACGCCCGCGGCGCGGTAGGCGGCCTGGGTGAGACCCGAGCAGTCGAAGGCGTCGGGGCCGGTCGCGCCCCAGACGTAAGGGCTGCCCAGCTTCTGGTAGGCGTAGGCGACGGCCGCCGCCGCGCGGGAGTTGGGCGCCTGGGCCGAGGGGGAGAGGCCGTCCCGGGGGCCGGGCGAGGAGCGGGAGGCACGGTCACCGGTGCCGTCGCCGAGGCGGGCGCGTTCCTCGGCGGTCAGCCGGGACAGCAGGCGGCGGGCCGCCGACAGCTTGCCGTTGATCGTCTCGCGGTGACGTTTCAGCTCCGCCCGACGTGACTTGAGCGACGTGACCTCGACGCGTGCGGCGCCGCGCAGTTGCTGGATCTCCCGGAGTTCCTTGCGCGCCCGGCCCACGGTGGCCTGTTGCCGGCTGCCCGCCCGCTCGGCGAAGGCGGCGCCGTCGAGGTACCGGTCGGGGTCGGCGGAGAGCACGAGTTGCAGCGCCGGGTCGAGGCCACCGCTCCGGTACTGGGCCGCCGCGACCGAGCCGAGGTCCTCGCGCGCCGAGTTCAGCCGGTCCTCCTTGCGGGCCACCTCGTCCCGCAGTTCCTCGAGGCGCTGCTCGGCGGCGTCCGCCTTCTCCTTCGCGCCGTTGTACTTCTCGGTGGCGACCTCCGCCTCCTGGTAGAGCTTGTCCACCTTGACCTTGACCTGAGCCGGTGTCGGCTCCGGGTCGGCGTGGCCGGTGCCGCCGCCCAGGCCGGTCGCGGTGGCCGCACCGGCCAGGGTGATGGTGGCCGCCGTACGGACTCTCCCGCCGCCCGTCTTGCGCTGTCGCGGCCTGCGGTGCGTTCCCACCTGCGATCCACGTCCTTCCGTACGACTCGGCTCGGCTGGGCTTGCCTGGGGGAGGACGCTAGGCGTGACGGTAACGGTCCGGTGACGGGTTGTGCGGAACTGGCGGTACCGGCCCGTCGGGCGACCGTATGTGACCGCGGTCCCGTCCCGCGGCCGTCGCCTTCACGCTGTGTGATGACCGATGTGCCGGATCGGGGGCGGGAGAGGAAGACGAGGTGTTATGGGACGCATATATGCGCCCGAGCGCGACGTGCGGCGCCGCGGTCCGGACGGGCCGGTGTCGGAGCGTGTCCGGCCCCCTGATTAGGCTCCGGCCTCATGGACGTACTCATCCACATTTTCGTCGGTCTGCACATCATCGGCATCGCGTCACTCCTGGGTGGCTTCCTGACCCAGATGAAGGCCATGGGCCAGGGCACGGCCCGTTTCGTTCCCGCGATGCTGCACGGCGCGCTGACGATGCTGGTCACCGGCGTCGTCCTGATCGGCCTCAACCAGGCCGACGACCAGTCCGTCGACAACATCAAGATGGGCGTGAAGCTCGCCGTGCTGATCGTGATCCTCGGTCTGGTCTACGTGAAGCGGGACGACGAGAAGGTGGAGAAGCCGCTGTTCGGCCTGGTGGGCCTGCTGACCGTGGTGAACGTCTTCATCGCCGTACTGTGGACCTGACAGCCGCCGGACCCGCGCCCGCCGACCGCAGCCCGGCCCGGGCCTGGAAGACCGCCCCCGCCGCGACCGCCAGCCACGCGGCGACCGCGACCCACAGCAGCGCCTGACCGGGCGCGTCCAGCCACGGCACGTCGACGACGGCGGCGACGGACAGCGTCGCCGCCGCCGTCATGCCGAGCGGGAAGACGGTCGACCAGCGGCGCACGTCGTAGCGGAACCGCGGCCACGCGATCTCGGCGGCGAGCAGGACGGCGTACCAGGCCAGGTCGAGAGCGAGCAGGAAGACGGTCACGTCGTGCAGCACGGCCTGGTCGTCCGCGTTCCACAGGTACATGCCCGTCCCGGCCGCGGCGAGCAGCTTGGCGCCGGCGAGCGCCGAGATGGCGAGCGCGCCGCCCGCCACCCAGTGGTCCCCGGAGCCCCGGGCCACCTGCCGGAGATCGAAGCGGAACAGCGCGATCAGGTAGAGCACGATGCCCAGCCAGAACGGCACCAGGGACGCGTGCGCCAGCCACGGCGTCGTCGTCGCCGCGGCGAGCGTGGCACCGAGCACGGCGAGCCCCTCCGTGGCCACGCAGCCCAGGAACACCGCCCCGGGCATCCGGCGCCCCCAGTGCTGTACGACGAGGAACAGCAGTCCCGGCCACAGCAGTGCCGCCAGCGCCAGCAGCGCCGCCGCCGTGGGCGTCCAGCCGAGCAGCGAGAAGCGGGTGCCGAGCACGGTCGTCGCGGCGACGGCGGTGAGCGCGCCCGGTGTCCCCGCCCGCGTCACCCACTGCGCACGCTCGACCAGCAGCAGGTAGACGAAGTTCGCCGCCAGGGTCAGCCAGGCGGCGCAGGCCAGGACCAGGGCGGTCCGGGACAGGATCTCGTGGCCGGTGAGGTGCAGACCGACCGACAGGATGCCGGTCGCCATCACCGCGGCACCGGCCGCCGGCGGGCGCTGCGCCCACCAGGCGCGCAGTGGGTAGGGGGAGGCAGGGAAGGTGGGAGAGGCGCCGGATGACATGCACCCGATGCTAGAGAGCCTCGCGGGTCAGGCCGGACGCACCACGCTGTGGATCGACCCCTCGCCGTCGTAGTAGATCGACTCCTCGCGGACGTACGCGCCCGGCTTCGGGGCGTGGATCATCATGCCGTTGCCGATGTAGAGGCCGACGTGGCTGAGGTCGTCGTAGAAGAAGACCAGGTCACCGGGTTGTGCCTGGGAGACGGGGACGGTCGTGCCGGCGTCCACCTGGTCGTAGGTGGTGCGCGGCAGGGTCACGCCCGCGGCCTTCCAGGCGGCCTGGGTCAGGCCCGAGCAGTCGTAGGAGCCGGGGCCGGTGGCGCCCCAGACGTACGGCTTGCCGATCTGGGCGCGGGCGAAGGCGAGTGCCTTCTCCGCCTTGGTGCCGTAGGAGGCGTCGGGTGCGGAGGGTTCGGTCGTGCCGGTCCCTGAGGAGGTGCCGCCGGAACCGCCGGACCCGCTCTCCTGCCGGTCCGCCTGCTCCTGTTCCCGCTGTTCCCGCTGCTGCCGCTCCCGCTCCCGCTCCTGCGCCTGCCGCTTCGCGAGTTCGGCGGCCTTGCGGGCGGCCTCCTCCTGCTTCTTCTTCTCGATCGCCGCGAGCCGGGCCTTCTCCTCGGCGGTCAGCTCCGACAGCAGTTCGCGAGCGGTGGCGAGCTTCTTCTGGACGGTGGCCTTGGCCGTCTTCAGGTCGTTCTGCGAATCGGTGAGCGTCTCGAGGCTCTCGGTGGCCTCCCGGCGCTTCTTCATCGTCTCGGACTGCTGCGTGACGTAGTCGTCGACCGCGTCCTTCTGGCGGCCGGTGAGCCGGCTCATCAGCTGGTTCTGGTCGAAGTAGTCCTGCGGCGAGTCCGCGAGCAGGAAGGTCGCGGTCTGCGGGAGCGCGGCGCCCGTGCGGTACTGGGCGGAGGCGAAGGACCCCAGTTCCTCGCGTGCCTCGTTGAGCTTCTGGGTGCGCTGGGCGACGTCGTCGAGGAGGTTGTTGACGCGCTTGCGCTGCTTGGCGGTCTTCTCCTTGGCCGCGTTGTACTTCTCGGTCGCCGAACCCGCCTGCCGGTAGAGGTCGTCGACCTTCTTCTCGACCTCTTCGAGGCTCGGCCTGCCGTCGTCCGACGGCGTGGCGTCGGCCGTCTGGGACAGCAGGGCCACGGAGGTGAGGGCCGCCGTGGCGAGGGCGGGGGTCCGTATGCCTGCGACGCGCGTACCCGTGGGGCGCGGCTTGCGGTGCGACGCCAAGGAGGCGACTCCTTCCGATGCTCCGCCTACCGGGTTAGCGGTGGGGGTCCCCCCAGGTCTTGCGGGCCCTGGGGGAGGGTTCGGGCGGTTTGGCGCGGAAGGGTTGCCCTACGGCGTGCGCCCCCGCGGGGGCGGTGCGGCCGATTCACCCCAAGGTTCTCGGTTGGGTCCCCGGCTCCGGGCGCCGTGCGGGCACGCCGGACTCGGCGGAGGCCGCGCGGCCCGGCGAGGTTCGCCGGAGGGGGTCGTGCGGCCTGCCCGCACCGTAGCCAACTCGTGTGGCGGCTGTGAAGGTTGGTGGGTGATATGCCCGATACATTTTCGTGACCTTCGGCGGGAGGGTCACTCAGGGTGGGCCGTTCGGTCGCGGGACGTGTCCGGTGCGGGGATCACGGCCATTTTCCGGGGCGGGAACCGGTTGTCGGTGGGGCGCCCTAGACTCGGAGAGCGATGAGCAGCCTCTTTGACGACAGCTTCCTGGCGAGCCTCCAGACCCCCCGCGGTCACGAGGAAGAACCTCCGCCGCCGCCCGAGGACGATCACGGACCGGAGCCGGTTCCGCACGATCTGTTCGGCGGGAAGTTCGACGTGCCTCCGGACCGGGACCAGTACTACCGGGACGGCGCCCCCCGCCCCGCCCTGGACCCGGCCGCGCTCCTGGAGGGGCTGAACGAGAACCAGCGCGCCGCCGTCGTCCACTCCGGCTCCCCGCTGCTCATCGTGGCCGGTGCCGGCTCCGGCAAGACGCGCGTGCTCACCCACCGCATCGCCCACCTGCTGGCCGAGCGCGATGTCCATCCCGGCCAGATCCTCGCGATCACCTTCACCAACAAGGCCGCGGGTGAGATGAAGGAGCGCGTCGAGCAGCTCGTCGGCCCGCGGGCGAACGCGATGTGGGTGATGACGTTCCACAGCGCCTGCGTCCGCATCCTGCGCCGCGAGTCGAAGCGGCTCGGCTTCACGTCGTCCTTCTCGATCTACGACGCCGCCGACTCCAAGCGCCTGATGGCCCTGGTCTGCCGCGACCTCGACCTGGATCCCAAGCGCTTCCCGCCCAAGTCCTTCAGCGCCAAGATCAGCAACCTGAAGAACGAGCTGATCGACGAGGAGGACTTCGCCGCGCAGGCAGCTGGGGGCACCTCCCAGACGGAGTCTGGGGGAGGCTTCGAGAAGACCCTCGCCCAGGCCTACGCCATGTACCAGTCGCGACTGCGCGAGGCCAACGCCCTCGACTTCGACGACCTGATCATGACGACGGTCAACCTGCTGCGCGCCTTCCCGGACGTCGCCGAGCACTACCGCCGCCGCTTCCGGCACGTCCTGGTCGACGAGTACCAGGACACCAACCACGCCCAGTACGCGCTCGTGCGCGAGTTGGTCGGCACCCCCGCCGAGCACCCGGTCGACGTGCCGCCCGAGGCCGAGGTGCCGCCCGCCGAGCTGTGCGTGGTGGGTGACGCCGACCAGTCGATCTACGCCTTCCGCGGCGCCACCATCCGCAACATCCTCCAGTTCGAGGAGGACTACCCGGACGCGACCACGATCCTCCTGGAGCAGAACTACCGCTCCACCCAGACCATCCTCAGCGCCGCCAACGCGGTCATCGAGCGCAACGAGTCCCGCCGTCCCAAGAACCTGTGGACCAACCAGGGCGCCGGCTCGCAGATCACCGGGTACGTCGCCGACACCGAGCACGACGAGGCCCAGTTCGTCGCCGACGAGATAGACCGCCTCACGGACGCGGGCGAGGCCAAGGCCGGCGACGTCGCCGTCTTCTACCGCACCAACGCGCAGTCCCGCGTCTTCGAAGAGGTCTTCATCCGCGTCGGCCTGCCCTACAAGGTCGTCGGCGGTGTCCGCTTCTACGAGCGCAAGGAGGTCCGGGACGTCCTGGCCTACCTGCGGGTGCTGGCCAACCCGGAGGACTCGGTGCCGCTGCGCCGCATCCTCAACGTCCCCAAGCGCGGCATCGGCGACCGCGCCGAAGCGATGATCGACGCCCTCGCCCAGCGCGAGAAGATCAGCTTCCCGCAGGCGCTCAGGCGCGTCGACGAGGCGTACGGCATGGCCGCGCGCTCGGCCAACGCCGTCAGGCGGTTCAACACCCTCATGGAGGACCTCCGCACCGTCGTCGAGTCCGGCGCCGGACCGGCGACCGTGCTGGAGGCGATCCTCGAACGCACTGGGTACCTGGCGGAGTTGCAGGCCTCCACCGACCCGCAGGACGAGACCCGTATCGAGAACCTCCAGGAACTCGCGGCCGTCGCCCTGGAGTTCGAGCAGGAGCAGGGCGAGGGTGAGGAGACCGGTACCCTGGCGGACTTCCTGGAGAAGGTCGCCCTCGTCGCCGACTCCGACCAGATCCCCGACGACGAGGACGGCGACGGCGTCGTCACTCTGATGACCCTGCACACCGCGAAGGGCCTGGAGTTCCCGGTCGTCTTCCTCACCGGCATGGAGGACGGCGTCTTCCCGCACATGCGCGCCCTGGGCCAGGCCAAGGAGCTGGAGGAGGAGCGGCGCCTGGCGTACGTCGGCATCACCCGCGCCCGTGAGCGGCTGTACCTGACCCGGTCCACGCTGCGCAGTGCCTGGGGCCAGCCGTCGTACAACCCGCCCTCGCGCTTCCTGGAGGAGATTCCCACGCCCCACCTGGAGTGGAAGCGGACCGGGGCGAACGGGCCCGCGCCCTCCGCGCCGGTCTCCGCGGTGGCCGCCTCGCTGTCGTCGTCCCGCTCCCGCTCCTCGGCGTCGGGCGCCTCCGGCTTCGCCACCCGCCGGTCCGCCACCGACCAGCCGACGGTGTCGGTGGCTGTGGGCGACCGGGTCACGCACGACCAGTTCGGGCTCGGCACGGTGGTCGGGATCAAGGGCACGGGGAGCAACGCCGAGGCGACGATCGACTTCGGGGACGCCAAGCCGAAGCGGCTGCTGCTGCGGTACGCACCGGTGGAGAAGCTCTGAGGTGTCGTGTTCCGGTTGAGGGTCCGGGCCGCAGGGCTCGGGCCCCGCTCGGCGTGCTGGTGAGACGTTACTCCGCTACGTCGGGTTGAGGCCGTGGCTGCGCAGCCAGGAGAGCGGGTCGATGGCCGAACCGCCCGAGGGACGCACCTCGAAGTGCAGGTGCGGACCGGTCGAGTTGCCCGAGTTGCCGGAGTACGCGATGGCGTCGCCGGCCTTCACCGTCGTACCGGAGGGCACCTGGTAGCTGGAGAGGTGGCAGTACCAGGTCTCCGTGCCGTCCTTCGCGGTCACGATCATCATGTTGCCGTACGCGGAGTTGTACTGCGTGCGGACCGTGCCGTCGGTCGCGGCCATCACCGTCGTGCCGTACGACACGGGGAAGTCGATGCCGCTGTGCACGGACATCCAGTTGATGCCGGCCTGGCCGTAATACGCGCTGAGGCCGTGTTGTTCGACGGGGAGTGCGAACTTCGGGCGCAGCCGCTCCTTGCGGGCCGCCTCCTCCGCCGCCCGCCTCTTCTCGGCGGCCTGCTGGGCCTTGAGGTCGATGCGTTCCTGCGTCCGGCTGGCCCGGTCGGCGAAGTCGTCGGCACCGGCGGCGAGGCTGGTGAGCTGGGTGTCCAGCTTGTTGTTGGCGGCCGACGGCTTGACCGGGGCCGCCTTCCCCTCACCCGCGTCCGCCGCGTCCGCCGCGGACGCCGCGGCCTCCGTGCCGTCGTCGCCGCTCAGGCCGCCGACGGAGGCTGCCGCGATACCCGCGACGCTCATCACGCAGGCCGACGGTACGGCGATGGTCATCAGCGCCGAGCGCTTGGCGGGCTGGCGGCGGCGGGAACGGGCGCCGCTGCGGGAGCCGGCGCGTGGAGCCGGGATGTGGGTGGCCGGGGTGACGACCTCCTCCTGGTCCTCCAGGAGGGCGGTCACGGTGGGGAGTTCGCCGGTGGCAGCCAACTCGTCGTCGCGTGAGTCGGGGTTCGAACCGGTCGAGCCGGTCTCCTGGGAGGCCGGTGTGGCGTCGGGCGCGGCGTTCTCCGGCGTCTCGGGCGTCTCCGGGGCGGTGCCGGCCGAGTTCCACTGCGTGGCGTCGTAGGCGCCGGTGTCGAATGCGCCGGCGTTGAAGGTGCCGGTCGCGAACGAGCCGGTCTCGAAGGTGCCGGTCTCGAAGGTCTGCGTGCCCCAGTCCCACTGCTGGGTCCGGTCGGCGGGGCTGCCGGACTGGTCCGGCTGGTCCCAGGCGCCCGTGTCCCACTGTCCGGTGGCCTCGGCGCTCGCCGCCTGCGGCTGTACGGGAGCGGGCTGCTGGTACTCGGCCGCCCAGGCGGTCGTGTCGTAGGCGCCGGTGTCGTATGCGGCGTGGTGCTGGGCCGTGTAGGCGTCGTAGCCGGGCGTCTGTCCGCTGCCGGTGGACCACTGGGTGGCGTCGTACGAACCGGTGGTGTCGTAGGCGCCGGTGTCCTGGCCCGGGAGGCTGCCGAAGAGGGGGTCCGCGTCGAAGGTCGCAGTGGTGGTGGCGCCGGTGGAAAAACCAGTGGTGCCGTAGTCGCCGTACGTGGTGAGGTCGCCGTACTGGGCCTCCCCTGTGCCGTACGACGCGTACTGCGCCGGGTCGGCGTCGGAAGCCGAGGCCGGGGTGGTCATGGTCCCCGACGGGTGACGGTCGTTCACCAACTTCTCTTTCGCCTCGACAACAGGGGCTGCCAGAGCAGTGCGGCGACTGTACCCGGCGGTATACGGGCACGACAATCTTCGTCAGGTTTCGCGCGCGCAGGAAACGGGCAATCGGCCGTGTTTTGGGGGACGGCGGGCACGAGTTTGGCTTTGTGTTCGGGGCTTGTTCGAATCTGATCGGGTGGTGGCCGCCCGGTTTCGGAGCCTCCTGCCGGCTGAGGCTGGTCAGGCGACCGTCAGGCCGCCGGTGCCTTTGCCCGTCCCCGTGCCCGCCTGCGGCGCGACGGCGTCGAGCGCCTCACGGATGCCGGTGGCCACGGCGGGGTGCACGGGCAGAGCCAGGTGCCCGATGCCGCTCACCCGTACGTTCTGTACGGAAAGATCGGGGTGGTCGAGGCAGGCCGTCTCGAGTGGGTCCATCACCCGGTCCAGGTCGCTCCAGAAGCTGACGAACTGCGTGCGGCAACCGGGTGACGGCCGGGTCAGCTCCTCGATCACCGCGGAACCAGGGCGCATCTGGCGCACGATCGGGTGCGCGTTCGCCAGAGGGACCACCCGGGTGCCGGCGTGCGGGGTGCCGAGCGTGACGAGCGTCCGGACGCGGAGGTCTCCGCCGAGGCGCTGCACGTAGTACCGCGCGATCAGCCCGCCGAGGCTGTGCCCGACGACGTCGACCCGCTCGCTGCCCGACCGCTCGCAGATCTCCTCGATGTGCCGTCCGAGCAACTCGGCCGCGGTGCGGATGTCGCAGGTCAGGGGGGAGTAGTTGAGCGATTCGACCTGGTGCCTGCCGTGCTGGGCCAGACTGCGGCGCAGCAGCAGGAAAACCGACCGGTTGTCGATGAAACCGTGCAGCAGGACGACCGGGGGGCTGGTGGGTGCGGGGAGCCGAGGGGCGGGCGGTGAGGTTTCGGGGTCGCGGGAGTCCGTCGACGGGAGGGAGCAGACGGAGCGGCGTTCCTGGATGATCCCCGAGGGGTAGAGCAGAAGATGCCCGGCGAGGATCGCGACCTCCAGGGCGCTGGCCTTCAGGAGGGTCATGGAGAGTCCGGTCAACCGACCCGGGAGGCCCGTCAGACTCGTCAGCCCTGGTAGTCCCGGCAGACCGGGCAGCCCCGGCAGGCCGGGCAGAAGACGCTGGCAGAGCGGGAGAAGGGGCAGTGCTGCCGTGGTGACCTTCATGGGCCGACCTCCTGTCGGCACGCGCAGGGACGCCTCTGTCCCCCGTGTGCCCTCGTGGAGAGTCGTGACACCAGTGATCGGTGGTGTTTGCGAGGTATGCCTGAATGGGCGTGCCGAAGTGACATTCGGTGCTCGGGTGCTCTTTGAGCCCTGTGGTGTCGGTGATAAGGCGACGAGGCCGGCTGCTGCCCGGTCCTGCCCTCGCTGCGGCTCTCCGTACGCGTGATGCCGCCGCGCCCTGTGAACGGCGCGCGGCGAACGTGTCCCACCGTGTGATTTCCCCCTCTGTATCCACCGCGAAACTGCCGGTTGCGGGATGCTGGCGATAACGTTCGTTCACTTCCCCGGACGACGTGGTGCGGGGTGTCCGCGCCGGCGAGATGTGCGGTACTTGTCGGTACGGATGGATGTAGTCGCTTCATGGAGGCAGTGATGGGTGTGGCAGCCGGTCCGATCCGCGTGGTGGTGGCCAAGCCGGGGCTCGACGGCCACGATCGCGGGGCGAAGGTGATCGCGCGGGCCCTGCGCGACGCCGGTATGGAGGTCATCTACACCGGGCTTCACCAGACACCCGAACAGATCGTGGACACCGCGATCCAGGAGGACGCCGACGCCATCGGGCTGTCCATCCTCTCCGGCGCCCACAACACGCTCTTCGCCGCCGTGATCGAGCTGCTCGAGGAGCGGGACGCGGCGGACATCCTGGTTTTCGGCGGCGGGATCATCCCGGAGGCGGACATCGCCCCGCTGAAGGAGAAGGGCGTCGCGGAGATCTTCACCCCCGGCGCGACGACGGCGTCGATCGTGGACTGGGTACGGACGAACGTGCGGGAGCCGGCGGGGGCGTAGCCGCGCGGTCCGGTGGTGCGGGCTGAGGAGGCCCGACCGTTTGGCCCGACCGTTTGGTCCGACCGTGTGGTGCGGTGGTGCGGTGGTGCGGTGGTGCGGTGGTGCGGTGGTGCGGTCCGCGTGTTGGGGGCCGCGCGCCAATGCCGATGCCGGCGGCTGGGGCGCGCCGAGTGTCGGCCGCCGGGGCGCCCGGACGCCTGGGCGTCAGAACGCCGGAGCGCCGGGGCGTTCGCGGCACTTGCCCCACGTCACGGCGCCGGCGCCAGGGCGGCGTGATCGCCTGGCCGGCGGGCCGCGCGGTGGGCGGACCGGCGTTCGAACCGCGCTTCTCCCCCTCATCCGCCCGTCCGCTACTCCGCCGCCAGCTCCTCGGCCATCGCCGCACGCAACCGCAGTGTCGTCACGAGCCGTTGGAACGCCTCCGCCCAGTACCCACCGGCTCCCGGCGACGCGTCCTCAGGTTCGTCGGGTATCGCCAGCAGGCCGTCTAGGCGGCCCGCCTCCGACGGGTCGAGGCAGCGTTCGGCCAGACCCATGACACCACTGAAACTCCAGGGATAGCTCCCCGCGTCCCGGGCGATGTTGAGCGCGTCGACCACCGCACGTCCGAGCGGCGGGGCCCACGGCACCGCGCACATCCCGAGCAGCTGGAAAGCCTCCGACAGGCCGTGCGTCGCGATGAACCCGGCGACCCACTCGGCACGCTCGCCGGCCCGCAGCGTGCCGAGGAGTTTGGCCCGTTCGGCCAGTGACACCGCACCCGGCCCCCCGGCCTCGGGCGCCGTGGGCGCACCCAACAGTGCCCTCGCCCACGCCCCGTTCCGCTGCCGTACCGCGGCCCGGCACCACGCCGCCTGCAGATCGCTCTGCCAGTCGTCCGCCACCGGCAGGGCGACGATCTCCTCGGGGGTACGTCTGCCGAGCCGGTCCGGCCACGTCCCGAGCGGCGCCGCCTCCACCAACTGACCGAACCACCAGGACCGTTCCCCCCGCCCCGAAGGCGGCTTGAGAATGACGCCGTCCCGCTCCATGGCCGCGTCGCACTCGTGCGGAGCCTCGACGGCGATCGCCGGTGGGTCCAGGGAACGGTCGAGGGACACGCACGTCGCGGCGCGCGCCCCCATGCGCGCGGCGAGCGCCGACTCGGGCAGCGCCGACAGCAGCTCCGCCGCCGTCGCCCGCACGTTGCGGCTGCGGTCGGCCAGCGCCTGCTCGAGGAACGGCTCGTCCGCCGCCTCCAGCCCCGTCCGCAGTGAGTCGAGGAACATCAGCCGGTCCTCGGCCCGCTCCGTCGCCCATGTCGAGGTCAGCAGCGCTCGCGCCGCCACCGGGTCGCGGGCGCGCAGGGACGCCAGCAGGGCCACCCGCTCGGCGAAGAGACCCTCCTCCCACAGTCGCCGTATCCGCTCCGCGGCCTCCGGGCCGGGCAGCGCGGTGCCGCCGCCCGGCGTCGCCCGCAGGGCGAACCGCCAGTCCGGATTCAGCCGGGCCAGCCACAGGGCGCGGGGCCCCGCGAACGCCAGTGCCGCCGGACGCAGGTCCGTGCGCCCCCGTGCCGCGTCCAACAGGGCCGGGACCGACTGGGGCGGTGCCGCGAAACCTCGGGCGTTCGCCGCTGCCAGCCACTGGGGAAGCAGTTCCATCAGGTCGGGGGCGGTGCCTCGACGGCCGCCGCCCGCCGTGCCCGGCCGGTCGGTGAGCAGCATCGTGAGCCGGTGGGCCGCCGCGGCCGGCAGGGTCGGGCGGGGGTCCCGCGGAGCCGGTTCCGGACGCCGGGCCGCAGGGACCGGGCACAGTCCGGCACGCCTTCGGACGGTCTCGGCGGCAGCCGCGTCCAGCAGCGCCGCCGGCGCGCGCGCCCCGGGCTCGCAGCCGCGGGGAGTGCGCCGGCTCGTACCGAGCAGTGCTGCGGTGACCAGGTCCTCCCAAAGACTGGGTGCGGGTGCGGGTGCGGGTGCGGGTTTCGTGGCGGTTGCGGGAGCGGAGGCGGGTGCTTGCACGGGTGTGTCCGCGTCCGCGGTCGCGGGCGTCCTGGTCATGCCGTTCCCTTCCGGTTCCGTGTCGTGGGGCGGGTCAGCAGGGGCGGGTCAGCACAGCGGCACTGCCCGACCGGGCCCGTCCGGCCAGGCGGTCAGCGGCGTGAAACCCCGGTGGCCGCACTGGCCGAACACCTTCACGGGCGCGCCACCGGACAGGGCGACGAGGCGCCACAGCCCCGTACGATCGCCGACGGCCGGGGTGAGCGGCAGCGCCGTGTCCTCGGCGGCGTCCGCCAGTTGCCAGGAGTCGCCGTCCGGCACCGGGACGACACGTTCCAGAGTCACCGGCACCGACTCCAGCCACGGATCGTCACGGAGGGCCTTGCCGTAGCGGGCCACCGCCTGGGACGGCGTGCCACCTTTCGGACGTATCTCAGCGGGTGCGGGCGGCGCGAACTGCTGGCCCAGGGTCGCCCGCTGCCGGCCGGCGCCCGGATACGCCGACAACTCCGCGTCCAGGCTCAGCCCCACGGGCAGCGTCAGCTCCGGGGACCGGCCTGCGGCGCCGTAGGAGAGGAGCAGTGCGACGCGGTCCGTCTCCGTGCCGTACAGCCAGACGCGACGGGTCGTCAGCCGGGCGTCGGCGGTGTCGTACTGAGCGAGGACCAGCCAGTGGTCCCGCACCGGAGGGCCGTCCGCGGTCGACGGCAGACCGACGCGGGTGCGGACCGTCGCCGCGAGATCCTCCGGCAGCCGATCGCGCCGCAGCCAGCCCTGGTCGAGGAGGTGCAGCAGGGCGCACTCCTCCAGCAGCCGGACCGGCCAGCCGGGACCGGACGACGGTATCGACCCCAGTTCACGCACGCGCGAGGCGAGCCCCGGCGCCTGGGCGTCGACCATGCGGGCCGCCGTCTCCTCCCACAGCCCGTACCCCGCCCGTTCCGCTTCGGCCAGGCCACCGCGCAAGACGTCCGCCAGGCGTTGCTCCAACTCCGTCGCGCCCGCGGTGACCCGCTCCGCCCGCTGTGCGGCGCGGCGCCGCGCCGCCGCCGGATCACCGGGCCGAACGGCGGGCCCGGGCGGTCCCGCGGCCGTCCTCTCCGCCGCGTGCGAGCGTCGCCCGGCAACCCACTGCTCCGCCCAGCCCGGCGGCTCGCCCACCGGGACCGCACCGTCTCCGCCCGCCCAGAGCAGCAACAGCCCGAGCGCGTGCTTGCACGGAGACTTGTCGCTCGGGCAACCGCACGTGTACGCGGGCCCGGACACGTCCGCCATGTCGACGACCGTGCGATACGGCCGGCTGCCGCTGCCCTGGCACAGCCCCCACACCGCCCCTTCCTCGGAGCTCCCCACCTCCGACCACGGGCCGGTCGTGGCGAGTCTGCCGCCTGCTCTGCGTGACGCCGCGTCAGGTGCCAGTGCCAGCACCTGGTCCGCGGTCCAGCGCACCCCCTGCTGAGTCATGTCATCGAAGGTAGATCCCACCACTGACAATCGACTTCGAGCTGACGTTTTCGCAGGTCAGAGCGATTGTCAGTGGCGTGGTGCACCGTGGATGGCAGATCGAGCCGGCCGAGCTGGAGGGGGAATCAGCCATGCCTGTGTCCGTAGCACCGACATCCGCGGCACCGACGTCCGTCGACGCGAGCCGGGACGGGGCCGCACCGGAAGCGGAGGTCTTGCGTCCGCACGCCGAGAACGAGTTCGCGGCCGAACTCGACGCGCTGGCGGCGCAGGACGACCGCCCGCGCCCGCCCCGCTGGAAGCTGTCGCCGTGGGCGGTCGCCACCTACCTGCTCGGCGGCACCCTGCCCGACGGCACGGAGATCTCGCCGAAGTACGTGGGCCCGCGCCGCATCGTCGAGGTGGCCGTCAGCACGCTCGCCACCGACCGCGCCCTGCTCCTGCTCGGCGTGCCCGGCACGGCGAAGACCTGGCTGTCCGAGCACCTCGCCGCAGCCGTCAGCGGTGACTCGACCCTGCTGGTGCAGGGCACGGCCGGCACTCCCGAAGAGGCCATCCGCTACGGGTGGAACTACGCGCGGCTCCTCGCCCACGGCCCCAGCCGCGACGCCCTCGTGCCCAGCCCCGTCATGCGCGCCATGGCGGAGGGCATGACCGCCCGGGTCGAGGAACTGACCCGCATCCCGGCCGACGTGCAGGACACGCTCATCACCGTCCTGTCGGAGAAGAACCTGCCGATACCGGAGCTGGGCCAGGAAGTGCAGGCGGTCCGCGGATTCAACCTGATCGCCACCGCCAACGACCGGGACCGCGGGGTCAACGACCTCTCCAGCGCCCTGCGCCGGCGTTTCAACACCGTGGTGCTGCCGCTGCCCGAGACCGCGGAGGCCGAGGTCGAGATCGTCTCGCGCCGTGTCGACCAGATCGGCCGCTCCCTCGACCTGCCGACGGCGCCCGACGGCGTCGACGAGATCCGCCGCGTCGTCACCGTCTTCCGTGAGCTGCGGGACGGGCTGACGGGCGACGGGCGTACGAAGGTGAAGTCGCCCAGCGGCACGTTGTCCACGGCCGAGGCCATCTCCGTCGTCACCAACGGCTTGGCGCTGGCGGCCCACTTCGGTGACGGGGTGCTCCGGCCCGGCGACGTCGCCGCGGGCATCCTGGGCGCCGTCGTCCGTGACCCGGCCGCCGACCGCGTCATCTGGCAGGAGTACCTGGAGACGGTCGTCCGGGAGCGCGACGGGTGGAAGGACTTCTACCGGGCGTGCCGGGAGGTGAGCGCGTGAGCGGCACGCGGACGTGGGCGCCGCCGCGGACGGGCACTCCGGCCCCGGGCACCACAGCGGACGACGAGGACTCGTCCTGGTCCCGCAGGCGAGGGGGACGGTGTGGCGGGCGCTGAGAGCACCAGGAGGGGTCGACCGGGCGGGAACGGGCGTGGCGACGCCGGGAGTGGCGGGGCCTGCGGGGCAGCGGGGGCCGGTAGCGGGCCGTTGCTGCTGGGCGTACGCCATCACGGGCCGGGGTCGGCACGGGCGGTCCGGGCGGCGCTGGAGGCGGCCCGGCCGGGGATCGTGCTGATCGAAGGGCCGCCCGAGGCCGACGCCCTGATCCCGCTGGCCGCGGACGAGGACATGCGTCCCCCGATCGCGCTCCTCGCCCACGCCGTGGACGAACCCGGGCGCTCGGCGTTCTGGCCGTTGGCCGAGTTCTCCCCGGAGTGGGTGGCCGTCCGCTGGGCCCTGGAGCACGACGTACCGGCCCGCTTCATCGACCTGCCGGCAGCGCACACACTGGCGTGGCGGGCGTCCGAGGGCGAGGAGGTCGAGTCCCGAGAGTGCGAGGGGGACGGGTCCGGTGCCGCCTCCCCCGGCCTCCGGGGCGATCCGCTCGCCGTGCTCGCCGAGGCCGCGGGCTACGACGATCCCGAGCTCTGGTGGGAGGACGCCGTCGAACACCGGGACGCGGGCGACGGGGACGTGCTCGCACCGTTCACGGCGCTCGAGGAGGCCATGACGGTGCTGCGGGAGACCGAGGAGGGCGGCGGGCACGACCGGGAGCCGGTGCGGGAGGCGTACATGCGGCTCCAGGTACGGGCGGCACAGCGCGAGTTCGCCCAGGGTGTGGCCGTGGTGTGCGGGGCCTGGCACGTGCCCGCGCTCCGGCGCAAGGCCACCGTCGGCGCCGACCGGGCGCTGCTGAAGGGGCTGCCCAGGACCAAGGTGGACATGACCTGGGTGCCCTGGACCCACCGCAGGCTGTCCCGGTCCAGTGGGTACGGGGCCGGTATCGAGTCGCCGGGCTGGTACGGGCACTTGTTCAGCGCGCCGGACCGGCCCGTGGAGCGGTGGCTGACCAAGGTGGCCGGGCTGCTGCGGGCGGAGGACCGGCTCGTCTCCTCGGCGCACGTCATCGAGGCGGTGCGGCTGGCCGAGACCCTCGCCGTGCTGCGCGGCCGCCCGCTGCCCGGGCTGAGCGAGACGACGGAGGCCGTACGGGCGGTGATGTGCGAGGGCTCGGACGTGCCCCTGGCACTGGTGCACGACCGGCTGGTCGTCGGTGACGTGCTGGGCGAGGTACCCGCCGGGGCGCCCGCGGTGCCGCTGCAGCGTGACCTGGCCCGGCTGCAGCGGCGGCTGCGGCTGAAGCCGGAGGCCTCGGAACGGGAGCTGGAGCTCGACCTGCGCAAGGAGACCGACGCGGGGCGCAGCAGACTGCTGCACCGGCTGCGGCTGCTCGGCATCGGCTGGGGGGAGTCGGCCTCCTCGCGGGGCAGCACGGGTACATTCCGGGAGACGTGGCGGCTGCGGTGGGAGCCGGAGTTGTCGGTGCGGGTCGCCGAGGCCGGAGTGTGGGGCACCACCGTGTTGGCCGCGGCGACCGCCAAGGCGGAGGCGGACGCCGTCACCGCGCGGACCCTCGCCGAGGTCACCGCGCTCGCCGAACGCTGTCTGCTGGCCGAACTGCCGGACGCGCTGGGCCCGGTGATGCGGATACTCGCCGACCGCGCGGCGCTCGACACGGACGTCGGCCATCTCGCCCAGGCCCTGCCGGCCCTCGTCCGTTCACTGCGCTACGGCGATGTGCGCGGCACCGGCACCGGCGCGTTGGCCGAGGTCGCCGCGGGCCTCGCCGAGCGGGTCTTCGTGGGGTTGCCACCGGCCTGCGCCGCGCTGGACGCCGACGCGGCGCAGGAGATGTGCCGGCACGTGGACGCCGTGCACGGCGCGGTGGGACTGCTCGGCGACGCTGCGGCGCCCGGCCACGGCGACCTGCGAGCCCGCTGGCGGGCCGTGCTGCACACCCTGTCCGGCCGGGACACCGTGCCCGGTGTCATCCGCGGGCGGGTCGTCCGGCTCCTGCTGGACGACGGCGAGCTCGCGCCGGACGAGGCGGCGCGGCTCATGGGCCTGGTGCTGTCCCCGGGGACGCGGCCGGCGGACGCCGCGGCGTGGATCGAGGGCTTCTTCGGCGGCGGCCCGGGCGGCGGCATGTTGCTCCTCCACGACGAACGGTTGCTCGCACTGGTCGACGGGTGGCTGACCGGTGTACCGGCGGAGGCGTTCACGGACGTACTGCCGCTGTTGCGGCGTACCTTCTCGGCGTACGAGCCGGCAGTCCGCCGCGGCATCGGCGAGCTGGTCCGGCGTGGCCCGGAAGGCCGGGTGGGGGTGACGGTGACGGACGGCGGCGCACCCGGTTTCGCCCCCGGCCTCGACACCGGGCGTGCCGACGCCGTGCTGCCGGTGGTCCGGTTGCTGCTCGGCCTCGACGGCGCGGGCGAGGGAGAGGCGGCCGACGAGGGGTTCGCGGCCGAGGAGGGGGATGCGGCGGACGAGGCGGACACGGTGGGCGATGCTCGCCCGGCGGGCACAGCGGATCGAGCCGTTCCGGCGGACCGGCCGCGCTCGTCGGACCCGGCGGACAGCGCAGTTGTGTCGGGCCTGCCAGACCGGGCGGGCGCGGTGGAACCGGCGGGCCGGGTGGATCCGGCGGATCGGGTGGGTCCGGCGGGCCGGGCGGATTCAGGGGGTCCGGCGGAATCAGCGGATCGGCCGGAATCAACAAACCCGGCGGATGCAGCGGACCGGGCGGAATCAGCGGACCCGGCGGATGCAGCGGACCGGGTCGGCCCGAGTGCCGTGTCCGGGGGCTGTGATCTCAACGTGCCAGTGGAGGTGGACGCATGACGGCCAAGCCTGTGGACGCCGAGGCGGCACAGGAGCGGCTGCGGCGGTGGCGGCTCGTGCTCGGTGGTGACCAGGCCGACGGCACCGGCCACCCGCTCTCCGGTTCGGACGCCGCGATGGACGGGGCACTCACCGCGCTCTACGGGAAGGGGGCGGAGCCACGGACGGGACGGGAGCGTTCCGGGGGGCTGGGGGCCTCCGCGCCGGCCGTGGCACGCTGGCTCGGGGACATACGGACCTACTTCCCGTCCTCCGTCGTCCAGGTCATGCAGCGGGACGCCATCGACCGGCTCGGCCTCGCCACACTCCTGCTGGAGCCGGAGATGCTCGAGGCCGTGGAGGCCGACGTGCACCTCGTCGGCACCCTGCTGTCCCTCAACAAGGCGATGCCGGAGACGACGAAGGAGACGGCACGTGCCGTCGTCCGAAAGGTCGTCGAGGACCTGGAGAAGCGGCTCGCCGGACGTACCCGGGCCGCCCTCACCGGTGCTCTCGACCGCAGTGCGCGCGTCAGCCGGCCCCGCCACCACGACATCGACTGGAACCGCACGATCGCGGCCAACCTCAAGCACTACCTCCCCGAGCACCGGACGGTCGTGCCGGAGCGGCTCGTCGGCTACGGACGCGCGTCCCGCTCCATGAAGAAGGAGGTCATCCTCTGTGTCGACCAGTCGGGGTCGATGGCGGCGTCCGTCGTGTACGCCTCCGTGTTCGGCGCGGTGCTCGGGTCCATGCGGTCGATCAGCACGCGGCTCGTGGTCTTCGACACGGCGGTGGCCGACCTCACCGAACAGCTCGACGACCCGGTCGACGTGCTGTTCGGCACCCAGCTCGGCGGCGGCACGGACATCAACCGTGCGCTGGCCTACTGCCAGTCACGGATCACCCGGCCCGCGGAGACGGTGGTCGTGCTGATCAGCGACCTGTACGAGGGAGGCATACGGAACGAGATGCTCAAGCGGGTCGCGGCGATGAAGGCGGCCGGCGTGCAGTTCGTGACACTGCTGGCGCTGTCGGACGAAGGGGCGCCCGCGTACGACCGGGAGCACGCGGCGGCACTCGCCGAACTGGGCGCACCGGCCTTCGCCTGCACGCCCGACCTCTTCCCGGAGGTGATGGCCGCGGCCATCGAGAAGCGGGCGCTGCCGATACCGGACGCCGGGTGACGATTTGTCGACCCAGGTGGCCCGATTCCTTCCGGCAAAACGGACATGACTGGCCATCGGTCGGGCCAGGCTTGCGTGACCTACGGAGGTACGTGCGAGGATCGCGCGTCGTATCGACAGTTCGTGTGAATACGACGTGTGAACCGTTCCGCCGCACGGGAGGAATCTCCCCCTCTTGACCTGGTCAGCAGTTCTGCCCGAGGCCGCTTGGCGCATGATGCGCACGGCGGCCGGGCGGCGTGCGCTGCACGTGACGCTGCTGGTGGGCGGGTTGTTCGTGCTGGGGGTGCTCTGCGGAGAGCGGGCACAGGCCGCCGAGGGCGTTCCGTCGCCGAGGGACGTCACCGGACTCGTGAGCGGCCAGGACTCTCCGGTCGCTCAGGCACACGAGGTGCCGGTACCCGACCTCGGTCTTCGTCACATGACCGAGGATGTCGTCCGGCCCGTGGAGGACCGCCTCGTGGAGGACCGGCTCGTGCGGCCGGTCGTCGACGCGGTGGACACGGTGGCGAACGGGCTCGGGTCGGCCGCGCAGGCGGAGGTTCCTCCGTTGGGGGCGCTTACCACCCCGCCCGGCTTGACCACCCCGCCCGGCCTGACCGCCCCATCTGGTCTGGGTGACCTGCCTGATCTGGCCGGCCTGCCCGGTCGGGTGGTGCCCGCCGACCCGCTCCCGCAGACCCTGCCGTCGATCACGGAACCGGTCGCCTCCGACACGGTCGGCCCCGAAGAGGACTCCGCGGCCTCGGCAGCCGCCTCCGACGCCCGGTCCACCGAAGGGGCCGCAGCCTCGGCGACCGCCGCCTACGGTCCGCGGCCCGCCACGCCCGCCGCCTGGTCCGCGGCGCACGGCACCACCGACCGCGCGGTGTCGCCGTCCACCGCGACCACCCCGAGCCCCGCCCCCGCCCGCCAGTCGCCCACCGGTGATCCGGACGGCGCGCTGGGCACGGGGGCCGGTGCCGACCACGGCACGCCCCGCCACGGTGACGCACACGCGGTCACCCCGCATCACGGGATCCCGTTCCGACTCGTGCCCGGCGCCCTTGCGCGCGCCGACGCTGCCGAGACCCGGGACCGGTACCGGGACATTCCGGTCTCTCCCGCCTAGCAGCGGATCCTCCCCTCCCCCCCCGCAGACTCGCCGCGCGGGGCGGAGAGGTCTGCCCGCCGTCCGGACGCTTCTCATCCACGTCTCCGGGCGGACGCCGCCGGCCAGGCATCCGGAATTCGGAAATGTCCCAAGCTCAGCTCTTCGAAGGACCTGACGTACTCATGAACAAGAACATCCGCCGCTCCATAGTCATCACCGCAGGCGTCACCGGCGCCTGGGCACTGGGCTCCGCCGTCGCCAGTGCCGACGAACTGCCCGCCGCCTCCGTGTCCGTCCCCGACGTCGTGACGGACACGACGGCCGACGCCGTCGCCGACGCCCCCTCCATGTCGGACGTCGTCACCTCCGCGTCGGACACCGTCCCGGCCCCCGAGGCCGCCGCCGTCACGACCTCCGTGACGACCCCGGTGACGGACGCGGCCACCGCCGACATCGACTACCTCTTCGGACCTCTCTCCGCCTTCGCCCCGGAACTCGACCAGGCACAGGACGCCGCCCAGGAGACGGCCGGCACGGTCACCCCGCCGGTCGCCGAGCAGGCGGTGAGCGGTGCCGTGCCGGTCGCCGAGGCGATCGTCGGCGACGTCCGGCCGTACGCCACCGGACTGGCCGGTGAGGTCACCGGCGACACCAGGGACGCCGTCCTGCCGCCGGTCGCGAACACCGCCGTGGACGGTGCCGTGCCCGTCGCCGGGCAGGCCGTCCAGGACACAGGCGGGCTGGCCGACGGGGTCGCGGGCGACGTACGCCCGTTCGCGGACGGTGTCGCCGGGACCGTGCCGCCCCTGACCCAGGGCGTGACCGGGCACGCCGGGTCGTTCGCCGGGGGCGTCGAGGGTGCTGTGCGCCCGGTCGTCGACACGGTGTCGGACGCCGTGGCCGACACGGTGCGGCCGGTCGTCGGGGGCGTCGGCGAGAGCGCCACGACGCTGACGTACGGCGTCGCCGGCGAGGCGGTCCCCTTCGCGCAGGACGTCACAGGGCAGGTCGCCCCCTTCACGCAGGACCTGACCGGCACCGTCCGGGACACGCCGCTGACGGGCAACGCCGTCACCGGCGCGGAGAACATCGCCGAGTCGGTCACCCCGGACTACGCCCAGGCCTACGCCCAGGACATCCAGGGCGGCGCCTACGGCGCGCTGGGCAACCCCTACGGGGCCTGACCAACGGGCTTCGCGGAGCGCGCGGCCCGGACGGTCCGGCCGAAAGCCGTCGGCCCCCGTCCGGCCGTAGCTCCGCGGACCGGGCGGGCCGGTCCCCATTGGGGTGGGGACCGGCCGCCCGCACTCCGGACGGCCGCACTCCCGCGGCCGCTCCGGGGCGTTCCACGGGCCTCACCGGGTCAACCCCAACCCGGTGAGGCCCTTCTCTGCGCTTTCTCTGCCTTTTCCGCCCCTCACACCAGGCACCCCGTGCCAGTGAGCGCGGCATCATGTGACAGGCATCACCGCTCAGGTGTGACCCACGATTTAGAGACCCCCCGCAAGCGGCGATAACCTGCGAGACGGACATGCCGCGCGCTCGGACACCGTGTGCGCCTCCCTTGTGACTCACAGCGGACGTCACGTTGCCCTTCGCGGCACGCCCACGCATCCAACGAACCGCGAGATCACTGATAGGGACGGAAGCGCGTGGACCTGTTCGAGTACCAGGCGAGGGACCTCTTCGCCAAGCACGATGTACCGGTGCTGGCCGGTGAAGTCATCGACACGCCTGAGGCGGCGCGCGCGATCACCGAGGGTCTGGGCGGCAAGTCCGTCGTCAAGGCTCAGGTGAAGGTCGGTGGCCGCGGCAAGGCCGGCGGCGTGAAGCTCGCCGCCTCGGCGGACGAGGCCGTCGCCCGCGCGACGGACATCCTCGGCATGGACATCAAGGGCCACACGGTCCACAAGGTGATGATCGCCGAGACCGCCCCCGAGATCGTCGAGGAGTACTACGTCTCCTTCCTCCTCGACCGTGCCAACCGCACCTTCCTCTCCATCGCCTCCGTCGAGGGCGGCGTGGAGATCGAGGAGGTGGCGGCCACCCGTCCGGAGGCCGTCGCCAAGACCCCGATCGACGCGATCGACGGCGTGACGCCCGAGAAGGCGCGCGAGATCGTCGAGGCCGCGAAGTTCCCGGCCGAGGTCGCCGACAAGGTCGCCGACATCCTGGTCAAGCTGTGGGACACCTTCATCAAGGAGGACGCCCTCCTGGTCGAGGTCAACCCGCTGGCCAAGGTCGTCTCCGGCGACGTCATCGCCCTCGACGGCAAGGTGTCGCTCGACGACAACGCCGAGTTCCGCCACCCGGACTTCGAGGAGCTCCACGACAAGGCCGCCGCCAACCCGCTCGAGGCGGCTGCCAAGGAGAAGAACCTCAACTACGTCAAGCTCGACGGCGAGGTCGGCATCATCGGCAACGGCGCGGGTCTCGTCATGAGCACCCTGGACGTCGTCGCGTACGCCGGTGAGAAGCACGGCAACGTGAAGCCCGCCAACTTCCTGGACATCGGTGGCGGTGCCTCCGCCCAGGTCATGGCGAACGGTCTGGAGATCATCCTCGGCGACCCGGACGTCCGCTCCGTGTTCGTCAACGTCTTCGGCGGCATCACCGCCTGCGACGAGGTCGCCAACGGCATCGTCCAGGCGCTGAAGCTCCTCGAGGACCGCGGCGAGAAGGTCGAGAAGCCGCTCGTCGTCCGCCTCGACGGCAACAACGCCGAGCTGGGCCGCAAGATCCTCACCGACGCCAACCACCCGCTGGTCCAGCGCGTCGACACCATGGACGGCGCGGCCGACAAGGCCGCCGAGCTGGCCCACGCCGCCAAGTAAGCACTCAGGACGAGGACACCAACACACCATGGCTATCTGGCTCAACAAGGACAGCAAGGTCATCGTCCAGGGCATGACCGGCGCCACCGGCATGAAGCACACCAAGCTCATGCTCGGCGACGGCACCAACGTCGTGGGCGGCGTGAACCCGCGCAAGGCGGGTCAGTCCGTGGACTTCGACGGCAACGAGGTACCGGTCTTCGGCACCGTCAAGGAGGCCATCGAGAAGACCGGCGCCAACGTCTCCGTCATCTTCGTGCCGGAGAAGTTCACCAAGGACGCCGTCGTCGAGGCCATCGACGCCGAGATCCCGCTGGCCGTCGTGATCACCGAGGGCATCGCCGTGCACGACTCGGCCGCCTTCTGGGCGTACGCGGGCAAGAAGGGCAACAAGACCCGCATCATCGGCCCGAACTGCCCCGGCATCATCACCCCGGGCCAGTCCAACGTCGGCATCATCCCGGGCGACATCACCAAGCCGGGTCGCATCGGCCTGGTCTCGAAGTCCGGCACGCTGACGTACCAGATGATGTACGAGCTGCGCGACATCGGCTTCTCGACCGCCGTCGGCATCGGTGGCGACCCGATCATCGGTACCACGCACATCGACGCGCTCGCCGCGTTCGAGGCCGACCCCGAGACCGACCTGATCGTCATGATCGGCGAGATCGGCGGCGACGCCGAGGAGCGCGCGGCCGACTTCATCAAGGCCAACGTGACCAAGCCGGTCGTCGGCTACGTCGCCGGCTTCACCGCGCCCGAGGGCAAGACCATGGGCCACGCCGGCGCCATCGTCTCCGGTTCGTCCGGCACCGCCCAGGCGAAGAAGGAGGCCCTGGAGGCCGCTGGCGTCAAGGTCGGCAAGACGCCGACCGAGACGGCGAAGCTCGCCCGGGAGATCCTGGCCGGCTGAACACCTTCCGCGCCACGCCACGGCGCGCGGCGCACCACACCGAGTGGGCCCGTCCTCGTCAGAGGGCGGGCCCACTCGGCGTACGGCGGCGTGACGAAAGCCGAACGGCGTCAAGCTGAACGGCGACAAGCCGAACGGTGTCATTCGATCCGGGGCGTCAGCCGTTCCGGGCCGTCCTGCAACTGGTCCCGCAGCTTCTGCCGCAGCTCCAGCTGCTCGTCCGACAGCGGTCCCGGCGCGACCCTGGGCGGCACCCCGCGCACCGTCTCCCCGGGGGACACGGGAGGTTCGTAGTGCGTGGGCGCGGTACGCAGGGTCAGGGCCGTGGTCCCGATGAGGGCGACCGTGAAGGCGATCGCGGCCCGGGTCAGGAAACGCGCCCGGCGTTCACTGCCCGTGCGCACCGCCGTCGGTTCGGCCGCCCGCAGCCGTTCGGCGGACGCCAGCTCGGCCAGCCGCCGGTGCAGCACCTGCGGGTCGGCCAGCTCGGGCAGCCGGCCGGCGAGGGCCTCGCGGGCGCGCATCAGCCGGTTCGCCGCCGCCGGGGTGCTCGCCTCCGTCTCCGCCGCGGTCTCGGGCAGGCCCAGACCCACACCGTCGTACAGCAGGAGCGTGCGGCGGTGCGGCGGGGGAAGCCTGAGCAGGGTGTTCAGCAGAGTGCGGTCGCCGGGGTCGGCGGGGGGCGGCTCCGGGTGCCGGTGGCGCAGCCGGAACCGCTGCCAGGGCGAGAGCGCGTACTCGTACGCCGTCGCCCGGACCCAGCCCACCGGGTCGCGGTCGCGGGCCACCTCGGGCCAGTGCTCCCAGGCGACCTGGAAGGCCCGCTCCACCGACTCGCGCGCCAGTTCGCGCCGACCGGTCAGCAGGTAGGTCTGGCGCACCAGGGACGGGGCGCTGAACCCGTACAGGGCGTCAAAGGCCTGAGCGGGGGTCAGCCGGTCCGGGCCGGGGCGTGCTGACCCGGGCATCGGCTCCGAGTGGGGTTCCGTTTCCGGGCCGCGGTCCGGCTGTTCCTCCGGAACTTGTTCGTCCAGCGGCTTCGCGGGGGGTGCGGGGCTGCCGACCGCTTCCAGGGCAGACCCCAGAACAGGCCCCTGGGCGGCCTCCTCGGCGGGGCTCGGCGCCCCGGCTCCCGCGGCCACGACGACGGGCACCGGTGACTGTTCCGTTTCGGGCTCCGGCTCCGGCGTGAGCGTCGGCTTGGCCCGCCGTGCCGCCGCCTCCTCGGCCAGGGTGTTCAGCAGCTTCGCGTACGCCTCCCGTTTGCGGCCGCGTGGAGTGGTGCGGCCGGACTCCCACGCACGGACCGTCTCGCGGGTGACCCCCACCCGCGCCGCGAGCTGAGCCTGCGTCAGCGAGGCGGACTCGCGCAGGCGTCGGCGTGCCTTGGGAGGAGGGAGCGGGGTTGCGGGGCTCCGTGTCACAGGGCGCCCCTTCGTACGAAAAAGTACATAAACATATATTGAGCGACACAGCGGAGCTTCGCCTGTTACGCCGGGAAAGCGCGTGTCGTTGGGAGCATGGCGGGTGTGATGCAGACGACCGCCCGCCCAGCCCCGCTGTCCCTGCTGCGCACCCGGTGGCGCGACCGGTCGCCCGGTCTGTCCGACGGCCTCCTCGGCGGCGCGGTCGCGGCCGGGCTGGGACTCGCGTCGTGCGCCGTGCTCGTGACGGTGCTTTGGATCAGTTCGCCCTACCCCGACAGCGGGCCCGGCGGCACCCTGCACGTCGCCGCGGCGCTGTGGGTGCTCGCGCACGGGGCCGAACTGGTCCGTGCCGACACGCTCTCGGGTACTCCCGCGCCCGTGGGCGTCACCCCGTTGCTGCTGCTCCTGCTGCCGGTGTGGCTGCTGCATCGCGCGGCCCGGGACGCCACCGACCCCGGGGACGGGGTCGGGGTGGCCGTGGGAGCCGGCGCGAAGGCCGGGGCCGGACGCCTGGGCGCGGGCGGGCGCCTGCGGGACGCCGGGCCACCGCCGGTCTCCGCGCGCAACGCCTGGGCCGGGGTCGTGCTCGGCTACCTCGCCGTCGCCACGCCCGTCGTGCTGTACTCGGCCGACGCTGCGCTGCGGCCGTCCTTGTGGTGGGCGGCGACCTGCCTGCCCCTGGTCACCATGGGCGCGGCGGGCGCGGGAGTGTGGACGGCGTTCGGCCGTCCGGGCGGCCCGGTGGGCCGGGCGCTGCGGGTGCTGCCCCGGAACCTGCGGGAGCTGATCGTGGAGCCGGACGCGCGCCTGGGCGCCGCCACGCGCGCCGCGGGCGCCGGTGCGGCGGTGCTCGTCGGGGGCGGAGCGCTGCTGCTCGCCGTGTCGCTGGTGTGGCACGGGGGCGCCGCGCAGGAGGCGTTCCTGCGGCTGACCGAGGGGTGGTCGGGCCGCTTCGCCGTGCTGCTGCTCTGCCTGACCCTGGTGCCGAACGCGGCGGTGTGGGCGGCGGCGTACGCCCTCGGCCCGGGTTTCGTGCTCGGCACCGGTCATGTCGTGGGCCCGCTCGCCTCCGCGCCGACGCCGTTGCTGCCGCCGTTCCCGTTGCTGGCGGCGGTGCCGGACGCGGGGCCGGGCACGCCGCTGCACTGGGCGGCCGGGGTGGTGCCGTTGGTGGCGGGGGTGGTGGTGGGGTGGTTCACGGCGCGGGCGGCCACGGCGGGTGTGGGCCGGGAGGCGGCGCCGGGGGGTGACGAGGTCGCTGTGGTGTGGTCCTGGCGCCGAACCATTGGCGCCGCCGTCCTGGCCGCCGTGCTGTGCGCGGTGCTCGTCGCGCTGCTGGCCGCGTTGGCGGGCGGTCCGCTCGGGAGTGCCGCGCTTGCCCGGTTCGGGCCGGTGTGGTGGCAGGTCGGGGGCGCGGCGCTGGGGTGGATCGCGGTGGTGGCGGTGCCGGTGGCGGTGGTGGCGCGGGGGGCGCGGGTGTGGCG